>JBECKQ010000049.1:0-6956 GCA_040235375.1 Phycisphaerae bacterium | reverse complement strand
TCGCCCGCAACGCAGTCCGAACCGCGCCCGTAAGGAAGCGGATTGGCGCAGTCAACCATCCCTTCGCCGTCACCGCTTCCAACGAATGTGTCACCCAACGAATCGCCTGCAACGCCGTCCGAGCCGCGCCCGTAAGGAAGCGGATCGAACGTCAACCGCTCCTTCGCCGTCAACGCTTCCAACGAATATGTCACCCCAACGACTCGCCCGCAACGCAGTCCGAACCGCGCCCGTAAGGAAGCGGACTGGCGCCGTCAACCGCGCATGCGCCCCGCCGCCCTCCCAAACCGGAACCGGCAGCACAACCCTCCATGACCGTCGGGGCGCGAACGCCATCCGCTCGCCCGCCCCCCGTTCGAAAGACCCGCACTTCCCGTATACTATGGCGTGGCGTAGCGCTGCGGCCCGGCCTGCGGCCGGCCCCGGCAGGTTCGCTTCACCCGTCTCTCGGCCGGGCTTGCCCAGGAGCATCCCATGCGGTTGACGATGAAACTCGCGTCGCTGATCGTGGCCGCCGTCGTTTTGTCGCACATCATTGACGGCTACCTCAGCGTCCACCGGGAAATCGACCTCTTCGAGAACGACATGCGTAATGACGTCCGCCTGCTCGGCCTCACGCTCGAGGGGCTCGTCGCCCACGTCTGGCAATCCAGCGGCGAGAAGACCGCCCTGGCGTCGATCGCCGACGCCAACGAAAAACAGAACTTCGTCGACATTCGCTGGGTCTGGATCAGTGCCCCTCCGGGCAGCCCGTTTGCTCCCGCAGTGCCCGAGGCGAAGCTGAAGAAAGCCATGCTCAGCGGCAACACGATGCTGGTGCGCCGCGACAGCAGCGGCGTCCGCCGGATCTACCACTACGTACCGGTCAACGTCGGCACCGGTCGCTCCGGCGCGTTGGAGCTTTCCAAGAACGCGTCCTACGCCGACCGCTACATCCAGGTGACCATCCTGCGCACCGGCATCCTCACCGTGGCCCTCATTGCCGTCACCGCCGTCATCGTCGGCATTGCCGGCGTCTCGATGGTCGGCCGCCCGCTTTCCGAGCTTACGATGAAGGCCCGCCGCATCGGCTCCGGCGATCTCGAGGGCAAGGTGCGGATTCGCGGTCGCGACGAGCTCAGCGTTCTGGCCGCCACCATGAACGAAATGTGCGAGCAGCTTGCCGCTGCGATCGAGAAGATGAAGGCGGAGTCCGACGCGCGGATCGCCGCGATCGAGCAGCTTCGCCATGCCGACCGCCTCAAGACGGTCGGCCGTCTCGCCTCCGGCATCGCCCACGAACTCGGCACGCCGCTGAACGTCGTCTCCGGCCGGGCCTCGCTCATCGCCGGCGGTACGATCTCCGCCGACGAGGTCACCCACAGCGCAAACGTCATCAAGCAGCAGGTCGACCGCATCACGGCGCTCATTCGCCAGTTGCTCGACTTCGCCCGCCGCCGCTCTCAGGCGAAGACCGCACACGATCTTCGCCCGATCGTCGACGAGACGCTCGATCTGCTCAAGCCGCAGGTGCGCAAACAGAACTGCGAGCTCAACGTCGTTGCGGACGACGCGCCGGTGATGGCCCCGGTCGACCCCACGCAGGTGCAGCAGGCCGTCACCAACCTCGTCGTCAATGCCCTCCAGGCCATGCCGCGCGGCGGCCAGGTACAGGTCGAGCTGCACAGGGTGCGCGCCCGCCCGCGAGGTCTGCAGGGCGGCGAGGAAGCCGACTATGCCTGCCTTACCGTTCGCGATCAGGGTGTCGGCATTCCCGACGAAATCCGTAACCATCTTTTCGAACCGTTTTTCACCACCAAGGAAATCGGCGAGGGTACGGGCCTGGGACTTTCCATCGTGTACGGCATCGTCGCCGAGCATGGCGGGTGGATCGACGTCGAGAGCCGGGTTGACAAGGGCACCCGGTTCGATATCTATCTGCCTGCGGATCCATCATCATGACCGCGCACGTCCTCATCATCGACGACGATCACGAGCTGTGCGAGCTCCTTCGCCTCGATCTCGCCCAGCGCGACTACGCCATCGAGACGTGCACGAACGCCGACGAGGCCATGGCCGCGCTGAGCGCCCGCGCTTTCGACGCCGTCCTCACCGATCTCAATCTGCCGGGCATGGGCGGGATCGATCTTTGTGAGCGTATCGTCAGCAATCGGCCGGGCGTGCCCGTCGTCGTGATGACCGCCTTCGGCAGCATGGAGACGGCCGTCGCCGCCATTCGCGCCGGTGCCTACGACTTCGTCACCAAGCCCGTTGACCTCAATCTCCTGCACCTCGTCCTGGATCGGGCCGTGCAGAACGGCCGATTGCAGGAACAGGTGCGCTTCCTCAGCGACGCCGTCGAACGCATGGAGCATTTCGGCGAGCTCATCGGCGCCAGCCCCGCCATGCAGCAGCTCTTCGACCAGCTCACGCGCGTTGCGGCCACGGATGCATCCGTCCTCATCACCGGTGAAAACGGCACCGGCAAGGAGCTTGTCGCCCGCGCCCTGCACAAGCGCGGCGAGCGCCGCGGCGGGCCCTTCGTGGCCATCAACTGCGCCGCCGTGCCCGAGAACCTCCTGGAGAGCGAACTGTTCGGCCACGCCCGCGGTGCGTTCACCGACGCCAAGGCCGAACGCAAGGGCCTCTTCGCCCAGGCCGATGGCGGCACGCTGCTGCTCGACGAGATCGGCGACCTGCCTCTCGGCCTCCAGCCGAAGCTGCTCCGCGCCCTCGAAGAGCGCTCGATCCGGCCGGTCGGTGGGAACGAATCGATCGAGTTCGACGCGCGAATCGTCGCGTCCACCAATGCCGACCTCCAGGCCGAGGTCGCCGAGGGACGCTTTCGCGAGGATCTCTTCTTCCGCATCAACGTCATTCAACTGGACGTCCCGCCGCTGCGCTCCCGCGGCACGGACATTCTCCTTCTTGCCGCCCATTTTCTCCGCCAGTTCGCCTCTCGCGCCGGCAAGGAAGTCACCGGCCTGTCTCAGCCGGTGGCGGAAAAGCTCCTGGCCTATCACTGGCCCGGAAACGTCCGCGAGCTGCGTAACGCCATCGAGCGCGCCGTCGCCCTGACCCGTCACGACAAGATCACCGTTGAGGATCTACCCGAGCGCATCCGCGCCTATCGCAGCTCCGAGCTCGTACTCGGTGGGGACGATCCGGCCGAGCTGGCGACGCTCGAGCAGGTCGAGAAGCGCTACATCCAGCACGTCCTCCGCGCCACGTCCGGCAACAAGACGTCGGCGGCACGCGTGCTCGGCCTCGATCGCAAAACGCTCTACCGCAAGCTCGAACGCTACGGTCTTAGCGATCGCTAAGACGAAGCGTGGCAAATCGACGCGCGCGGCATAACGCCGCGCTGCATTTTGAAGACCCGCCGTATACGGCGACGACGCACGAATGATCGCCGTTGGACGCCGCGCCGGCGCTCGCGCGCGGCGCCTTGCCACACATTTCACTGCCTTCAGGCGGACTGGCGGTGTCGCCAGCGGCTGGCACACGGATTGCTCCTCATCCACCGCAGTGCTTTCTCGGCCAACGAAGTTCCGGGCCCTGCGGGAGTAATAATGATGAGCGCAACAGGCAAAGACACGCCGTCGACCTCGAATAAGCCAACGAAACACCCGTCCGACTGGCGACCGCCACGCATCCTTCTGGCGGAGGACGACGTGGAGATGCGCTCCATGCTCGTACAGTCGCTGCATGAGAGGGGCTTCGTCGTCGATGAATGCGTGGACGGCACTCATCTTGTCGCCAGGCTGGTCTCCTCCGATCCGGATTACTTCAGCGTAATTGTCTCTGACGTGCGCATGCCCGGCATCACCGGCCTGCAGTTCCTGGAACACCTGCGCGAGTGCACGACGTTTCCCCCGACGATTCTGATTACCGCGTTCGGTGACGAGGCCACGCACGCCCGGGCGAAGGAACTCGGCGCCGCCGCAATTCTCGACAAACCGTTCGAGGTGGAGGATCTCGTCGAGACGATCCGCCAGGCCATCGAAGGAGGGCGGTAACATGGCGCCACAACCCGACCACAAGACAGCCACCATGACGCGACCGGACGACGAATCGCCCTCGCGGAAGCGCGTCCTGCTCGCCGAGGACGACAAGGAACTGCGTATCCTTGTGCGTCAGGCTCTGATCCGCGCGGGATTCGCGGTGACCGATTGCAGCAACGGTATCCAACTGCTCGACAGGCTTTCCGCGTTCCTTACGCCGCCGTCGCACGAGGATTACGCCCTGGTGATTTCCGACGTGCGCATGCCCGGCCTGACGGGGATGGAGATTCTTGCCGGTTTTTCCGATCGGCCGGGGTTTCCACCAATGGTTGTCATCACCGCGTTCGGTGATACGGAAACGCGCCTCGAAGCGGAGAAGCACGGTGCTGCTGCCTACTTCGACAAGCCTTTCGACATCAACGCGCTCGTCGAGAAGGTCTGCGACATCGTGCCGCCCTGACCGCGGAAACGGAAATGAAGACTCGCGGGAAACGATTCCCTGAAGATGTTTTAACAGTGAAGAGGACTACAAGCCGCATCACGACAAGCGAACCCGAACGATGTGGTCTTGTCCGGAAACAGGATCGGCTACGGCAGTGGGAAGAACTGCCCGTGCCCAACAGGAAGGAGATGCTCCCATGAAACGCCTTACGAGTACACTGACTGCAGGTGTGATTTTCGTGACGCTCGGTTTAGCGGCGCCCGTGACGCTGGCCGGTCGAATGGATACGACAGCGCCCGACGCCTCAACCAACACCTGCAACGGCGCTCAGCAACTGGCTCAGTCGTTCGAACACGTGGCGAAAGAGATTACGCCGGCAGTCGTCAGCGTCGAATCGGTACACAAGGTTGTGCTCAATCAGCCGACCAGTGGACAGTCGTCCTCGTCGAACTCGCCGCTGTCACAGTTGTTCGGCAACGACTTCTTCCAGTTCTTCTCGCCGAGAATGCCGCGCCAGTATACGCAGGAAGGCCTCGGCTCGGGCGTCATCGTGAAGCCGGACGGCTACATCCTCACCAATAATCACGTCGTCGCGGACGCGGACGAGGTGCGCGTGATTCTCAGCGACGATCGTTCTCTGCCGGCCAAGATCGTCGGCACCGATCCGGACACGGACCTGGCGGTGCTCAAGGTCGACGCCAAGGATCTCGTCGCCGCGCCCTTGGGCAATTCCGCCAATCTGAAGGTCGGCGAATGGGTCGTCGCCATCGGCGAGCCGTTCGGTCTCACCTCGACGATCACCGCCGGAATCATCAGCGCCACCGGTCGCGCCCACGTCGGCATCGCCGACTACGAGGACTTCATCCAGACCGACGCGGCGATCAACCCCGGCAACAGCGGCGGGCCGCTCGTCGATCTCCAGGGCAAGGTCATCGGCATCAACACCGCGATCGCGACCAAGAGCGGCGGCTACATGGGCATCGGATTCGCCGTGCCCATCGACATGGCCAAGACGGTCATGAACAGCCTGATCAAGACCGGGCACGTCGAGCGCGGCTGGCTCGGCGTGGCCATCCAGAATCTCAACGACCAGCTTGCCAAGTCGTTCGGCTACAACTCGAAGGAAGGAGCGCTCATCGGCGACGTGTCGCCGGATAGCCCCGCCGCCGAGGCCGGCCTGAAGGCAGGCGACATCATCGTCTCCTACGAAGGCAAGCCGGTCAAAGACGTGGACGAATTGCGCAACGAAGTCGCCGGCACCAAGCCGGACACGACCGTCGACATGAAAGTCTTCCGCGACGGAAAGACGATCACCAGGCAGGTCAAGCTTGGCGAGCTCAAGGACAACAACGCCTCTGGTCAGAGTGAAGGCCAGGAACAAGAGCAAACGCTCAACCTCGGACTGACCGTTCACAATCTGACGCCGGAAATCGCCCAGCAGCTTGGCGACAAGCCGGACACGCAGGGCGTGGTCGTGACCGCCGTCGAACCTTTCAGTGCCGCGGCGCTCGCCGGCCTCCAGACCGGGGACGTCATCCACTACGTCGGCAACGAGCCCGTCCAAACCGTGAAGGAGTTCTACGCCCAGATGCGCAAGCAGGATCTGAGCACGGGCGTTCGACTCCGCGTCGAGAACAAGGGATTCCAGCGGTACGTGTTCATTCAGATTAAGAAGTAGAGATTCGGCGGCATGATCTTACGGACCACCAATGCCTTTGAATGAGAGGTCGGACAGCCATGACCCGCGTGCGACACAACGCAACGACAGACGCGATGACGCCGCCGGTGCCGGTCGCCGAGTCGCCGGCAACGTCGAACAATCGTACGCGGGGGCTGTCCGACCTGCGAGGTGATACGCCACCGGCGGGCACTCGCCCGAGTGACCCCGCCTCAATGGGCAGGGCGGCTGCCCGACTCAACCGGTCGGGCCAGCCGCCTGCCCCACGCCTTGCGATGACGCCGGACGGCACCTGCGCCAGGTGGCTCGACGAGACTGATCCGCGGGTGAGGTTTACGATGAAAGGCATCACGATGAATCCGCACAACAGGACCAAGGAAGGAAGATCCATGGCCGAAAGCGCCCGCCTCACCGAACTGGCAGAACGCCTCAACGTTGAGGACGGCCTCGAACGCCAGCGGGCCCGCGAGGAACTGGTCGAGCTCGGGGAACCCGCTCTGGCGGTGCTCATTCCTGCGCTGCGTGATGAGAACGACGTCGTGCGCTGGGAGGCGGCCAAGGCCCTCGCAACCATCAAGAGCCCCAACGCCGCACTGGCGCTGATCCACGCCCTCGAAGATCGCGACGCAGACGTTCGCTGGCTTGCCGCCGAAGGATTGATCGCCCTCGGCCACGACGGCCTCCGCCCCCTCCTGCGCGTGCTCGTGCGTTACGGCCATTCGATTCTCTTCCTCGAAGGCGCGCATCACGTGCTGAAAGTGCTGTACAGGCGAAACCACGACGAGCCCCTGCTGCCCGTGATTCACGCGATCGAACAGCCCGGCGCAGTGGACCGCTCCCCGATCATGGCGTA
>JBECKQ010000478.1:0-9318 GCA_040235375.1 Phycisphaerae bacterium | reverse complement strand
TGTGCAGCGGAAGGTCCCACGTGGGAACGACCTTGTCCAACGGTTGCCCCTCGTTCGCCCCGTAGTCCTGCACGAAGTACGCCTTGGCCCCCTTGCGCGGGGACAAATCCGCCACCCACGGCGCGGTCTCCCACCACGTAGCGACCACGACATCCGCGTCCGGGACATCGGCATCGGTCACCGGCCGGTAGCGCGGCAGCACGCGATGCTCGACGTTGACCCCCTCGAAGAACTTGTCACCCGGCTGGGGATGACGGACCTTCCGGCCGCGCAGCAGCGACCGGGCGGCCTTGCGGAGCGGCAGCTTCGGCCTCGGCGTGGAGACGACCGTCACGTGATGGCCGAGCCGCTGCAAGTGGTCGGCATAAATCGCGACGACGCGAACGCCGCCGACCAGGCCGGCATACGGGAGAACAAAGGTAATTCGAAGCGATGAAGCCATAAGACGTCGCCGGCGAGGGTCAATGCCCGCGCATCGCGAAGAGCATAGCCCTCCAGGATTCTGTGGAAAACGGCGCCTGGCGCAACGCGCTCAGGGCGTGCTTGCGGGCCGTGGCCACGTACCCGGCGTCGAGGGCCCACCAGGCCCACTTGCGATGATGCTCGACGGGGCTGATTCTCCCGCCTCTACGTACTTGCAGGTCTTTCGGCGGCGGCAGGCCACGGCGCTGGTAGGCGTCACGAAGCGCCGTCTCGCCGCCGCGCTTCTGGCGCTCGAACTGCTTGTGCCCGGCGCTGTTCGAATGCTGTCGATACTTGAAGAGCACCTCGGGCAGGTTGGCGATCCGCCCGCGTTCCGCCAGCCGGAGAAACAGGTCATAGTCCTCCGCCGGAGCGAGTTCCTCGCGATAGCCCCCCAGGGCCACGACCGCCTCCCGGCGCATCATCGATGACGGATGGGTCAAGGCACCGCCGTGGCCTTCCATGTGCGCTCGGTCGATCTCGTCGTGATCGGCGTGAAAGATCCATTCGCGGATCGGGTCGCCGTCGGGGTCGACCATCAGGACCGCAGTCCCCACGGCCACGTGGTCGGGATGGCTGCGCAGGAATTCCACTTGCCGGGCGAAGCGCTGCGGCAGAGAGACATCATCCGCATCCATGACAGCGAAGAACTCGCCGCGAGCCAGGTTCAAGGCCTCGTTCCGCGTGCGCCCGATGCCGGCGTTCGGCCGGCTCACCAGCCGGATGCGATCGTCTTCGTCCGCATGGCGGCGAAGAATATCGAGCGACCGATCGGTTGAGCCGTCGTTGATGATGATGAACTCGAAATCGGGGCACGTCTGGGCAAGGATGCTTTCGACAGCTTCGCCGACATACGGCTCGGCGTTGTAGACCGGCATGTGGACGGATATCAGCGGAAGGCTCATCGCAGGGCCGCCGTCCGCGGTTCGTGTTGGTCGGGAAGGGCAGCGGGCTCGCTGAGGGGAGCCTTGGCGAACACGGACCGCCAAGCGTCGGCGCTGTCAGCGCCCCCCTGCTCGCACAACATGCGAAGCGCGCGCTCACGATTGTCGGCGGACGCGGACTCGAGCACACAGGCCAGGGCCCGCGAGTAGCGCTGCGGATGCGGGCCAAGCGCCCTGGCGGCGGCAACGCACTGCCGCTCGTCGCCAGACAGGACCATCTGCGCCAAAAGTCGATGACTGGCAACGTCCGTGCGTGTGGCCAGGCGCTCCGCAGCGAAGCTGACCAGACGAGCTTTGGTTTCCTTTCCCGGCGCCGCGAACGCCAGGGAGAATTTGTCCCGTTGCCGGCGTCGCACAGCCGCACTCAGCACCCATGCGCGGAGCGGCAACGCTGTCAGGGGGGTCGTGCGTATGAACAGGCGCGACACCGCCGACCAGTGCCGCCAGGCCGCCAGACGAGCCCGCTTCGGCATCCGGCGCAGGGAGCGCTCGATCCGGCTGGCCACGTGACCGCCAAGGGACAGATAGCACTTCGCCTTCTGAAGCGCGGATACGTCGGACCGGTGAATGGCGCCGATGTACTGGAATAACAACTCGCCTTCCGGGCGCAGCCACCGTTCGGCATTCTCCGGATCGAACCAGGCAGCTTCGCCCGATCGAGTGGTCCGGGCGAGAACGTCCGGGGTTGCGGCATGCAGCCTCTGGAAGTAGAGCTCTTCGGGCACTTCCCAAAGCTCGCCGGCCAGCCGCATCTCCGCCACGAAAACGAGGTCGGCGGCGACGTAGCCGCCGATGAGTCGCGTCTTCTTCGCGGCTTCGCGCCGCATCAGCCCGAACGCGAAGATCGGGAAGCACGACGCCGATATGCGGACCAGCCGCGCGAAGCTGGCATTATGAAAATCCTCCCGGGCGTCGCGTTGCGAGAGAAGGAACGGGTCGCAGTCAAGCGGACGGCCGTCGGGCGCCATGATGCGGCGCCGCGGGAAGCAGAGCACGACGCTTTTCGGCGCCTTGTCCAGCGTCTCGACACAGCGCTGCAAGTAGGTCGGCGCGAGAAGGTCATCGTGGGCGAACCACTTGAAGTACTCGCCGCGCGACAGCTCGAAGACGCGATTGAAATTGCGCGCCGCCCCGATGTTATCGACGTTGCGATAATACCGGATTCGCGACTCCCTGTCCGCGTAGCAGCGGCAGATGCGCTCCGTGTCGTCGTCGGAAGCGTTGTCGGAGATGACCAGCTCGAAGTCGGGATAGGTCTGCGCAAGAACGGATTCGATCGCCGCCGAAAGGTACGGCTCGCCGTTTCGAACAGGCATGCCTATGCTGACACGGGGAGTCATCTGTTTCCGTTCGTGTGTCAGGCGGTCAGTATTTCCGCCTGGAGGCCCAATGCCCGGACCGCAGCCGCGATCTCGTCCAGGTATATCTCGTTCATCACAATGATAGTATTCGGCTGGATGTCGGTCAGTGATTGGGGGGCGATGATGCGCTGGGCCGTGCCGGCTACGTATTTGCCGCGTTTGTGGGGATTTACGTCCACGACGTAGCCGATCTGCGGTCCCGGTTTCAGCACGTTGAGGAAGGTCACGCCCTTGGAGCCGGCCCCCCACACGACCGCTCGTTGGCCCGCTTCATTCAACCGCGCCAGACACTGTTTCCACTCGGCCACCTTGCGGCGATAGCCGTCCGAGAACATGCGCACATCCTCGGCAACCCGGCCGAGCGCGGCTGAATCCGCGGTTGGGGCATCGGATTTGCGGCCCGGTCGGGCGTCGAGGCCGAGGAACTGCCCGTCGAATTCCTCCGCCAGCCGGATCACTTCGAAGCCGGCGGCCTCGAACACGTAGCGCAAGGCCGGGGCGACGAAATAGCTGCAATGTTCGTAGATGAGGTCCCATATCCCCATGCGCCGCAACGTATAGAGCGCGTTAGGCACCTCGAAGTAAACGACCGTATCGCTGTCGGCGATGTTCCGCCGGATCATCCGCAGGAACGCCAGCGGATCGGCAATGTGCTCGAGCGCGTGGCGGCAGCAGATGAGGCCCACGTCGCGGACCGCGTGCTGCTCACCGTAGTGGTCGCGCACGAAGCGAACCGGCCCTTCGGAGTCGGCGTCGGCCGGGCGGTTGCGCAGGCTGGGATCGAACCCCACGCCGCGGTTGTTGCCCAACTGGCACAGCGCGCGGAGGAAGTTACCGCTGCCGCAGGCGATCTCCACGACGTTGGTGTTGCGCAGCTTGTACGTTTCGATGAGCCGATTGGCCAGGCTGTTGGCGTAGTCCTCGAAGACCTGCGAGAAGTGCAGGCTGTTCTCGTATTGGCCGGTGTAGTCCAGGCGATGCGGGTCAAACGCGGTGTTGAAGATGAGGCCGCAACGATTGCAGAATGCCAGAGACAAGTCACCTCGCGGAATCTGCTGCGCTTCGGCCTCCGTGTCGGAAAGCACGTTGCAGAAGACGGGCAGCCCCTCCGCGTGCCAGAACGCAGCCGGTTCGCCGGCACCGCACGCGGGGCATTTCGACGCCAACGGCGATCCGCTCTCTCGTTTCGCTTCGAACATCGGTGAATCCGGCGCCGTCAAACCGGTATGAGCTCCGCCGGCACGCCGAGGCTGTCGATCCGGCGTTGAATTTCGTCGCCGTATACCGGGTTCATCACCAGAATCGCGTCAACGCCTCGCCCGCGCAGCGACTCCGGGGCAATGATCTGCATCCCCGAGCCGGCCAGGTACTTCCCGTGGCGAAAGGGATTGACGTCCACGACGGCGTCGATCCGGTCCGCGACGCCGACGGTGCTCAGGAACGACACGCACTTGGACCCCGATCCCCAGATGGCGACGCGCTTCCCTTCGTCGCGCAGGCGAGCGATGCGGCTGCACCAGCCTTCGATGCGATCGCGCACGTTGCCGCGGAAGACGCTGACGTCCTCCATGATCCGCGGCAGATCGTCTTCCGCGTCGAACTGCGGACTGGTGGGGCCGCCGGCCGGCCGGGCGACAACCAGGAGGTACTGGTCATCGAAATCCTTTTCCAGCTCGACGACCTCAAACCGATTCGCGCGGAAAACGCGGGCCAACGATCCGAGCGTAAAGTAGGAGCAGTGCTCGTAGTAGATGTCCCAGAACGCCTGTTCCTCGAGGACGCGCTGAGCATCGGGAACCTCGAAGAACACGACGGTATCCGGCCGATCCCCCACGACGCGGCGTACGTTCGCGATGAACTTCGCCGTCGGGTGAATGTGTTCGAGCGTGTGCCGGCAGCAGAGCGCGTCGCAGGGCAGGTCCGCGTGCTTTTCGGAATAGAGTTCGGCAACAAAGCGCACGCGCCGGCCGGCGCGATCGCGCATCCGCTCCGGATCGCAGGCCGGGTCGATTCCCACGCCGCGGTTGCCGCCGGCTTCGCACAGCTCGATGAGGAAATCGCCCTTGCCGCAGCCGATCTCCACCACGTCCTTGCCGCGAATGTCGTAGCGCTCGATCAGGCGTTCGATCAAATCCGTCTGGAACGCCCGAAACCTCGGCGAGAACGACTGCTGCTCCTCGTAACCGGTGGTGTAGTCCTGCAGGCTCGGGTCGAACAGCACGTTCGAGATGAACCCGCAGTTGCGGCACAGGCCGAGAGCGAGGTCGCCTCGCGGAAAGCTCTCCGCCGCCGCGCGGTCGCCAAGCATCATGCAGCTATGCACAGGAACGCCGGGCGTCTCGAAAAAGACCTCCATGCCGGAGGCGGCGCAATTCGGGCACGCGTGATACATGTGCATCAATTCTTGCCGTCCCGATCGGCCCGGGCGATGAATCGCGGATGCGGCACCGGCCTGATGAAGACGCCGCCGCGATCGAGGTATTCGGATTGCTGCTGGACGATCTCGTCGGCGAAATTCCACGCGAGCAGCAGCACATAGTCCGGCATTTTCTCGAGCAGCCGCTCCACCGGGCAGACGGGCAGGTGCTGGCCCGGCATGTAGCAGCCGTGCTTGTGCGTGTTGCGATCGACGACGAAATCGACGATGTCGGTGCCGATACCGACGTAGTTGATCATCGTCGCGCCTTTGGCTGCCGCGCCATAGGCCGCGATCCGCTTGCCGTTGCTCTTGAGCCCGCGGAGGAAGCCGCGCAGCTCGTCGCGCAGAGACTCCACGCGCTGGGCGAAGCTGCGGTAATAGCCGAACTCGACCGCGCCTTCCGTTTTTTCCTCCTCCAGGAGCTTATCAACGGCATGCGTGGGCTGATCGCCGCGGCCGACGTACAGACGCAAAGAGCCGCCGTGGATTGGGAGCCGCCGGACGTCGTTCAGCCAGAGCTCATGACGCCGAAACAGGTTCTTGAGTGCCGTGACGGAGTAATAGCAGAGATGCTCGTGGTAGATCGTGTCGAACTCGCAGTGCTCGATCAGGTCGCGAACGTAGGGACACTCGATCACGGCCACGCCGTCGTCCGCGAGGAGAATGCGAATGCCCTCGACGAAGCCGTTCAGGTCCGCCACGTGGGCGAGCACGTTGTTGGCGATGATGACGTCGGCCCGGCGCCCCTCGGCGCTGAGCTGTTCCGCCATGTCCTGGCCGAAGAACGTGCAAAGCGTCTCGACGCCGGCCTGCTGTGCGGCGCGGGCCGGCCCTTCGGCCGGATCGATTCCCAGCACGGGAACTCCGGCGGCGACGAAGTTCTTGAGCATGTACCCGTCATTGCTGGCGAGCTCGACGACCAGGCTGTCGGGGCCGAGCCGGCGGTCGCGGATCAGCTCCTCGGCATTCTGCCGCGAGTGCTCGAGCAGCGCCGGCGAGAACGACGAGTAGTACGGATAGTTCTCGCAGAAAAGCTCTTCCGGCGAGACCGTCTCGGCAATCTGCATCAGCGTACACGACGGGCAGAAGACGACCGTGAGCGGGTAGACCGGCTCCGGTTGGGCCAGCATGTCCTCGGTCAGCAGCCGGTCGGCCAGCGGCGTCTCACCCAGCGAGAGCACGCGTTTCAATCCGTCAGCACCGCAGGAACGGCATGTAACGCCCGCATCCATGACTGTGTTCGTCTTAGCTGGTCGGCGCCGCGGTCCGCCGGCGCCAGCGGAGGTCTTCATCAAGCCGCTTCAACTCTTGAAGGCGCTTGATGTGCTTGATACGCAGGTACCTGGACCCTTCCAGATCGCTCAGTTTCAGGTTTACGGACTTGTACGCCTCGTGCAACTGCCTGATGCCGAGGCGCACGGTCCACTGCGGCTGATACTCGGGCAGTTTGCGCATGATCTTGGCGAAGTTGACGCGGTAGCATCGCTTGTCCGGTCCGGCGTCGGCGGCGTACTCGACGCGGCTGCCGGGCACTTGGGCCGCGACCATGTCGGCGATCTCGCGGATCTGGAAGTTGTCCTCGTCGCGCCCGACGTTGAACGCCTGGTCGTGGACGACTTCGCGCGGCGCGTGCATCGCGGCCAGAAACGCCCGCGAGATGTCCTCGATGTGAACGACGGGCCGCCACGGCGTGCCATCGCTCTTCAGAAAGACCTTCCCGGTCGTGAACGCGAAGCCGACGAGGTTATTGACCACCAGGTCGCCGCGCAAGCGCGGCGACACGCCGTAAGCGGTGGCATTGCGAAGATACGTCGGGCTGAACGAATCATCCGCCATCCGGGCGAGATCGCGCTCGACGAGCACCTTCGACTCGCCGTAGGGCGTGACCGGGCGGAACGGCGCTTCTTCCGTCAGGATGTCGTCCATGCCGCCCGCGCCGTACGTACTGCACGAGGAGGAGAACAGGAACCGCTCGACTCCGGCCGCCTTCGCAATCTCGGCCAGACGAATCGCGGCAACATGGTTGATGTCGTACGTGCACTGCGGATTCAGATCGCCCAGCGGATCATTCGAAATCCCCGCCAGGTGAATGACGGCGTCGAACCCCTGGAGGTCGGCGGGCTCGATATCGCGCACATCCTTGCGGATCGCCGGGATTTTGTGCTCATCGGTGCCGAAGACGCATTCCTCGAAGAGGCAACTGTCGAGGCCGACCACCTCGTGGGCCGCCTCCTGAAACATCGGGACGAGCACCGTCCCGATGTATCCGTCATGTCCCGTTACCAGTACGCGCACGGCAGGCTCAACTCCAGATTTTCCACGGCGCGTCGCCCTTGTCCCACAACGACTGCAAGAGCTTCTTGTCGCGAAGGGTGTCCATGCACTGCCAGAAGGAGTCGTGCTTGTAGGCCATGAGCTGGCCGTCCTGCGCAAGCCGTTCAAGCGGCTCGTACTCCCACTGCGTCTTGTCCCCCTCGATGTAATCGAAGATGCCCGGCTCGAGCACGAAGAACGCGCCGTTGATCCAGCCTTCGCCGAGCTGCGGTTTCTCCTCGAACATGGCCACCCGGTCACCCTGCAGGCTGAGCTTGCCGAAACGGGCAGGCGGCCGGACGGCGGTAAGCGTGGCGAGCTTTCCATGAGACCGATGGAACGCCAAGAGCTTCTTCAGGTCGACGTCGGAGATGCCGTCGCCCCAGGTCAGCATGAACGTGCGATCGCCCAGGTAAGGCTTCAGGCGCTTGATGCGGCCGCCGGTCAGCGTCTCCAGGCCCGTGCCGACCAGCTCGACTTTCCAGTCGAGGCGGGGCACGTCGCTGTGCAGTTCCACCTTGCCGTTCGAAAGATCGACCGTCATGTTGTTGGCCAGCGAGCAGTACTCGACCATGTAGCGCTTGATGACCTCTCCGCGGTAGCCGAGAGCGATGACGAAGTTTCGGAAGCCGTAGTGGTCGTAGTGCTTCATGATGTGCCAGAGGATCGGCTGGCCGCCGACCTCGACCATCGGCTTCGGCTTGATTTCCGTCTCCTCGACGAGGCGGGTCCCCACACCGCCGGCCAGAATGGCCACTTTCATGTCTTCGTGCCCGCTTGCTTTTCCCACGATCAGCTCCCTCAGGCGCCCGGCGAAACCAACTGTCGGTGAGTGCGATCCTTTAAATAACGCCCCAGCGCGTCCTTCCAGTGCGGAGGTCTGACGCCCGTGCGCTGCACGTAGTCCTCAAGGTCCAGCACCGAGTACGCAGGCCGGCGGGCCGGCCGACTCAGGGCATCCGCGGCGGTCGGCTGCACGTCCGTGTCGATCCCCGCCTGCCGCACGATCTCCTGGGCGTATTCAAACCAGGAGCAGTGCCCGTCGTTGGCGAAGTGAACGGTGCCGGTTGCATCGATGTCGAACAGCCGGATGACGGCGTCCACCAGGTCCGTTGTCAGCGTGGGCCGACCGACCTGATCCGTGACGACGCGAAGCTGTTCACCGGCCTCGGCCTTGTTCAGGATCGCCTCGACAAAGTTGCGCCCGCCGGCGCCGAAGAGCCACGACGTCCTCACGATCAGATGCCGGCAACCGCTGCCGCGAATCGCCTCTTCACCCTGCCATTTCGATCGACCGTACGCGGACAGGGGATTAGCCTCGTCATCCGGCCGGTACGGCCGGCGGAGCTCACCGTCGAAGATGAAATCGGTCGAAAAATGAACAAGCGTGGCGCCCGCCTGGGCACACGCCCCGGCAAGATGGCCGGGCGCCTCGGCATTCGCCCGCATCGCCAGATCGACGTTTGATTCGCAGCCGTCCACATCCGTGTACGCGGCGGCGTTGATCACGACCGCGGGAGATACTTCGCGCATGGTCCGGATAACGGCGGAGGGATCGGTGATATCACATTCGTCGATATCCATTCCGACGACGGAGCCCCCGCTGGAGGCGAGGAGCGCTTCGGCGCGAGCGTTCAGCTCCTGCCCGAGCATGCCGCGCGACCCGAGCACGAGAACGCGATCGTCCCGCCACCCGGGCTTCACGCGCCACCTCCGACGACGCCGGCGGCCCCGTACTGCTTCTCGTAATACGTGAGGTACTCACCGCTCTTGATCCGCCGCCACCATGCCTCGTTGCGGCGGTACCAATCGATCGTCT
>JBECKQ010000431.1:0-4232 GCA_040235375.1 Phycisphaerae bacterium | reverse complement strand
CAATCCCACCGATAAACGGCAAAATCGCGAGGTCTCGTACTACCAGTACAGAATCACCCGCTACCCAGGTGACGTAGTGGTGCGCGAGAGCCGTCCGCCGGACCCACAGCGGTCCGGCTGAACGTCTTCTGGTCGTCAGCGACAGGGACCAAAAGGGTGATCAAGAAGGGCAGCGAGTGCCATCCGCGGCAGGTTCGTTTTCTCGGGGCGAAGAAAACGGCGCCTGCTCGGGAAAACCCGGCACGCGCCGTTCGAAGTTCAGAACGAGTGAATCGTGAATCGTCTAGTTGTTCGACACGCCCTCCGTTGCCGGCACCGCAGGCGTGCCGGCGGCGATCTGCCCCGACTGGTCGTCGAGCAGGTGCAGCCGCATGATCAACAGCGCGGTGTCGAGCTGCGGATCGCGATTCGGACGATTGTTCTCGTCGGTTTCGTCCTGCTCGGCATCCTCGGCCTCCGCCGCCTGGGTGGTGGCGTTCGCACCGTTGGTGGTCGCGTCCTCGGCCGTATCGTCCCCGCGCGGCTTCATCGGCTCGTCGATCTCGTCCTCGGAGTGCGTCTTGACCGCCCCGATCACCTCCGCGTCGCGACGCATGTAGATGATCTTGGCGAGCTCCTTCGGAACGATCGGCACCTCCACGTTCGGCGCCACGCCCCATTCCTTCGACCCTTTCTCCCGATGCAGGGACCGGCCGCTCGGCAGGTAATAGCGGGCCGTGGTCAGCTTCAAATGCGCGTCGCTGTGCATGAGCTGGATCAGGTTCTGCACGCTGAACTTGCCGAAGGTCCGCTCGCCCAGCGTGATGGCCCGCTTGTGATCCTGAAGCGCGCCGGCCACGATCTCGGAGGCGCTCGCCGACGACTCGTTGGTCAGAACGATCAGCGGCAGGTCCTTGTACGGCCCGTTACGCTCGGCGTCGATCGGCCACTCCGCGCTGCGCAGCCCCCGGGTGCTCACGATCCGGTCGCCCTTGCCCAAAAACAGCTCGGCGACCTCGACCGCGGCCTTCAGCAGCCCGCCGGGATCAAACCGCAGGTCGAGGATCAGCCCGCGCATCCCCTGCGCTTTCGCCTGCGACAACGCCTCGCGAAGCTGATCGATCGTGTTCTCCTGGAACGAACCGATCCGGATGTACGCGATGTGCATCTCCGGATCGAGCATGTAGTCCCACTTCTCCTCGTCGCCCGCCAGCCGCTTCGCGCTCTTGACCGACTGGATGTTGATCACCTCGCGCTTGAGCGGCACGTCCATCGTGACCTCCTTGCCGGAATCGAGCGTCCGGCGGATGGTCAGCGTCACCTCGGTGCCCAGCGGCCCGGTGATCATGTTCACCGCCTTGGTCACCAGCACGCCCAAGAGCGGCTTGCCGTTGACTGCGGTGATCACGTCGTTCGCCTGGATGCCCGCCCGGTAGGCCGGCGTGTCCTCGAGCGGCGTCACCACGAGGATTTCGTTGTCCTTCAGGTCCGGGTTGTACTTGTTGCGAATCTGGATGCCGACGCCGATGAAATCGCCGCGCGTGTGCTTCTCGAACTCGGCGAAATCGTACGGCCAGATCATCGACGTGAATTCGTCCAGTCCCTGCAGCGCCGCGTCCATGTACTCGCGGACCACAAGCTCCTGCGGCAGTTGCACCGTCTCCTTGTTGATGTCCAGCGCCCGCCGGAAGAGCAGCTTCGCCTCGCGATAGCTCAGCGAGTCCGTCCGGCCGATCTGGTCGAGCTTCCGCTCGATCCGGGCCGAGTACTCGCGCCCGCGATCACCGCTCAACGAGGGGAACTGCTCGGCGAGCGAGGGCGAGTCGGCCAGCAGCAGGAGCATCTTGTAGCCGTCCTGCATCATGGTTTTGAAGTCCGCTTCCTCGACGTACTTCTGATCGATCCGCCACAGGGCATCCTCGACCATCTTCGGGTCGATGCCCTCGAGCTGATCGCGCCAGCCGGTGTCCTCCTTGTAAACCTCGTCCACGCGAGCCTGCTCGAGCATCTGCTGGCGAAGGTCGTCGATCTGCTTGTCGTCCTCGAATATCAACGACAGCGAATAGTAAATCGCGTGCGCATCTTTCCATTCGTGCTCCTCGCGCAGCCCGGCGGCCTCCGCCATCGCATCCTCGCGAAGACTCGTCAGCCACGGACTTTCGCGAAACGCATCCTTATCCGTGCTGTTCAGCATCGCCTGGTACGCCCAGCCGAGCGCCCGCGGGTACTTGCCTTCCTTGTGCCATTTCTGGGCCCATTCGACGTACTTCTGCTCGTCCGCGGCGGTGAGCTGCATGCGCGCGCTCTCGGCCGCCAGCCAGTCGTGCAGCCAGGCCGACGCCTTGGGCGACAGGTCGCCCTCCGCGGCGATCTTGTTGATCTGCTCGGTGGCCTTGTCGAAGTCGCCCTGCTGAGCGACCTCGATGCTTTTGACCCAGGGTTCGTTCAGGCCGACGGCGCTGCTCAGCTCACGTTCGGCGGCCGGCGCGGTCGCCGGCAGGACAAGCAGCCCCATCATCAGTATCGAAAGAGCTCGCGTGCGTGCGGGTTTCGCGTACTTCATGACAACTCCTGTTCGATCTGGTCCTGGATCGGCCTTCGCATGGCGATGCGCGCCGATGAGACGGCAGGCGCAAAGACAGCCTCCAGCCCCCCCATGAGCGCTCTCCGGCCCCGGCAGCGCCGCCCGGCGTCCGCCCTTGACTCGCCGCTCGCGAAGCGAGCCAATGGCGAGCGTCCCCTCGCCCGACGTGTCAAGGGCCGCCGAGCCGTCACTTGTGAGTATATGGCTGTGAAAATCGGCCGTCCAATCACGCTTCTGCGCGAGCCGCACGCGGCTGTCGCCTCAACCATCGCCCTCCGTCGAGCGCCCATCGCACCACTTCGTCGCTTCGGTCTTTTTCGGCCTCGCCGTTAGATGCTTCGGTATTCCGCTTGTATCACGCCGCTTGGCGCGACGAACCCCCGCGCCGGCAACGTCCCCCGACATGATACCGGTCGTTTGCGCCCCGGTTACCGGAAGCCGCGCAGATTGTGCTCGCCCCCGCGGGGTACTAACCTGCAAGGTTCATTCTACATTGTCGGGACGCATCAAGGCCGTCCCCGTTCCCGGAAGCAGGCCGGACAATGCCAGCGAAGATCGCCGACGCCTCCGCGACACACAAGTTCATACAGATTCGCGGCGCGCGCCAGCACAACCTCAAGAACGTCGACGTGGACATCCCCCGCGATGTCCTCACCGTCGTGACCGGCCTCTCCGGCTCCGGCAAGAGCTCCCTCGCGTTCGACACCGTCTTCGCCGAGGGACAGCGCCGCTATGTCGAATCCTTATCGATCCACGCCCGGCAGTTTCTGGAGCAAATGCCCAAGCCGGACGCCGACCGCATCGAGGGGCTCAGCCCCACCATCGCCATCGAGCAACGCCCGACCGGGGCCAACCCTCGCAGCACCGTCGCGACCATCACCGAGGTTTACGACTTTCTCCGCGTGCTGTTCGCCCGCGTGGGCACGCCGACGTGCTGGCGTTGCGGCCGCGTGATTTCCCGGCAATCTACCTCGTACATCGTCGATCAGATGCTGGCGCTTGGGGCCGGCACGCGCTTCATGATCCTCGCTCCGATGGTCAGCGACCGCCGAGGATCGCACGGCGAACTGCTCGCCCGCGTGGCCAAAGAGGGCTTCGTTCGCGCCCGCATCGACGGCGCGGTCCACCATCTCGAGGACTCACCGCTGCTCAACAAGTCGAAGAAGCACACGATCGACGTGGTGGTCGATCGCCTCACCGTCAAGAGCGACATCGCCACCCGTGTCGCCGACAGCGTGGAGATCGCCTTGTCGCTGGGCGAGGGCCGCGTGATCGTGGCGGTCGAGGCCGGCGAGCGGCGTTTCGAGGACCGCGTCTACAGCACGCATCTGGCCTGCCCGCTGCACCCGGACGTGAACCTGCCCGAGCTGGCGCCGCGGCTGTTCAGCTTCAACTCACCGCATGGTGCCTGTCCTGAGTGCCACGGACTTGGCACCACGCTCGAGTTCGACCCCGAGCTGATCGTGCCGGCGCCCAAGCTCTCGCTCGCCGCCGGAGCCATCGAGCCGCTGCACTCGGGATCGAAGCGCAGCGCGGTTCATCCGCTCGTTGCCGACTTCTGCCGCAAGTTCAAGGGCTCGCCGGAGATTCCCTATCGGAACATCCCGGCGGCCGAAGCGGCGGTGCTCATGCACGGCGGCCGGACACCGGCCGGCGAGAAGTTCGAAGG
>JBECKQ010000411.1:0-7627 GCA_040235375.1 Phycisphaerae bacterium | reverse complement strand
CCTTCACGCTGATGACCGCGGTCAGACCTTCGCGCCAGTCGTCGCCGGAAGGCGACAGCGATCCTTTGAGCATGTTGTTCTTGCGGGCGTAATTGTTCGCCACACGGGTCAGCGCGCTTTTGAATGCCGACAGATGCATGCCGCCGTCGATGTTCTTGATGTTGTTTGCGAACGCGATGATGTTCTCGGTGTAGTTGTTGGAATACTGCAGGGCAATATCGCACGCCAGGCCCTGCTCGTCGTCGGCGTCCCGCAGGCAGATGACGTCGCGGTGAAGGGGTTCTTCGCCCGCAAGGTACTTGACGAATTCCTTGATGCCGTCCTTGAAGCAGAATTCCATCTCCTTGCCGCTGCGCTCGTCGATCAGTTGAATCCGCAACCCGTCGTTGAGGTAGGCCAGCTCGCGGAGTCGCGGCCCCAGCGTTTCCAGGCGGAACTCGACGTCGGGGAATATCTCGGGATCGGGCGCAAACTCGATCCGCGTCCCGCTCTTGGACGTCTGGCCGGTAATCTCCAGTTCGCTGACGGCTTCACCGCGCTCGAAGCGCATCGTGTGGACCTTGCCCTCCCGCTTGACCTCCACGACGAGCCATTCGCTCAGGGCGTTGACGACGCTGACGCCGACGCCGTGCAGTCCGCCGGAAACCTTGTAGGCGTTGTGATCGAACTTGCCGCCGGAATGGAGCGTGGTCATGACGACCTCGATCGCCGGCCGTCCGTTCAACTGGGGATTGTCGTGGTGCATGGGCCCGACGGGGATTCCCCGGCCGTCATCGACCACGGTGCAACTTCCATCCGCGTTGAGCCGCACGAGAATATTGTGGCAGTATCCCGCCATCGCTTCGTCGATGGCGTTGTCCACGACTTCGTAGATAAGGTGGTGAAGACCATTGATGCCCGTACCGCCGATGTACATAGCGGGACGCGTACGAACCGCGGCCAGACCTTCGAGCACCGTGATCTGCGACTCGTCATAGCCGCCGTTATCACGAATACTCTCGTCGAGCCGCTCGCCCGCATCCGTTTCCGCTGTCTGTGCTTTCATTTCGTCCATGTGTGTCTGCTGCGTAATCTCCCCCCGGCCCCGCCTCGAGACCAGCCTGGGCCGCGCATTTGCACAACTCCTACGGCACGACGAACACCACGCCGCGCTCCCATTCATCCCTTCCGACCGGCCTGAAGGTGAGTCGACGACCTCGCAGGTGCGGGCACACCTGCTTCATATGGTCGCGGATCAGGTCGTGCCATGCCCCCTTAATATCATACACATCAGCGGTCGTTTGCACCAATATGACGACTTCGCCGCCGGTGATTCGCCCCAGCCGACACTGCCTGCAAAAGCGGCCGTCGACGACTTCGCAGATGGCCTCGTAAATGTGGGTGGCATGCCTGTTCGCCCCCCAGTTCACGCCCTCGAGCTCTACCGTTAAGGGGCCCAGGGTCTGGCAACGGGAGCGGCGCCCGCGGTTGCGCTGCGTCCATTCGAGTTGGCGTCGTCCGAAGCGCCGGTCGTTGGGTGATTGCCGTTCGTGATGCAAGACGAGCCTCCCTGCCCGAAGGCACGCAGCACGCCGGTCAGGACAGATTCACGGGCATGATCACGTACAGGAATTCCGGGCTGGTTTTCAGCACCCCGGGCAGATTCGATTCCTTCAGCTCGAGCGTGACCTCGTCCTCTTCAACGACGCGAAGAGCCTCGATCAAAAAGTGCGGGTTAAACCCGATATCGATCCCGCCACCTCGATAATCCACCGGCAAGTTGATTGTCGCTTCGCCCTGACTGGGCGCCCGGCTGGACAACGTGAGCATCCCTTCGCTGAAGCTGAAGCGCACGCCGCGCGACTCCTCGTTCGTCAGCAGGGCCGCCCGGCGAATTGCACTGTAGAACGCGTCGCGATTAAGCTGGACCTTGCGCGGATGCTCGACCGGAATCACCTTCTCATAATCGGGGAAGTGCCCTTCGACGAGCCCGGTGCTGATCGTGACGCGCGGCGTCTTCACGACAAGCTGCGTGCCGCTCAGCTTGATCCCCACCGCGGTGTCGCCATCGTGAAGCTGCCGCTGAATCAGCAGCATCCCCTTGACCGGAACGATGCTTTCCACGTTGGGGCCTTCCGCGCTGGGCAGCTTGCCGCGGGCGTGCGCGAGCCGCCGACCATCGGTCGCGACGAGCGTCAGTACGTCCTTCTTCTTCTCCCACAACACGCCGTTGATGGCGTACCGCGTGTTCTCTCTCGCCGCGGCGAAGACCGTCCACTCCGCCATCCGGCGGAGCAGCCCTGCCGGCACCTCGAAATCGGGCGCGGCCTCGAGCTCGGGCACGGGGGGGAAATCGGCAGGGTCGTGCGCCAGGATCTGGAAGTGCGCGCCTTCGCCCCGAACATGGCAGACGCTGTCATCCGCCTCCAGTTCGATCACGTCGTCCGCAGATTCGCGCACGATCTGGCCGAGCTTGTCCGCCGACACGACGACCTGGCCCTGCTTCTCGACCTCGACCTGCGACACTGTGAGGCGCACGCCGATCTCGAGGTCCGTCGCGGCAAGCAGGCAATGATCGGCGCGAGCGTCGATGAGCACGCCCTGCAGGATCGGTTTGGGGGTCCGAGTCGGAGTAACGCTCGCGGCTGCGCCGAGTGCCTCAGTCAGTTCCTGTCGATTCAACCGTGCCTTCATGACTTTTGAGCCTTCCTTGTGTGCATGGCTTCCTACTCTTCAAGTTGCAGGAGAATAAGATAGCTTCTTTCAGGTCATGTCGAAACTGTTATGTGCGCCGAGCCTGGAACACGTAACTCCTTGTATGGCAGCCGGTTAGGACCGCTTCGATGAGCAACATGGCGGCGGGCAGTCCGTGATATCCGCTGTGCGAAACGCCCCGTCGCGCAACGGCCGGGCCCGCGCTTCGCATTTCTGTTGCCTGCCGGCCATTTCATGCACAACCCTGTGAGAGACGCTGTCATAAAAGACGCCACTGCGAGTATGGTTTAACCGTTGTCCGGCCGGCCTCCCTTGAGTTCGACGGTCATGCCCTCCACGGCCTGATTGAACTGCGAGTCGGACTCCCGCAGGGCGGCAATGGAACGGATCCCATGCAGCACCGTCGTGTGGTCGCGGCCGCCGAAGTAACCCCCAATCTCCTCGAGGCTCGCCCGGGTGAACTCGCGCGCGAGGTACATGCACACCTGCCTCGGGTGCGTGATCGATTTTGTCCTCTTCTTGCTCTGCAGGTCGGCCAATCGTACTCCAAAGTGGCGCGTCACGACATCCACAACCTGTTGAATTGTCGTCGCCCGCGCGGTGTCGAGGCTGCCGAGCGCTTCGAGGGCGATGTCCAGGTCGATCTTGCCGGCGCGCGTCTGGCTCAGGGCGTCAAGCTTGACCAGAACACCTTCGATGTCGCGGACGTTCGTCTCGATCCGGGTTGCGACGAGCTTCACGACGTCTTCCGGCACCTCGATGCACCGCAGCTTGGCTTTCTTGCGAATGATGGCCATGCGTGTTTCGAGGCAGGGCGGATCGATTGAAGCGACGAGGCCGGAGTTGAACCGGCTGACGAGCCGCATCTCGAGCGAGGGTATCTCCGACGGCGAGCAGTCGGCCGAGAGCACGATCTGCTTCTGCGCCTGGTAGAGTGTGTTGAAAGTGTGAAAAAACTCTTCCTGGCTGCGCTCCCGCTCCCCGAGGAACTGGATGTCGTCGATGACCAACAGGTCCACGTGCCGGTAGCGGTAGCGGAACTGGTTCAGCGCGCCGTGCTCGACCGCTTCAATGAAGTGGTTGGTGAACGTCTCACAGGATATGAACATCAGCTTGTGGTTCACATCCGTGCGGTTCGTCGCGTGGCAGATGGCCTGCATCAGGTGCGTCTTGCCCAGCCCCACGTCGCCGTGGATGAACAGGGGGTTGTACGTTTGCCCGGGGTTCTCGGCGACGGCTACCGCCGCCGCGTGCGCCAGGCGATTGCCAGGTCCGACGACGAAGTGCTCGAACGTGTAGTCATCGTTCAGCGGCTGGTTGTGATCGAGCTCGAAGCTGAATCGTGGGGCATCCCCACCGAGGGCCAAGGAGCCTTGTTCCGATTCGAACGCCGTCGTCACCAGGCGGTTGAGCGTCGCCTGGGACGCCTCCGCAAAGGCGGGATGGCAATGATTGTTCAGGTATTCGACCTGGATCGGATTGCCGGCGCGGATGTGCAGGACACCGCGATCGAGCGCGACCGGCTCGAGTTGGGCAAACCAGCCACGGGCGAGGTCCGGATGATGGACCCGGACATAGCCGATGATGTCGTCCCATTCCGCGGGGGTGAGCACACCCATGGCCTGGACCTGTCGGGAGGCGCATACACGGCGAGCCCGAATGCCGCCTTCGAGCTAACCTGCTGCCAGAAAAAGAGTTACGGTAACAGCCCCGCCGGGCTATGCTGGCCGTCATTCTACCACATCGTGCGTTGTCCGCCAGTTGGAAAATGACGCCACGCACCGCCCAGTGGCGGCCAGTCGGCTGTCCAGGGCATGAGTGCCTGCCTACCGTACGAGGGCGGGCAGGCGGGCGCGAGCCGGCCGCCAGCCGAGTTGATGCCGCTACGCTCGGTGATATAAGAGATCGCGGTCGACGTCGTCCGTGGGGACCTCCGCGGATCGCGCGTCGGATGATCCCGCCCTACGGCTGCCAGGAAGGCGATGACGCGTCATGGATGATGAACCCGCTGCCACCGTCTGTGTTCAGGCGACGCTTGATTTTACCGGGAGGGAGAAGGAACGAGGCCCCAGACCGGCCGACGGAACCCCTATGACCACACGCACACGCCGGAAAGCGACAGGACGCCACACCGGTCGCAAACGTGCCGACCGCGACGGATCCGCCGCCCGCGGCGCCACCGCCGAAATGCTCGCCGGACAGCAGCGCGAAATCTCGGTCTCCGAGTTCTTCGCCCGAAATCGCCATCTGCTCGGTTTCGACAACAAGCGCAAAGCACTTCTCACATCCGTGAAGGAGGCGGTGGATAACGCTCTGGACGCCTGTGAGGACGCCGGCGTGCTGCCGGAGGTCCACCTCGAGCTTCTCCAGTTGGACGAGGACCGCTTTCGCATGATCTGCCGGGACAACGGCCCCGGCATCGTCAAGGACCAGATCCCCAATATCTTCGGTAAGCTTCTCTACGGCTCGAAATTCCACCGTTTGAAGATGTCCCGCGGCCAGCAGGGCATCGGTATCAGCGCCGCCGGTATGTACGGACTGCTCACGACCGGCAAGCCGATCAGCATCATCAGCCGGACCGGCCGGGGCAAGCCGGCGCACCACTACAAGCTCGCGATCGACACGAAAAAGAACAAGCCCGACATCATCGATGAGAAGACGGTCGAGACACCCTGGGATCGCGGAACGGAAATCGAAATCGAACTTGTCGCCAGCTTTGGCAAGGGCCGGCAGAGCGTGGTCGAGTACATCGATCAGACCGCCATCGCCAACCCGCATGCGACCATCATCTTCAAAACGCCGACGGGCGAAGTGATCGAGTATCCGCGGAATACATCGGAGCTGCCGGCCCCCACGCGAGAGATCAAGCCGCACCCTTATGGCATCGAGCTCGGTGCCCTGATGAAGATGATGAAGGAGACATCCGCCAAGCATGTCGGCGGCTTTCTTCAGACCGAGTTCTCCCGCGTCAGCGGGTCGATTGCCCGTCAGGTATGCGAAAAGGCGGGCCTCACTGCGCGAACGTGGGTGGCCGGCGTCAGTCCGCAGGCGGTCGAAGAGCTGTATCGCGCGCTTCAGTCGACGCGGCTCCGTGCGCCGAGCACGGATTGTCTCTCGCCGATCGGCGCGGAGGCGATCCTCAACGGCCTGTTGAAAGGCGTCAAAGCAGAGCTCTATACGGCTTCGACCAGGCCGCCGACGGTGTATCGCGGCAACCCGTTCCAGATCGAGGTCGGTCTCGCGTACGGCGGCGAGCTCGGCGGCGGTGCAGGCGAGGGCGATGGTGAGCCCGTGCAGGCCCGCGTGATTCGCTTCGCCAATCGCGTGCCGCTGCTGTATCAGCAAAGCGCCTGCTGCACGTACAAGAGCGTCATCGAGACCAAGTGGAACAACTACGGCCTCTCGCAGCCGCGCGGGTCGCTTCCGCAGGCGCCGCTGGTCGTGCTGATCCACATGGCCAGCGTGTGGGTGCCGTTCACCTCGGAGTCGAAGGAGGCGATCGCCGACTACGACGAGATTCGCAAGGAGATCAAGCTGGGCATCGCGGAGTGCGGCCGGCGATTGGGTACATACCTGCGCCGCAAGAAGAAGCGTGCCCACTTCTCTCGCCGGCGGGACGTTTTCCACCGCTACATCAACGAGGTTGTGGATGCCTGCCGCTCGATGGCCACGTTCGATCGCGACGCGTTCCGCCGCAACCTCGTCTCGCTCGCGGAAAGTGCCACCGCCCAGGCCGACATGGAGCTCGACGAGCACGGCAACATTATCCATCGCGCGGCGAAGGCCGAGCTGGAGAACACAGTGGTCGTCGATCGGCAGGCCTCGGGCCTGACCGGCCAGCTCGAGCTGTTCGAGGGAGAAGGCGAGCCGCTCGCCGCCAGGCGCGCCGCATCAGCAACCTCGAAAACGAGGAAGGCGAAGCGAACGAAAACAACGGCAAGAAAAGGCCGCGCCCGCAATAAGTGAATCCACAGGGTGCAAAGATAGAAAGATTTAAATGATGGCCAAAAAGACGGCCACACGATCGAAGAAGACCGCCGCCGGCAAGAAGGCGTCGAAGCCCAGGCGGCGTTCCAAGCCGGGCGACACGGGCGAAAAGCTTGAAGGCCTCGCCAGGCAGGTCGTTGCCCTGGCCGGCCAGGGAACCGACCCCTTCGTCGACATCCCCATCCGCGCGCTGAGCAACGTCGAGTTCAACACCGCCACGAAGTTCATCGAGATGGGCGACAAGACCCAGCGCCGCAACTTCTTCAACTACGGCCAAGCCAAGCGCTTCATGCAGACCATGCTCGTGGCCAGCAAGTGCAAGGACCTCGTCGAAGCCGGCAAGACGGCCAGCATCCGGCAGATTTACTACCTCGCCAAGCACACCATCCAGGGCACGAACGAAAAGACCTTCGACGCGCAGGACGAGTCCGACCCGGTCATCGAGGACCTCGAGGTGGCCATGCAGTCGCTGCGCGAGGAGCTGCACGTCTTCGCCGACAGCAAGGGCGCGATGATCGGCGAGCTTGTCTTCACCGACAGCGGCGACGAGATCGACGCGACGAAGCTCGGCACCGGTGGATACGCGATCCCCAGCATCGTCGAGCCGGACATCATCCGCTTCAAGAAATGCAAGGCGAAGTTCGTCCTGCACGTCGAAAAGGGCACCGTCTGGCGGCGCTTCGTCGAGGATCGCTTTTGGGAGAAACATCATTGCATTCTCACCCACGGCGGCGGCCAGCCCCCGCGCGGCGTTCGCCGGCTGCTCTATCGCCTGCATCACGAGCTGAAGCTGCCCGTGCTGGTGCTGCTCGATAACGATCCATGGGGGTATTACATCTACTCGGTCATCAAGCAGGGCTCGATCAACCTGGCGTTCGAGTCGTCGCGGATGGCCGTGCCCGACGCCCGTTTCATCGGCGTATCCAGCTTCGATTACGATCGTTTC
>JBECKQ010000359.1:0-5435 GCA_040235375.1 Phycisphaerae bacterium | reverse complement strand
CGGAACGTGGGAACGATGATGGACAGGCGTTGGTCCGGTTGGCGCATGCCGGCATGTTAGCCGCGGCTGTCGGCGTAACAAGACGTCGGGTAGGCTTTCCCACGTCGGGCTTCGTGCCAACCGGCGGCACGCCACGTCGTGGGGCTTTTCGTTGACACTCTTTGAAGCGACAGTTACAAACTGCGAGAATAATCGCTGACTTCCGCGCCTACCCGCGACGATTCGCACGGAGGGGACAGCCCGCGTGTTTTCACCCGGTCGAGCCGTAGCCGGCCGGGCGAGGAAAGCCGGCCGACCGACGCAGGGACGGGTCCATGATCATCACCGCCATCGGCAGCAAGACAGTGACCGTTGTCGAGTCGTTCGGCCGATTCTGCATGTTCTGCGCGCGGACGGTTCTCTGGCTTGCATCCGGCATCCGCCGGTGGCGGAATTGGCAACTCCTCTTCCCCCAGCTTTACGAGGTAGGCAACCGATCGGTGCCGGTGATCGTCGTCACGGGAACGTTCGTCGGGCTCGTGCTGGCCATCCAGGCGTACGATCAGCTCGACGCCGCCGGCTTTGAAAACCGGATGGGCGTCCTGATCAACCTGACGCTGGTTCAGGAACTCGGGCCGGTTCTTGCCGCCGTGATGCTGGCCGGACGCGTGGGTGGAGCGCTCACCGCCGAGTTGGGGACGATGAATGTGACCGAGCAGCTCGACGCGCTGCGCGTGATGGGCTCGGACCCGGTCCGATACCTTGTGGTGCCGCGGTTCCTTGCCTGTATGCTGCTGGCCCCCCTGCTGACGCTGTTCGCGGACGTGTGCGGATCGCTGGCCGGCATGTGGGTCGCGGTGGTGCTGAAGCACGGGCCCTACGAGCCATACGCCTACTACACCATGGACGCGGTGCAGATGTGGGACTTGATGGTGGGGGCGATCAAGAGCCTGGTGTTCGGCGGCATCATCGGGCTGATCGCGTGTTATAAAGGTTTCTTCTGCCGAGCAGGTGCGGAGGGGGTCGGACGCGCGTGCACGGAAGGGTTTGTCGCCAGCTTCGTCACGATCCTGGTTATCGACTTCTTCATTGCGACGTTCATGCAGGGCCTGTACCGCGCGTTGTATGGGTTCAAGGCCCTGATTTGACGAGCGAAAGAGCGGATCGCGCCGATGCCACAACTGGAGAAAACGCCCGCGGTGCCGCATGAGAGCATCGAGCACCCCGTGGTCGAGCTGCGGCACGTGTCCAAGTCGTTCGGCAAGCTCGTAGTGCTGCGCGACGTGGACTTGGCGCTGCGCGAGGGGGAGACGACGGCGATCGTCGGTGAATCCGGAGCCGGTAAGAGCGTCGTGCTCAAGCACATCGCCCGGTTGCTGAAACCGGATAACGGCGAGGTTTACTTTCGCGGGCAGCGGATTGACCAGCTTCACGAGCGCGACCTGGTGGACGTCCGTACGAAGTTCGGCTTCCTGTTCCAGATGGGAGCGTTGTTCGACTCTCTGACCGTGGCGGAGAACATCGCGTTTCCGATTGTGGAGCACACCCACCGCCAGTGGAGGGACATCGACCGGACCGTCAAGGAGAAACTAGCGATGGTGGGTCTCGACGGCGTACGGGAGAAAAAGCCCGCCGAGCTGTCCGGCGGCCAGCGGAAGCGCGTCGCACTGGCGAGAGCCATCGCCATGGACCCGGAGGTCATTCTCTATGATGAGCCGACGACGGGGCTCGATCCGATCCGTTCCGACGTGATCAACGAGCTGATCCGCAAGTTGCAGCGGGAGCTCGGCGTCACCAGCGTCGTGGTCACTCACGACATGGCCAGCGTCCGAAAGGTCGGCGACCGCGTCATCATGCTCCACAAGGAGCGCTTCGTCTTCGACGGAACGCCAGCGGAGATGGAAGCCACGGACGACCCCCGAGTCCGGCAGTTTGTCGAAGGTCGCGCCAGTAAGGAGCAACTGGCCAGCCTGAACCTGGGAGGCAAGCGATGACCGAAACGTCGAGAAATCTGCTGGTCGGAGTCTTTGTGATCGCCGCGCTGGTCTGCCTGGGCATTCTCATGGTGATGTTCGGCGAGGCTCCGTCCTGGCTGCAAGGCGCCGAATATCAGCTCAACATCCGGGTCTCCGAAATCAGCGGCATCGACAGCGGCACGGTGATCAACATGAACGGCATCCAGATCGGCCGCGTCGAGACGCTGAAGTTCATCGACATGAACGCGCCGGAAAAGGGCGTCATCGTCGTCGGGAAGATCAAGGACCGGTTTCGCGTGCCGCGCGGTTCGCGCGCCGAGTGCATCGAGCCGCCGCTGGGCCTGGGCCGGGGGCGGATCGAGATTTTCGCGGCCGGTGAGGGAATGCCCGCCGTCAAGCCGGGCGGAACCATTGAAGGCGTCAGCGTCAACGCGCTGGAAAACATCGTTCCCAAGGATATGGTCACGTCCCTCGACTCGACCGTGGCGAGCATCGGCGAATTCGCCAGGGAGCTGACGCCCGTTGCCCAGGACCTGCACGAGTTGCTCAAGAAGACGACAATCCAGGAAGTGGACCATCCGGTAACCGCCGCGAAGCGCATGACGGCCAACCTCTACACGGTCGTCGAACGCTTCGACCGCGTGCTCAAGAACGTCGACGCCGTCATCGGCCACCCCGAGGTGCAGAGCGACTTGCGCAAGGCCATCGAAAACGTGCTGGCCATGACGCAGGATGGCCGCGCCGCCCTTGCCGACTTCCGCGATACGAGCGCCAATCTGAAGATCGACGCGTCGCGCATCGCGAACAAGGTCGAGCTCACGGTGGACGATGCCAACAAGGACTTCACCGAGCTGACGAAAGCGGCGATGCCCGTGCTCGACAACCTGGCCGAGACGACCGCCAACCTCCGGGTCATCAGTCAGAATCTTGTCGAGGGCAAGGGCACGATCGGCCTGCTGCTGACGGACAATCGTCTGTACGAAGTGCTGGTTCTCACCGTGGAGCGCGCCCGGGGGATGATCGACTCGCTGCGGCGGCTCTTCTACCGCTTCGAGCAGAGTGGGCGGATCGGACTCAACGTCGACGGCCTGCCCGTCGACCGCAAGATACCGCAGTAAACGGCCCATCGAGCCCGGGATCACACCGGCTCCGGCCGCGTTGACAGCGCGCCGGGCCGTTTCTATCATCGCCTCGCTCACGCAGACAGCCCTTTTTTCAACCCCCTTACAGGAGGGACGCTCAGCGATGACGACATTTCAACAGGTTTCGCCGCCGACTTCGGGACAGAAAATCCGCATGACCGGCGAGGGTCTGCACGTTCCCGATGACCCGATCATGCCATGCATTGAAGGCGACGGCACCGGGCCGGACATCTGGCGGGCGGCAAAACGCGTGCTCGACGCCGCGGTGGAGAAAGCGTACGGCGGCAAGCGGAAGATACATTGGTTCGAGGTCTTTGCGGGCCAGACGTCCTACGACAAGTTCAACACCTGGCTTCCGGACGACACGATCAACGCCTTCCGCGAGTACCTGGTCGGCATCAAGGGGCCGCTAACGACGCCGGTGGGCGGCGGCATCCGCTCGCTGAACGTCGCCTTGCGGCAGACACTGGACCTGTACGTGTGCCTGCGGCCGGTGAAGTACTTCCAGGGCGTCCCCTCGCCGGTGAAGCGGCCCGAACTCGTCGACATGGTCATCTTTCGTGAGAACGCGGAGGACATCTATGCTGGAGTCGAGTGGCAGGCGGGCACGCCGGAGTGCAAGAAGGTTGTCAAGTGGCTGCAGGAGGAGATGGGCGTCAGGAAGATCCGCTTCCCGGAGACTTCCGGCATCGGCATCAAGCCCGTCAGCGAAGAAGGGACGAAGCGCCTGGTGCGCGCGGCGATCAACTACGCGATCAAGTATGACCGCAAGTCGATCACGCTGGTGCACAAGGGCAACATCATGAAGTTCACCGAGGGCGCCTTCCGCGACTGGGGTTATCAGGTCGCCAAGCAGGAGTTTGCAGCGAAAGACCTCGACGGCGGCCCGTGGCAGGTGATGAAAAACCCACAGAACGGCAAGGATATCGTCATCAAGGATACGATCGCCGACATCACGCTTCAGCAGGTTCTCACGCGGGCGAACGAGTTCGACATCCTGGCCACGATGAACCTGAACGGTGACTACATCTCCGACGCGCTGGCGGCCCAGGTCGGCGGCATTGGCATCGCCCCGGGCGGCAACATCAACTACGATACGGGCCACGCCATCTTCGAGGCCACGCACGGCACCGCGCCGAAGTACGCCAACCAGGACAAGGTGAATCCCGGCTCGATGATCCTCAGCGGCGAGATGATGTTCCGATTCATGAACTGGAACGAGGCGGCCGACCTGATCCTGAAGGGAATGAACAAGGCGATCGCCGCGCGCACGGTCACCTATGACTTCCATCGCCTCATGGAGGCGGAAGGCCAGAAGGCGACGCTGCTCAAGTGCAGCGAGTTCGGCGACGCAATCATCAGGCACATGTGATCACCACCACCGGCAGGTAGGGTTTCTGAGGCCCTCCGTAACCATCAGGGAGTACACCGCATGTCGCAGACATTCTTGAGATCGACCCGCTTGATGGCGGTCTTGGCGGCCGTCCTGCTGTGTTCCGGATGCCCGGAGAAAGGGGCGAAGGACACGGCGAGCGACGCTACCGGCGCAGCTGCGGCCGCGGCAGGCGCTGACACCGCCGCCGCCCCGGCCGAGCAGGACGCCAAGGCGGAAACCATGCTTGCTCGCGCCGACGCCGTGGACGGCACCGTGGACCACGTGGTGTCCAAGTGCGCGATGTGCGCGTTCTACATGGACGGCCGGCCGGAATTCTCCGTGGACGTGCACGGATACAAGGTCCAGCTCTGCTCGGAGCACTGCAAAGAGTCGTTCGAGAAGGACACCAAGGCGGCGATCCTCGCCATGCAGATACCGAAGGATGCCGCGGACGTGCCGGCCGGAACGGAGTGACCGCCGTCGGTCACTTCTGCAGGTCCTCGTCCGCCATGGCTTCGAGCAGTCACGCAAACCAGGGAGACACGATTGTGCCCGATCACGTGTATAAGAAGATCGAAGTGGTTGGCACCTCTGCCGAGGGTCAGGACGCCGCGATTCGCAACGCCATCGCCACGGCCGCCAAGACCGTGCACAACCTGCGCTGGTACGAGGTGATCGAAAGCCGCGGATCGATCGACGGCGGAAAGGTCGCCCAGTACCAGGTCTCGCTGAGGATCGCCTTCACGCTGGATGAATAACGCCGCGCGATGACGCCCGCCGTCCGAGCCGCGCCGATGTGTCGGGATCAGCGGACGTCTGCGATATCCCTGCGGCATGCCGTGCGCCGGATTGAGCAGGCAACAACCCGCCAGCCGGCCGACATATCGGCACATCTTTCGACAGCACAGCGCTTGTAGTCTGACTGCGCAAAGCGCACGCTATGGCGCGACGCCTGCGCGTTTG
>JBECKQ010000302.1:0-21937 GCA_040235375.1 Phycisphaerae bacterium | reverse complement strand
ACGCTGGACACGTCGTTGCAGACGAGCACGGCGCTCGCCTCGCCGCCGTTCTCGAAGTACTCGCACACAATATCGTAGGCGACACCGGACTCCAGATGGACCGTTGCGCTGTTCAGCGCCAACGCGTGATTCGTCCAGTCATCGACGACGAGATCGCCGTTCAGGTAGATGCGGCAGCCGTCATCGGACGCCATGCCGAGCTGCCAGTATCCGGTCGTCGGAACGGTGAGCTTGCCGGACCAGCGAACGGAGAAGCCGTCGTTACCGATGCCGGCGCCGGGGGAACCAGTGCCCCAGTAGAATTCGACGGGCGCATCCACGCGCGTGAAGACCGGCGAGCCGGCGAGGGTCATGTTGTTGAAGTACTCGCCGCGCAGTCCGGCCTGGGCCCCGTCCGGCGTGGTGAGGTACGAAGCGGGCGCCGGTGTGTACGATCCGTCGCCGCTGGGGACGCCGGGCGCGGCCACGAACGTCGCGTTGGTGGTCGCCACGTTATGCAGGCCCTGAAGCGGACTGATCACGTAATACGGCGACACCTGCGAGCTGCCGCCGCCGCCCGGCCGGCCGACGGCGTAGTTCGGGCCGAGCACGGCGATGGTCTGCACGGCCGTCTTGTCGAGTGGAAGAACATCCCCCTCGTTCTTGAGCAACACGATGCCCTTGCCGGCAATCTCGCGAACCAGCGCCCGGTGCTCCGTCAATTCCTGGTTCGGCGCGTCCCAAGGATGGTCGACGGCGCCGGTGAAGGACATGGCCCGCAGGATGCGGCGCACCTTGTCATTGAGCGTTTCCTCGCTGACCTGGCCGGCCTGCACCGCAGCGAGAAGCTGGCCGCTGCCCCAGAAGGCGCCGGTCGGCGATGCGCCGTCCATTTCGAGGTCGAGGCCGGCGTTTGCCGGAACCACTGTTTCATGGACGGCGCCCCAATCGGAAACCACCAGCCCCCTGAAGCCCCATTCGTTTTTCAGGATGTTGTCCTGCAGGATTGCGTTTGCGGTGCAATAAGGTCCGTTCACACGGTTGTAGGCGGACATCACCGCCCACACGCTGGCCTCGCGCACCGCGCTCTCGAAGGCCGGCAGGTAGAGCTCGCGAAGGGTGCGCTCGTCGGCGACGACGTTCACCGTCGTCCGATCCTGCTCCTGATTGTTGGCCACGTAATGCTTGGCACAGGCGATAACGTGCTGCGATTGCGCGCCTTCGATCGCCGCGACCGCCATCCGCGAAGCGAGGAACGGATCTTCGCTGTAGTACTCGAAGTTGCGGCCGCACTGCGGGATGCGGATGAGGTTCATCGCCGGCCCGAGCCACATGTGCCGGCCCTTGTTGCGAAACTCCTCGCCGATGGCGACGCCGAAGCGATGGACAAGGTTCACGTCCCAGCTCGCCGCCTGGGCGATCGGGGCGGGGAAGGCGGTGGAGACGCCGTTGCGGCAGCCGAGCGGGCCGTCGGCCAGTTGCAATGCCGGAATTCCCAACCGGGTGATCCCCCGGAGCGACATGCCCGTATCGCCGTGAACGAAGGAGGCTTTCTCCTCCAGGGTCATCGCGTCGATCAACGTCTCGATTCGTTCGTCCACGTCCTGCGGTCCCGGAAAATAGCAGTGGTCGTTTGCGTGCAGCTCGATCTCCAGTATGGAGTTGCCCCACTCCGTCGCCCTCTCCGAGCAGTGAATTCGCAGGTAACGGGCCTGCCGCTGCGCAAACGTGATGGTATCCACGCCGCCGTCGCCCAACGTGGTGGCGTACGCTGCTGACCACGACGCCGCGTCGTCGCTGACCAGCACCTCGTACGCGACGGCATACGCGGCCTCCCAGTGTATCGCCACGCCGTCGAAAAGCCGCGCCCTGCCGAAATCGAGCTGAATCCACTCGTCATCGGTGAAGGCGCTCGACCAGCGGGTCGCCAGTGCGCCGTCAACGGCCTGGGGCGGGCCGAGGTTCGGATCGTCGTTCTCGGTGCTCGAGGCCGTGGCCGTCACCGTGCAGAGCACGCTCCGCCAGTTGCGGGCGAGCGTGGCGAAATCGCCAAGGTCAAGGTCGCCGTCGTCATCGAGATCGAGCGCCTGGCAGCCCGGCGTCAGCTCGCCCGAGGGACCGAGCATGCAGTCGGCGAAGGCTTCGTAGTCCAGGCTCTGCACGACGCCGTCGCCATTGAAATCGCCAGGAATGACCGCGGAAACCGGGGCAGTCAGGGCGATGAGTACGGAAACGAGGAAGACAAACGGCCTGGTGACAAGCATCTTCGTTTCTCCGTAGCGACCAGTGTCGATCGGCTTGGCGAGCCGGTCGAGACAGGCCGGGTTTGCGGCTGACGTGCGAAAGCGCACGGCGCGCGGGTCAGGAACTCTCACGGACTGAGAAGAAGCACCTGCCAGTCCGCGAAGTCGCGCAGGTCCACGGCGTCGTCGTCGTTCATGTCCGCCTGGTCGCAACCGCCGGAAGCGAGTGTCGCGGGGCCGAGCAGACACGCGGCGAGGTCTTCGTAGTCGTGCATGTCCACGCTGCCGTCACCGTTGATGTCGCCGGGCGCAGCCGCCGCCGTGCCGTACACTTCGAACTCGAAGAGCGAATAGCCCCAGGGCGTATTGCGCTCGTAACCGTACATGCGAATGTACCGGCCGCTCGCGGAGAGGTCCAACACCTCGGTTCCACCCGCGCCCGCCGTTGTGGAGTAGACCGTGGACCACACCGTGCCGTCGTCCGACACGTCAATATCGTAGGTCTTGCCTGAAGCGGTCTCCCATTGAAGGACAACTTGCGTGATGTTGTACGCGTGCTCGAGGTCGATGGCGATCCACTGCGGATCGGCGTGGGCGCTGGACCACCGCGTGGCCGGACTGCCGTCCACGGCATACTCCGGTCCGAGCGCGGCGCTTTCCACCGACGACGCGGTGGCGGGCTTGCCCAGGGCGATGTTCTGCGGAGGGTTGATCACCTCGACGGCCACCTGGTCGCTGCCGGCAAGAGCGTCGTTGTCCGTGACGGTGAGCTCGAACACGTACGCGCCTTCGACCAGATCGCCGGCCGTCAGCGTCGCGGTGCTCTCGCCGCCCAGTGTTGCCGTCGATGGGCCGCTCACCTGCGTCCAGGCATAGGCCACGATCGTACCGTCGGCGTCCGAGCCGGAGCCGTACAGCGTCACGCTGTCGTCGGGAAGGGTGACCGTTTGATCGGGTCCGGCGTCGGCGGTCGGCTCGGGCGTCGCCACGGTGACCTGCACCGTGTCGCTGCCGGTCAGGCCGTCATTGTCCGTCACGGTCAGGCGAAGGACGTAGATGCCCTGCACCAGGCCGGAGGCGGTGAGCGTTGGCGTCGTCTCGCCTGACAAGCTCGCCGTCGAGGGGCCGCTTACCTGAGTCCAGGCGTAGCCGGTGATCGTGCCGTCAGAGTCTTCCCCCGAGCCGGGCAGCACCACGCTGTTGGTCGGCAGGATGACGACCTGGTCGGGGCCGGCGTCGGCGAGCGGAGAGCCGCCCCCGATATCGTGAATGGCCTCGCCGCCGTTGAGCAAGCAGACGTCGTCAATCTCGATGTCGGTGATCGGCCCGTCGGTGCCGAGAAGCTCGAACAACTGGGTCACCTGCGACAGGTCCACGCCGCCCAGGTCCGCCATGGGGATTTCCACAACATGCCACGCGCCATCGCGGACGAAGCCGTAGGGATCGTTACCGGCCTCGAACGTAATCCACTCCTGGCCGAGGGCGGCCACCACGCCGCCTTTCATCCCGATTTTGAACGTGGTGGAGGAACTGGTTTTCATGGCGAAGTGGAGAACGCTGTCGGGATAGCGGAACGCGGTCAGGTTGTATGGCTCGTTCGGCATGAAGGCGGCGCCGAACCAAGTGAGACCCGGTACGGAGCCGAGGGCGATGCTGCCCGTGCCTTCGTACGGGCTGGTGGTCAGCGGGTTGAGCGTGTTCTCCCACACGTAGAATTCGCCGTCGACACCTAGGGTGAAGTTCCCCGCCGTATGGTGGCTGGCCGTCTCGGTGAAAACGCCGAAGCTGCCGTTCTCGGGCGTTTCCAGGACCTCGCTCGGCGTCCAGTAGATGTTATCGAACGACACCTGGAACGACGCGGCCGGCGCTTCGCCCTTGAACATGAACATCTGCATGATGGTGTTGAAATCGACGTCGCTGAACTTGTTCAGTGGAATGACCACCTCGTGCCAGGCGCCGTCGCGCACAAGACCGTATTCCTGCCCGCCGGCCACCAGGTCCACCCAGCCCTCGCCGGCAGCCGCCGAGGCGATGCCGATGCCGACGGTCTGCTGCGTCGTCGTCTTCATGTGCATGTGCAGCTTGCCGTTGCGGTAGTTCTGCATGTTCTTGTTCTGCGGCAGGTAGACGCCCATGCCGAACCAGTTGCCCGCCGCGACGTTGAATGCCCATGCCTCGGCGCCTTCCTGCGGCGTGGTCGTCGTCGCGGTCATGTTGTTCCAGACGTAGAGTTGGGCGTCCGAACCGAAGGTCAAAGAGCCGTTAACCGGTGTGGTTTCCGTGAGAATGCCGAACGCGCCCGCTTCCGCGGTGTCGGCGGCGGTGGTCAGCTCCGTCGAGCCGTTGTCGTAGACGCGGATCCAGTCGACGTACATCGTGGCCGGAAACGGCGCGGTAATCTGCGCCGGGTCGGTGATGTTAACGAAGTTGATCCCCCCTACCGCGAGGTTCAGCACGATGAATTGTGGGGTGTGAAACTCCTCCAGCGACGCCGAGGCGCCGGCGCTGATGTCGAAGGCCCAGATCTGCGCCGAGTCCACCTTGGCGGTCATGGTCGTCGGCGTCCACGTGAGCGAGAAGACGTGATAGTTCTGGTAGAGCGGAAACGCGAAGTTGGAATACGTTCCGTACTGGGCGTAGGCGCCGAAATAGTCCCAGTGGGCCGCGGCACCGACGCGCTGATTGACCACGCCGGCCGCGATGGCGTCGCTCGAGCCCATCTCGAGGATGTCGATCTCGCCGCAGGCCGGCCAGCTCACCTGGCCGATGTTGTCGCCCAGCAGCCAGAACGCCGGCCACAGGCCGTCGGCCAGGTCCGGCGGCTTGATTCGCGCCTCGATCGTGCCGTACTTGAGGGCCATTCGGCCGTGGGTTTTCAGTCGTGCCGAGGTGAACTGCTTCCCTTCGTACGCCTCGCGGAAGGCCTCGATCACCAGGTTGCCGTTCTCCACACGCACGTTCTTCGTCCGCGTCGAGTAGAACTGCAGCTCCTGATTGCCAAAGCCGCTACCGCCCACGTCAAAAGTCCATTTGCCGGAGTCGATCTGCGTACCGTCGAACTCATCCGACCAGATGAGCGTCTGGCCGCCGGCGGTCGCCGCGAAGGCGCCCATCGAGACGACGAGGAGCGGCAGGCCGATACGCGTGCTTCGCTTCATGGATTGCCCCCTCCCCAGGGGTACGAGAAAAAGGGAATGTCGTGTCGTGGCAGCGGGCATGGCGGCGCACATGGAATCGCGCCGCAACGAATGTCCCCATTCTACAGGTATGCCGCCGGATCGGGTACCCAAAATCACGCGAAGCGGTGCCCGCGATCGGCGGGAGCGGAGGTCGCCCGCGGCGTCGACGGCGTACGCCGACGATGGCGCGCCACACCGGAAATTTGAAACTGTTTCAGCGATCGCGGGCGGCACGTCGGCACGCGAACACGACGCCGGAGGGGTCATCATATTGGACTGAAACTGTTTCATTAAGAGCAGGCCCAGGCTGGCGTCTTTTGCTTGATTTCAAAGGGGTTTTTGATAAAATCGAGGCGCTTCGAGACATGGGAGAACGAGGCTGTTCGTCGTCTCGAAACGGAGAGAGAGAACGCCCCTGCCGGGGCGGGCTCTCTCTTTTGCGTTTTACGCGGAGTCGCGGACGCCGCCGGTTTCGAGTGACAGATAGTGGCACCAACTACGGGGCTGAAATCAACGTCAGAGGTTCCGTCAAGAAGTGTCACGATGCGTCACTAACGCGGCATGTTCCAATCAAGGCGCGCCGCGCACCTGGAGACGAATTGGAGAGGAAAACACGTCTGGGTGTTCCCAGCGCAGGCAAAGGAGGACAGGAAACGATGAGACGGAAAAGAGGCAGGATGTTGTTGGCCGTCCTGGGCGTCGTCGCCCTGCTGGGCGCGTCGCCGGCTTTGGCCAACATCGACAGGACGGTCGACCCGGGCTTCAACTGGATCGGCTACATGAACGTGTTTGAGCTGCCGGAGAACGGCGGCGCCTACGTGTTCGGCAGTGCGTGGGGATTGCCCGCTCTGCCGGCCACGTTCAACTCGCTCGGCGTATTGCAGCTCGGGCCGAATACCAACACGTACACCCCTGGTGATTCTTTCTGGGTACAGCCCGACGGCGACGGCAACAAGTGGATGGACGCCAACGTTTACGTCGAGGACACCACTCTTCTCGGCGACACGCTCACGTTCAGTGGCAGGACCATCGAGAATTCGCTGGCTTCCCCCTACACCTCGCAGGCGTTCATCAAGGTGCTGGATGCCAACGCGGGATACGCCACGGTAGCGGCGGTCTATGCTCCGCTTGTCACCGGCGACCACTTCTCGATTTCGCTCGCCATCGACAACGTTGCCGGCTACATCCCCCAATTCGGCTTCGTCACCGACGGCCCCAACGCGAACCCGGACCTCGATCTCGGGCGGGTAAGAGTGGTTCCGGAGCCGACGAGCCTGCTGCTCGGTCTGGTCTTCGCCGGTGCGTTTATCCTCCGCCGACGCTAACCGCGGCGTCCGGAGCCAATCGTTGAGCCTCCGTTTCGGTCGGCAAGGCGACGTCCGCAGTGTCGCCTTGCCGATCGGGCGTGCAAGAACACTCCTATCGATCCGACCGATACGCCACGGCCGGCCAAGGAGATGCAGTCTCGCTTCACCCTGCCGGCCGTACCGTTGGTCTCTCAGGCCCTGGTGCGGCGTCAGTCGCTCTCCGCGGCCTGCACGTTCCATTCGCATCCATCCTCGACCGCGCCGGCCGGGCCCTGTGCCCGCACGCGAAGACGATTAATCCCCGGCTGCAACGGGACATCCGACCAGTTGATGACGTGCCGCTGGCTGACGGCGCCTGCTCCCCAGAAGCGATCATTGACGTAGAGTTCGACCGTCGGGCAGTTTGAGTAGACGCGGACATTGGCCTGCCGGCGTGCATGGGTGACGTACCGACGGCCCGTAATGTAAACGAGCGGCTCGTCGGACCAGTTCGCCTCATACCAGTAGAAGGCGTCCTTCCGCGTGTGCCGGTCGTAGGTGACCAGGCCCTTGTCGTTCCGGCCGGGCGCGTCGCCCTCACTTCGCCCGTCGCTGGCGAAGTCGAACATGTTCCAGACGAAACTGCACCACAGGTACGGCCGGCGTCGAATGGCGAGCCAGTGCCGCTCGTGCAGGTAGGCCTGCCACTCCTCAGGATGGAAGTCTCCATCGTGCCGGGGCTTTTCCGGCGGGTACTCGTGATCGCGGATGCTGGCGCCGGCGCCGTATTCGCTGACGCCCAGCGGGCGCCCCGGATGCTCGCGATGCACGCGGTCCGCCCAGGCGCCGAACTCGTCGGGCATCCCGTTGTACCAGCCGAAATAGCGGTTGAACGCGACAAGATCGGTCTGCCAGTTGGCCGGATGGTCCACGGGGTCGGTGGCGGCGCAGACGGTCAGCCGCGACGGATCTTCGGCCTTCGCCAGCGCCGCCAGTTCCTTGACCAGAGCCGTGGGATCGGGCCCCGGCTCCCATGGCGCGGTGATCTCGTTGTGAATACCCCAGAAAAACACCGACGGGTGATTGTAGTTCTGGCGGATAAGCTCGATGAGCTGCTGGCGGCAGTTGGCCGAAAACGTCGGCGAGTCGACGATCCGATTGACGAGTGGTATTTCAGCCCAGACGATCAGTCCCGTCCGGTCGCAAAGCGAGTAGACGTAGTCGTCCTGCTGGTAGTGGGCGAGCCGAACGCCGGTACATCCCAGCTGATTGATCAGGGCGATGTCCTGTTCGTGCTCCGTGCGGCCGACGGCCCAGCCTCTGTCCGGTCGATCCTGATGGCGACTGACTCCGTGCAGATCGAGATGTCTGCCGTTGAGGGACAGCCCTTTATCCGCATCGACGTGGAACCAGCGCAGCCCCAGCGGCTGGCGGACCGCGTCCAGCACTTTGTCGCCGGCGCGCAGCTCCACGTTCACGCTGTACAGGTAAGGGTCTCGGCGTCCATTCCAGAGATGCGGCGCCGCGATCGACACGCGCTGGGCAACCGATGTCTCCGCTCGCCCCTCGAGCGCCGCCGCCTTCTGAGATTCCGCGACAACCTGACCGAGGTGGTCCCGGACGAGGGCTGCCACAATCACTTCCTGCGGGCGATCCAGCGCGTTCGAGATGCGTGCGGCAACCTCCGCGTCGGCCCGTCGGGCGCTGACCTGCTCGGGGCGCAGGTAAACACCGGGCGAGGCGTAGTCGAGCGGCGAGATGCACACCGGGCCGGTGACAATCAACTGCACGTCGCGGTAGATGCCGCCAAAGAACGTGAAGTCGGCCGACCACGGCGGCACGTCATCGAAGTGACTGTTGTCCGCGCGGACGGCCAGGCTGTTGTCGCCACCGAACTGAATCCGGCTCGTCACGTCGAAGCAGAACGCGGAGAAGCCGCCGCGATGCTGCCCGACGTGAGCGCCGTTGACGTAGACATCCGCAACGGTGTTGGCCGCGCCGAAGCGCAGGAAGACGCGCCGGCCGCGAAGCGCCCGGGGAACGTGCAGCGTTCGACGATACCACCCGGGGCCGCGGTAATAATCGTTGCCGCCGTCCTGGCCGTCCTGGGCGTTCCAGGTATGCGGCAGATCGACGTGCTCCCACTCGCGATCATCGAACGCCGGAAGAGCGGCGCCCTCACGGTCGCCCTTGACGAACCGCCAACCGGCGTTGAGGCTCTCCACGAGACGCGGCGAATCGCCGGCCGGCTCTTTCCCGATCGCAGCAGCGGCAGCAAGCGCGATCACCACCGCGCCCGCCCATGCGGCGCTTGCCGCGCGTTGTCTCGACGGCAGCATCTCGAAAGAGCTGAATGTCACGGAATCTGCAAGCGCTGGAAGTCGCGGAAATCGCCAAGATCAACGTCGCCGTCGCCATCGAAATCGCAAGTGTCGAATCGTTCGCTCGTGCACGCCGCGGGCATCGTGCCGACATCAGGGCCGGCCAGGCAACCGGCGAAAAGCGCGTAGTCCGTCAGGTCCACGACGCCATCCTTGTTGACGTCAAACGGCGACAGAAGTTCGAACGTGAACGAGCTCAGATTGTACTCGTCGCTCGTGCCGGCGTTGACGAATCGCATCACCTGCTCGCCGGCATCCAGCGCGGCGGTGGTCGTGACCGTCGTCCAACTCTGCCAGCCGCCAGTGACAGGCACGGTGACAGAACCGGTCTTATCCTGGCCGTCCATTTCGATGTGAAACGACCCGCCCGTGGCCTGCGAGGCCACGCGTGCCTCGATCAGGTATTCGCCGGTGGAGTTCACGTCCACCGTGTATTCGAGCCATTCTCCGCCGCACATCCAGCCGACGTTGTAGCCGCCTTCCGAGCAGGCCTCGATATCGACGCCAGTGTCCGGCCGGTACGCTCCACCGTTGTTCGCCGCGTCGCAATCGTGGTACGCAACGCCCTCGCCGCCGTCGTCGAAGCTCTCCGCCTCGATCGTGCCAGGGATGTCCTGCGGCTGGCCCAGGAATGGAGTCTGCTCGCTGCTGCTGGGGGCGTACACGCGCACCCAATCGACGACCATCTCCTGCGGAAAAACGCTGGAAGGGCCAGGGTAGCCGGGCCAGTTGCCGCCGACGGCGACGTTCAACAGCAGGTGAAACGGCTGATCGAACGGCGCGCGGTCGTTGCTGGGCGCGGCTTCGCTGTACCACGTTGCGCTCGTTTCCGTGTGGTAGAGCGTGCCGTCGATGAGCCAGCGCATTACGTCCGGCTCCCATTGGATGGCGTACGTGTGAAAGTCGTCGCCGAAGTTCGTTCCGTCGGCGTACGAGCCGCCGGAACTGGCGTTGTTCGGCCACTGGCCGCCGTAGTGGATCGTACCGTAGACGCGCGTGGCGACGTTGATGGACTCCATGATGTCGACCTCGCCGCTGGCCGCCCAGCCGCCATAAGGCGAATCCGTCGGCAGCATCCAGAACGCCGGCCAGATGCCCTGGGTGGACGGCAGTTTCAGCCGTGCTTCGATCCGCCCGTAGAGGAAGTCCCGCTTGTGCAGCGTGCGGAGACGTGCCGACGTGTAGTCAAAGCCGGCGTAGCTCTCCTGGCGGGCGACGATGTGAAGAAAGCCGTCGGAAACGTAGACGTTCTCCGGCCGGCTGGTGTAGTACTCCAGTTCGTTGTTTCCCCAACCGGACAAACCGTAGTCGCTGCCGTCGCCGATCATGAACTCCCAGTTCGCCGTGTTGACGGTGCTGCCGTCAAACTCGTCGGACCAGACCAGAGTGCCTTGCGCGAATGCACGCGTACCCAGAAGCAGGCAGACACCCAGTGCGGCGCCGGCGTGCCACTTCGAGAGAGTTTGCATCAACCAGCCTCCTTCCAACGATGATTATAGCGGATGTCGCTGCGCTGCTGAACCTTTGTCGAAGTATCTTCCATTGTCAGTCGGAATTTGCGTGCGCGCATCATCGGACGGCGACATGTCGCGAAGAGCGAAAACGCGCCTGCCGTCCCGTCAAGCACGATGAAACAGTTTCAGGGCGCGGCACGGAATGCTGGGGGCGCAATGCAAATACAAAAGGGGCCCGCGGATCGCGCTGGTCCGCGAGCCCCTCATATGAATCGGGCTGACCTCTATTCGACGAATTCGTCCTGGAACTGAGCGAAGTCGAGCAAGTCGACGTCGCCGTCCTCGTCAAGGTCTATGCAGAGGCAACCCATATTCATACCGCCATCCGGTCCGAACAGGCAAGTCTCGAGCAGATCCCAGTCGCCGAGTGTCACTTGTCCGTCACCGTTGAAGTCGCTGGCGATGATCGGCACGACGCCCCAAATCTCGACGTCGTCAATATTCCAGCCGGGGTAGGTCACCGTGTTGTCCGTGGGGCCCATGTTCCAGCGGATATAGACGGTCGACTCGCCGTCTGCCTGGGCGGAGATGTCGAAAGACATCTGCGTCCAGGCCAAGTCAGCAACGGGGGCGTTGCCGGGGTTCTGCCAGAGCGGGGTCCACGAGCTGCCGTCGGTGGACAGTTCGACGGTGGCGGAATCATACTGCTCGACACCCAGCCACCGCTGGAAGCGAAGCTGCGTGCCCGTCAACTGCGAGCAGTCGAGGGCCGTGGTTGTCAGCGAGTACACCGGCATGCTCCTGCTGTAATCGCCGAACAGGTTGTAACCGAACACGTTGTCCCCCGTGCAGCCGCAGATCGGGTCATAGTTGTGGCTGCCGCCGCCGCTGGGCTGACCGAAGCCCCACAGGCCGGTCATCGACCAGCCGGGGTTGGTGTCCAGCGGGAAGTAGTACACCCGGCGCGGATCGCTGGCGGTCACGGCGACATCCACGGTACCGGGAGGGGACTGCATGGTCGCGTCGCTGACCGAGAAATCGAACGCGGTGTCCAGAACCTGGCGGCACGGCGGATGGTAGACGACCACGTTGGCGGTCCCTAAATCGTACGGAACTGTCGTGATCGGACCGGCCGCCGGATCGACGAGGATTCCCTCGGCCGGCAACGTCTCGATGACGTAGTCGAGCGAGTCGGCGTTCGGGTCGCTGCCGTCGAGCGCGATCTCCACCGACGAATTGACGGCCGTCGAGACGTTCATGTCGTGAGCAACCGGATCCCAGGCCGGGCCGCCGACCATGACGGAGATATTGGCCACGTTGGAGTCGCCGCCGTCCGGGGCCGACCCGCCGTCATTGGCCAGGTACGTGAAACCATCCGCGCCGTACTGGTCCGGGGCCGGCGCGTAAACCACTTGGCTGCCCTTGGCTGCCAGCGTGTACGGCACCGCGCCGATCGAGCCCGCATTCGGATCGGTCAACGCGCCGTTCGACGGCAGCGACATGACGACGTAGTCCATTGCGGCGGGCGGGTTCGGCTCGCCGTCGTCCGTCGCATTCAGCGTGATGGTTGCCGCTGTCTGGTACGGGGTCGACGCGGAGACGTTGTAAGCCTCGGGCGGCTCGGGACCGACCGGGAATTTGAGGCTGGGATCGCCCAGCAGGTTGTACATTTCGAAGTAGCGGCGAGTGGTTGACCCCGCACCCATTTGGGCCAGGTACCGCGCCCGGGTATCGTTCCATACCGGGCCGACTTCGGGATCTACGTTGTCGGTGTCGTCGTAAATCGAGTCGAACAGTCGCCTCTCCAGCACGTCATCCTCGGTCCAGTAGCTATTGACCGATGACCCGTAGATGGCCACGGCGGCCTTGTTGGCCTGGCGTATCCAGGTCTCGGTGAAGCACTCGTTGTAGTTGGCGTAGTCACCGGTCACACAGGCGAAGCTGCACACGAACGGATACATGTTCAGGTTGGTAAGGCCCTGAACGTCGCTCTGGTAGAACACCGGTCCGTCGGCCCAGTAGGTCGACGCCCCGTGCCCGCTGTAAATGCCGTAGAAGCGGCCGTTGTTGAAAGCGTCGCGCACCTGCTGGGTCGTGGCGTTGTAGGTGTGGCAGTACAGCTTGTCCGACACGATGTCGTTCGGAATCATGTAGTTGTTAATGACCCAGTTGTGGGTGCCTTCGCTCACCGTGTAATTGTCGCTGGAGGCCATGAACACGGCGCGGGCCAAATAGTTCGGGTCGGCGAGCGGGCCGTTCTCGTAGTAAAGCGTCTTGTCGATGATGGCCTGCAGTTCCGCGGGCGAGCGAACGGAGAAACGACCCAGGGCGATGTCCGGATACCAGTCCGTCGATCCATCCATGCAACTGTAGGGAAGGTCGGTGTCGGGCGAGCCTTCACCGCCGCCGGTCCACTCGGGGATTGTATCGGTATCGCCGACGAGCAGTATGTAGTCCGGTGCATTCGCCGTGCCCCAGAGGCCTTGGATATAGCTCTTGATCGTTGTCGTGCTGGCGGCCGTCGGCACCCAGGTCGACACGGTAAAGCCCTGCGCCTGCTTGGCGGTGGCGAACGGGGCAATCGTGGTTTGGTAGGCGCTGGCCACGATGATCAGGTAGTTGCCCGAGGCGCGCAAGCCGGCCGGAATGAGGCCGGGGTTGAGGACGATGCCGGCAAGCCCGGGCGGAGGCGTATGCACCTGCGCGAGCGGCGTCGCCCCGGCGAAGTCGATCTGGACCGATATCTGCGGCCACAGCTTCAGCTCGTTGGCCGCGGGGTTGTAATCGAGCGGCCGGACCTCGAGCAGGAAGAGACGCTGGTCGCGCATGATTCCCAGCTCCTCGATGGTGACGCGATCCGCAAACATGTCGCCATCGACGGCGTAGGTCCGTGCGTCGAACCGGAATGGCGCCGCCTCGAGGGCGCCGGCAATCTTGGGCACGGGCGCCTGCCGCGGCATGACGCGCTCGCCGATACCCGCCGCATCCAACTGCTCGCTGATCACCGGACCCGCGGTCCAATCGACCGACACCGTGGCCCCGGGCGGCGCCACGAACAGCTTACGCACGACCGGCAACGCGGGCTCGCCGATCTGCCCGGCGACGGCCGCGTCCGGCCAGCCAAGCTCGACGAACGCGCCGCCTTTCGTCTGCCGCTGCCGGGCGGCGAGGCCGGCAAAACGCACGGAAACGTTCAGCCCGGTTGCGTCAGCCCGCTCAACGGCGACGACCGGAACGACCTCCTGTGTCAGAGGGGAAACCGCGACGCGCCCGCCGGCGTCCACCGCCAGCCAGGAATCCGCTGCCAGTGCGCTGCCTGCTGCGAATACCGTCAGCAGCGCAACGACTACCGTCACTCGACGTCCAATCATGATCATAGCTTAACCCACTCCTGCGATACGAAGCATACGGTTGATATAACTGGTGCAGGCCGGCGCCGCCTCGCCGTCGGCATGCTGCGATCCACGCCGGCCGCGGGCGGCGCCCGCCGCAATTCCCTACTCCACGAACTCGTCCTGGAAGGCGGCGAAGTCGAGAAGATCGACGTCGCCGTCTTCATCGAGGTCCATGCACGTGCAGCCGGTCACCACGTCACCGTCCGGACCGGCGAAGCAGCTTTCCAGGAGATTCCAGTCATCGACGTTCAGCTGCCCGTCGCCGTTGAAGTCGCTGGCGATGATGGGAACGACGCCCCAGATTTCCACGTCGTCGATGTTCCAGCCGGGATAGGAGACAGACCGATCGGTCGGGCCCATCTGCCAGCGGATGTACACCGTGGACTCGCCGTCGGCGAGCGACGAGATGTCGAGCTGCACCGGCGTCCAGGCCAGGTCGGCAATGGAAACGGACGACGGATTGGCCCATACCGGCGTCCACGTATTGCCGTCCGTCGACAGTTCGACGCTGGCGGTGTCGTATCGTTCGACGCCAAGCCAGCGATAAAAGCGCAACTGCGTACCGGTCAGTTGCGAGCAGTCGATGGCGGTCGTCGTCAACGCGTACACGGGCATGTTCTGGCTGTAATCGCCGAGCAGGTTGTAGCCATACACGTTGCTACCCGTGTATCCGGTGGTCGGATCGAGGTTGTGTGAGCCGCCGCCTGACGGCTGGCCGAACGCCCACTGCCCCTGCGTGGTCCAGCCCGGATCCGTGTCGAGCGGGAAGGAGTAGACGCGGCGCGGATCGCTGGCGGTCACCGCGATGTCGACCGTGGCGGCCGGTGAACTGCACGTCGCGTCGCGAGCGGAGAAATCGAAGGCATCGACGAGCACCTGGCGACACGGCGGCTGGTAGACGACGACGTTGCCGCCGCCGATAAGCTCGTAAGGAACGGCGGTGATCTCGCCGCCGGCGGGATCGATCAGCGAGCCCTGCACGGGCAGCATCTCGATCGTGTACACCAGCGGGTCGCCGTTGGGGTCGGTCGCCGACAGCGTGATGTCGGTGGCGAAGCTGACCGCGGTGGCGATGCTCATGTCGTTCGCGACGGGGTCCCACGCGGGGCCGCCGACGGTGATGGAAACGGTCGCCACGTTCGAGTCTCCCCCATCGGGCGCGGCGCCACCGTCATTGGCTTTGTAGCCGAACGCATCCGTTCCCCAGTAGCCGGGAGCAGGCGTATAGTTCACCTGTACGCCGTGGGAGGCCAGCATGTAGGGCACCGTATCGATGGCGCCGGCATTCGGATCCGCAAGCGTACCGTGGGACGGCAGACTCGTGACGATCAGATCGAGCGTGGCGGGCGGGTTGGGCTCGCCGTCATCGGTCGCGTTCAAGTTGAACTGCCGCGGCACGTCCACCGGCGTGCTGACTGACACGTCCTCCGCGACCGGCGGGAACGGCCCGGTGTAGACGAGTTGGACGGACGGATCGCCGAAGAGGATCCACGTGTGCATGGTCTTGGTGCCGTCAGAGCCGTACTCATCGAGCATGTGGCAGCAGCCGGCGAACAGAAGCGTTCCCATGGCCGAATACTGCTCGGAGACGAACATGTCGACGAACTCGTCCTGGGCGTCCATGGGCGGCGCCCAGTCCTGAAGGACGCTGGAGCCGTAGAAGCCGATGGCGCCCGTCGGTTCGCTGCCGTTGGTGGCCCGCAGCCACGCCTCGGCGAAGCACGTGGTATAGCCGTCGAATTCGCCGTTGTTGCACGCGACCGAGCAGACCACCGGCAGCATGTTGTCATTCACCAGGGCGTTGACGTTGGAGACGCTGAAGCCGGTCGTGCCCCAGGCGGTGATCGAGCCGTGACCGGTGTAGTTGATCATGCCCCGCCCGGCGTTCACGGCGCTGGTCACCTGGCTCGCGGAGGCGCCCCAGGCATCGTAGATCTGGTCGATGACGGTGAAGCCGTAGGCGAGCAGGTCGGCGCGGATGTTCTCCTGATGCTGCTGATCGCTCTCGCCGTCATCGCCGATGCCGGCGCCCTCCGCCGAGGCGATGCCGACGCCGCGCATGAACCAGTCCTGCGAAGTGGCGGGCATTGTTTCATACTCGATCGTCCGCAGCACTTGCGTATCGACCTGGGCGGCGTTTTCCGCGGAGAAGCGCCCCACCATGATCTCCGGGTAGTTGTCGCCGCCGGCAAGCATGGCGTACAGGGGGTCGGCAGCGCCGCTGTAGGATATCGGCGGGGCGACCTGGGCCGCGTCGCCGACGAGCAGCACGAATGACAGATTGGTGGTGTTGTAGAGGCTCTGGATGTAACTCTTGATGGCCGTCGAATTGTTGCCGATCGTCGAAACGCCGACCGCGGTCGTGCTGATGCCCCGCGCGATCTTGTGGTCCACGAGGGGCTGCACGTTCGCCAACCAGGGGTCGTAGCAGATGATGAGCATGTCGCCGCTTTCATCGAGCGGTGTGTAGCGCAGGCCCGGCGCGTAATTGAGAAAGTGATGCTGGTAAAGCTGGTGGAACGCGAGACTCGCTTCCGGGCGTTGCTGGGCGAGGACGTTCACGCGGCTGAGGCCCGTCTTGTAGACCTCCACGGTGATGTCCGTGTACACGCGCAGCGTTCGCGTGACCGGATTGAACTGCAACGGGTTGACGACGACCGTTACACCGCGGAAGTCGCGCAGGATGTACGGGTCGCGAAGCGTGGCGAGTTGAGCGGGCCAGAAGGCGTTCGTGCTATACGGCGCCCCGAAGGTGTACGGTACCTGGCGCGGGTCGACGGCGCGCGACAGGTTTCCCTTCGAGGGGGCGATCTCGACACCCTGCACGTCATGGTACCTGGCTTCGACGACGCGCACGTCCATGGCGGCATCGTTCGGAATGATGACACTGCGGCAGACGTGCGGAAGCGCCGGGGAGCCGGCCTCCATCATCAGGCTCTCCGTGCCCAGTGCGATCTGAGAATACGTTGTACCCTGGATGTCCACGGGGCTGAGTGTGTAGTCGCCCACGTCGAAGTGAATCGTGATGTTTTCCCCCGTGTCGGCCACCACTTTCGCAGTGGCCCCTTCGCTCGCTCCGAGCGTGGGCGCAACCGCGAAAAGGCAGTAGAACACAACCGCGCAGCCGACGAAAACCGAATGCCTCAGTCCTGTTTTGTCGCGTCCGATCACGTTGCCTTCCTCCTCTTTCTCGTACTCATGTGATAGAGAGCCTTGTCCGCGATCGTGCCTGCCTGACCGCCGGCATCTGCCCGGCGCTCGCGGAGTCAGGCTCCGTCATTTGTCAGCGATACGGCGTCCGCCGCGCTTTTTGGCCTCCGCGGTCAGCTCGTGTATAGCATGCGGGAGCATCATGGTGCGTGCCTGCGGTCCGGGCAGATCCATCGATCGGCGTGTTCTATCGTCCGAGGCGCGTTCGCGACATGCCGGATTGCCGCGCGAACGCCACGTTACGGGAGGGCTGGCACTCGAGCGGTAACGCGCACCCGTGGGGAGGCGCTTCCTTCCGAGGCGGGACCCCGCAACCCCGCACGCGTGGACCTGCCGCCGGAAGGCCATCATAGCCGGTCACGGCGGTGCAACACAAATGTCGATTCCGGAAATCAAGAAAAGAATTGCGCGCGTTGTGTCCAAATTGTGTTGCAGGGATTGCACGCTGCCAAACGGAAGATTGAGAAAAGCCGACAGAGGGACTTGAACCCTCAACCTCAGCTTTACGAAAGCTGTGCTCTGCCATTGAGCTATGTCGGCGTTCGACACCGCCGATCGCGGCGCAGATGCGGAATCATATCTGATGGCGGTAATCGGTGTCAAAACGCCGCAGCTTGAATGCCAACGTGTTCTCGGACGCCGTCGCCCGCCGTTCGCCGGCCTCTCGCAAGGCCCGCGGCCTGCTGGCTGCGGGAACCCGGTTTGACGTGGGACGCTTCCGCCTTCACCATCGCCGCACCTGGAGCAATCACGATGTCCTATTTCGTCATTTGTGGTGCGATAGGGATCTTCGCGGGCCTGCTCGGCGGATTGCTCGGCATCGGCGGAAGCATCGTGATGATCCCCGCCCTGACTGAGGCCTTTGGCCCCCAGCAGCACCTCTATCAGGCGGCGGCGATGATCGTGAATTTCTTCGTCGTCGTGCCGGCGGCCATTCAACACATGCGAGCGAAGGCGGTAATGGGCGCCGTCGTTGCCCGCATGGTCCCGCTGGCGGTGGTCTGCGTCGTTATCGGCGTTTCGACGAGCGAGCTGCCCGTGTTTCGCGACGGCGGCCAGGGCTACCTGATGCTGCTGTTTGCCGCCTTTCTTCTGTACGCCGGCTTTCAGAACACTCGGCGCGTGTTCAATCCGAAATTCGGCGAGGTCGAAACCGTCGATCCCAAAGCCCGCCCGTGGAAAATCGGCCTGGAAGCCGGTGTGCCCACCGGTTTCGTCGCCGGCCTGCTCGGCGTGGGCGGAGGGATCGTGGCCGTGCCCGTGCAGAACCGGCTGCTGGGCATCCCCCTGCGAAACTCCATCGCCAACTCCGCGACGACGATCATCGCCCTCAGCGTCGTTGGCGCCATCGGCAAGAACTATGCCCTGGCAGTCGACCATCCGGAGTACACCGTGCTCCAGTCGCTTGAGCTGGCCGCCGTGCTGATTCCGACGGCGATCGTCGGGAGCCTGATCGGCAGTCACCTCACGCACGCCCTCCCGGTGCGGATCGTGCGTGGGATCCTCGTGCTGCTCCTGCTGGCGGCGGCCATCCGCATGGCGACCTCGGGCTACGCGGTGCTGTCCTGATCGAATCGCAGCAGCGGTCCCCTGCTTCAGCGCGGGAATTGCGCGACGGCCTCGCGCGGACGCACCACCACGCGAACCAGGCTGTGCCCGGTCGAGAGAAACCGACGATACACCATTTGATCGATGCATTGACTGAGCGGTTTTCCAAGGAAGGAGTCGAACCGATGCATGAATCCAAACACCGGCAACTGCGGCGGTGGAGCGCCGTCATTTGCATGATCATCGCCGGGCTCGCGCTGACCGGATGCCTGGGAGCGCAGGAGTTCCGTTCGGCGTCGTATTCGTCCATCCAAGCCGGCGTCAACGCGATTGCCGACGGTCTGATCGATGGGTTCTTTGCGGTGTTCCAGCCCGACACGACTACGAACACAAGCAGCAGCACGGGGGCATAGCCGCTGATGCCGCACGGCACGCGCTGTGGCAGCAGTCACGAGATAACAGCCCGCGCGAAATCAGCCGATCGACCGGTAATCCTTGCGCTGGGCGGTCTCGACGGAGGCAGCGGCGCCGGCCAGTCGCATCTCGAACCGCAGCATGCGGTGACGCCGAACCGGCTTGCGGAAGGCGTGCAACTCCTCGCCAATGAGCTGGAAGCCGCACGCCTCGTAGCAGCGGACGGCCGGCTGATTGCCGGGGAACACCACAAGGACAAGCCGGGTGGCGTTGTACTGCGATCGAGCGTGCTCGATGAGGGCGTCGGTCAGAAGGCGGCCCAAGCCCTGGCCGCGATACGCCGGGTCCACGATAACGTGTCCGAGCCAGTAACCGGACGTATCGCCCCGTATAGGATTCAGCTCTCCGTAGCCGTGGACAACGTCGGTCAGCCGCTCGACGAGGACGAACGGCGAGCCGCGAGTGGCCGTCCAGCCGGCGACCTTGGCGGCGGTCAGCGGCGGCTCCGTCGCCGGAGCCAGCCAGAAAAGCTCCTGCTCGTCACGAATCCACGATGCAATGACGGCGCCATGCTGCACCTCGAATGGGCACAGGACGTGGCGTGAATTCGCGTTCTTCTCTTGCACCTCGGGCCTTTCCTGGCGGCTGGCGTACGTTCGGCCGCGACACAATGGTATTATTGCCGTCGCGGATGCCAAGACCAACGAACCGTCGTTCAACGGCAGGAGACCGAAGCTTCTGCAACGGCTGTGATTCAGCCTGGCAGCACAGCTTGACGGTGGAAGGCAAGTCGGTTACTTGAACCCGCCTTCATTGGCGGGCGTAAAAAACGGGGAATTTGCGTCACGCGTGGCCTGGAAACCCATGATGCGAGCGGAATAGCGATTCGTGCACGAACGCAGAGGGAATTCGTTTAACGATCACGGGCGGGTGGCCGTGTTGGCGGCCGTCGCCCTGCTGGCCGCGACGGCGCCCGCGTTCGGGTACATCGGCCCGGGGGCGGGCTTCGCGGTTCTCGGCTCGTTCTTCGTCTTCTTCGTGGCCATCCTGTCGGCGATTGCGACGCTGTTCACCTGGCCCATGCGCTGGGTTTTCCGCGCGGTTCGTGGGCGCAAGGCGTTTGCCCGGGCCCGCGTAAAGCGCGTCGTGGTGCTCGGCCTCGACGGCATGGAACCGACCCTCGCCGAGAAGTACATGGCCGAGGGCCGCCTGCCGAACCTGACGAGTCTCGCCAAACAGGGCTGCTATCAGCGACTCGGAACGACGATGCCCGCCATGACGCCGGTGGCCTGGTCGTCTTTTCTGACCGGCTGCAATCCCGGCAAGCACAATATCTTCGACTTCCTCACGATCGATCGAAGGAACTACCTGCCGAAGCTCTCCAGCGTGGACATACGCGGCGCGACGCGAACCCTGAAGATCGGCAAATACCTGTTTCCGATCGGCAAGGCCGACATCCGTATGATGCGCAAGGGCATCCCGTTCTGGAAGATCCTCGGCGACCACGGCATCGCCAGCAACATCGTGCGGATGCCGATCACATTTCCGCCGGAGCGCTTCCGCGGCAACCTGCTCAGCGCCATGTGCGTGCCTGACCTGCGCGGCAGCCAGGGCACGTTCAGCTACTACACGACGCGATCGGCGGAAGACAGCATCTACACCGGCGGCGAGCAGATTCGCGTGTCGCGCAAGGGCGACGTCATCGAGTCTCACCTCGTCGGCCCCGTCAACACGATGCGCAAGGACAGCGCCGTGATGACCGCCCCGTTCACCGTCAAGCTGAACGGCACGCCGGACAGCGTGGAAGTGAAGCTCTGCGGCGAGACGCACGTGCTGAAAAAGGGCGAGTACACGCCGTGGATCAAGTTCCATTTCAAGGCGGCGCCGGCGACGAAAGTCCACGGCATCTGCCAGTTCCTGCTGCTGAACGTGCATCCCGAGTTCGAGATGTACGTGACGCCGCTACAGATCGATCCCGAGAGGCCGGCCCTGCCGATCTCGCATCCCGCGGTCTTTTCGACATACCTGGCGAAATCGCAGGGGTCGTTCGCGACGATGGGCCTCGCCGAAGACACGTGGGCGCACAACGAGCGCATCCTGCAAGATCCCGACTTCCTGCACCAGTGCATCGAGGCCGACGCCGAACGCGAGGTTATGTTCTTCGACGTGCTGGACAAGACCAACCGCGGCCTCGTGTCGTGCGTCTTCGACGGGCAGGACCGCATCCAGCACATGTTCTATCGCTACATCGACCCGGAGCACCCGGCGCACGACGGCTTCGGCGATCGCAAGGCGCTCGACGCCATCCCCGAGCTCTTCGAGCGGATGGACCGGCTCGTCGGCAAGACCATGGAGCGCTGCAAGTGCGACGACACCATCCTCTTCGTGGTCAGCGATCACGGGTGCAAGTCATTCCGCTACGGCGTCGACCTGAATCGCTGGCTGATTGACAACGGCTACATGGTGCTGAAAGAGCCGGCCAACGGCCGGAAGTACCTGGCAACGGTTGATTGGTCGCAGACCCGGGCGTATGCGATGGGCCTGACCGGTATCTTCCTGAACGTCGAGGACCGCGAAGCGCAGGGTATTGTGAAGGAAGGCGCCGAGGCCGACGCGCTGCGCGAGGAAATCTGCGCGAAACTGTCGGGCCTGCTCGATCCGCGGCACAACACCGTGGCGGTCAACAAGGCGTTCAACTCACGCAAGTGCTACGTCGGACCATTCAAGGATGAAGCGCCGGACATCGTCGTCGGGTACAACGAGAATTACCGCGTGTCGTGGGAATGCGCCGTCGGCGACATCACCGACGCCGTCTTCAACGACAACCTGAAAGCCTGGAGCGGCGACC
>JBECKQ010000281.1:0-11304 GCA_040235375.1 Phycisphaerae bacterium | reverse complement strand
AAAAGAGGATGCACAGGCGTCAACAGCCGCGACATCGTCGTCTGTATCCATAGACGATGGGCGTAGGGGTTCCGACATTCCGCTCAGCTCCCGCGTGGCGAGAAATTCGTTGAGCTCGCACGGATGCGCGTGCGCGCATCCATTTTCAATTCTATCGGCGGCGAGTGACGCTTCTATTCGCGGAAGCCCCCGGCCGTGTTTTTTCGGACGATACACTGCCGAAACGGGACCGCGGAGGGAAGAGACCGTTCACTGCCCCAAGCCGGTCGGCGTGGATTATTATCCGGCCCCGTCGTAGGCGTTGATGGCGTTAATCAATAATCTCAGTCGGCCAGCGCTCTTTTTATCGTAACTGAAGACCAGCCGGGGAAGCTCCGCGTACTCGCCGGCCTCCTCCGGCAAGGCTCCGGTTGCCTGGCGGATGTCACCGCCCATCAGCATGTCGTCGAACTGCTCGGACAGCTCCGCAACGAACCCGTCCGGCAGCGGCGTCTTCATCCGGATCACAAGTTCGTCGTTAACGAAGCGCGACGAGTGGTACCGGCGGTAATACTGCACGATCTCGCGGACCGCGTCCTCGGCGTCGTCCGTCAGGTGAAACAGGTACATGTCCTCGGGGCTGATCATGCCGGTGCGCAGCAGCTCCGACTGCACGTACGTGCGCCAATGCTGCCAGTACGTGCCGTTCGGTTCGTCGAGAAGGACGATCGGCAGGGGAACGCTCTTGCCCGTCTGCACGAGGGTGAGCGCCTCGAACCCTTCATCCTGCGTCCCGAAGCCGCCGGGAAACAGCACGATCGCCTCCGCCTCTTTGACGAACATGAGCTTTCGCGTGAAGAAATAGCGGAAATTGATGAGTTTTTCGTCGTCGGCGATGATCGTGTTCGTCGCCTGCTCGAAGGGCAGGCTGATGGCGACGCCGAAGCTCGATTCTCGCGTGGCCCCATGGTGGCCGGCGCGCATGATGCCGTCGCCGGCGCCGGTGATGACCATCCACCCCTCTTTCTGGATGAGCTGGGCAAAGCGCACGCACTGGATGTACTGCGGGTGGTCCTCCTTGGTGCGGGAGGAGCCGAAGATCGTCACCTTCGGAAGATGGTCGAAGGGGGCGAACACCTTGAACGCGTAGCGCAGCTCCTTGAGCGCCCGGTTGAGAATCTTGATCTCTCCCCGGCCGCAGGCATCCCGGGCCAGGCGGCACACGGTGACCACCATTTCGCCCAGGAGGTCGTGGTTTTCCCCTGGTGCAAACTCTTCCAGGAGCTTCTTGATTGCAATCGCCCGCGCGTCGGGTGCGCCGTCAGACGATCGGGATTGCGGTGTCCTCATTGTCGTCATGGATGTTGCTTTCCTTGCGTTCCGGATGGGCGCTCAGGCTATCGCCCCGCGCCGTCGTTTTCCATAGGTCGGATTGTCCATAGCCCGCCGTCGGTGCGCAGCTTAATCGAAGGGGGCGTGCGCGTCGATTTTGCGAACGGGTAGCACTTCGGGCTTGACTTACCCGATGAAAAGGCTAAACTACCGGCGAGGAACATGGAAATGGCACTTTCAACTCGCAGAAACCAGCATTCGTCGCAGGGCACGCCGTCGTGCCCCACAATGCCGGTATGCCACCTCAATCTGTGGATTTTCGATGGAGGTGGTCCGTAGGGTTTCCGAGTAATCGCCAGATTTCGAAGCCCTGCGGACCCTGAAGGCTCGCAGGGCTTTTTCTTTTGGGGCATCCCGACTCTTCGGCCTCGCCGCGACGGAACGTACGGCGGCGAGGCAGCAGACAATGTACGTGCGCGCCGTCGGCGGAGAAACGAACATGCAGGTCAGGTACTACGAGGACGATCGAATCTATTTCCGGCCGTTGGAGATCTCTGACGCTTCTACGCTCGTCGTCTGGCTCAACGATCCCGAAAACTGGCGGACGCTGGGCCGCTACGCCCCGATCAACCAGATGCGCGAGACGGAATTCATCCAGAAGCTCTGTGCGTCGCAGACCGACATCGTCTTTGGCATTGTCCTCAAGACGAAGGACCGCCTGATCGGCTGCTGCGGATTGCACAACATCTCGCTCTCTTCGCGCAGCGCCACGTTCGGCATCCTCATCGGTGAGAAGTCCAAGCAGGGAATCGGCCTGGGCACGGCCGCGACGCGACTCATTCTCCGGTACGCGTTCGACGAACTGAACCTCAACCGGGTGGAGCTCTCCGTGTTCGCCGATCATGACCGGGCGATACGCGTCTATCGCCGAGCGGGCTTCGTTCAGGAAGGGCGCGCCCGCCAGGCCTTCTTCCGCAACGGCCGGTATCACGACGCGCTGACCTTCGGCATCCTGCGCGACGAATGGGAAGACCGAAGCGAACAGCAGAACACCGGTATTGGACGATTGACTTCGATGACCGTGTAAGGGGAGCAGACTGCTCGGTTATTGAATGCAATGGACGGTGGCACGCCGCCTGGGACTCGTTCGATGTTCGACGGGGGCGGCACAGGGCGAGGATCGACCGCATACCCAACGCCGCGCGGTCGATCCTTGCCCGATGCGATCCGCAATCGGCAAGAACAGCCGGCCGGCGCCGGCGGGACCCACTTGTCGCGCCCGCGCTGGCCTTGAGGATTCAGTAACGCGAAGCCTCGGAGTTTTCAACGGTTCCTCGTTCTCGGTTGCTTCGCCGCGGATCGATACGCTCCAGCAGCCATCGGCGCGCCAGCGTAAACGGGCGCGTGATACGACTGTACGCACGGACGTGCCCGGGCCTGGCGTACGTTGCGGTTCGCTGCTCTTCGCTGAGCTGATCGGGTCGAATGCGCCGGTGAAGCTTGGCGAGGTGGTACAGGTCGGCCTGCTGAAGGCGAGTTCGCACCCAGCGCAGCGGCCAACGGTCGCCGCCCAGCCGGCGGGGCCAGTTCCACGCGATCTGAAAATCAACGAGGTAGGGCCGGCCGTCGCTGCCGAGTAGCACGTTCTCCGGCTTATTGAGGTCGACGTAAGCCATGCCACAGGCGTGAAGGGTTCGGATGGCGGTGGCAAGCGTCGCGAAGAAGTCGTCCGGAACCCGGGCGCCGCGAGCCAGTGGCCGGCCATCCACATACGCGTGGGCGAACCCGTGGTCGCCGAATCGGCCCTCGAACTTCGGCACCGCGGCCAGGTCCGACAGGCGGCAGTAGGCCCGTGACTCGTGCCAGGCGTGCAGCCGCCCGATCCATCCCAGCGGGAGACCCAGAAACGACGCCTTGCGCCCGATCTTGAGCACGACCTTCCCCGACGGGCCGGCATACCGCGCCGTGGCCGCGAAGAAATCGTGCTTGTAGACCTGCTCAAGGGCGTACGTTCCGGCGGGAAGCGTGATCCGCCGGGGAAGCGGCTCACGCCCCAAGGCGAGCAGACAGGCTGGGATCGTTCTGCGAGCCATCGGTCTCCAGCTACAAACGTTGCGAAGCCGTCAGCCGGCAAGCCGCGTAAGCCTGGCCGCGGCCAGCATCGCCCATTGTATCCCAGCGATGTCCTCTGCGAACGGGCGCAAAAAAAGAGTCTCGATTACCGGGGAAGGCGGGCAATCGAGACCCTCAAGGCCCATGTGGAGGAGAGGGTTGCAGGGGGCAACCTCGACGGCCCCCCTTACACAGGCCAAAGAACGTCGGCGAGTCGGGACATCAGCCCGTGTAGTAGCTCCGCGACACTCAAATCTCCTTTATCACACCCGAGTCATGAACAACCGATTCGATCCAAATCGGGCCGACGACCCGTCTCGCCGTTCATAGCTGACCGCAGCCGTACCGCGCAGGTACGGCGAGCATTCGCCGTCGGGTCGATCGAACCGGGCACACGCCACGCGCATCGAACGCGCTGGATCCCCAACGCCAAGGCGCACTGTCCCCGTCGGTACGATCGACGGCATGTTCTTCAGCTTTGTTCAGGAAAACAGGCGGGTACGCGGATGATCAGGAGCTTGCCTTATGAACCGTACGTCGTGAGTATCGCCGGTATTGGATGGTACGGATTGCTTTTTCTGATTATGGATACATTCGTACCGTTTGCCCGCGCTCCACTACAAAGCTTCCCATAAACATCATACTGCAAGGCCGCGAATTGTCAAATATTGTATGCGGCTTATGTCCCGCCGGCCCAATCTTGGGCGATCTCGATGGCCTTCAACAGGCTGGCCGCCTTGTGCAGGGTCTCCGCGTATTCGGTGGCCGGATCGGAATCTGCCACGACGCCACAGCCAACCTGGGCATCCACACGGTGCCGCCCGTCGGGCGTCTGCGTGACCACGAGCGTCCGGAGCACGATGCAGGCGTCCATGTTGCCGGCGAAGTCGAAGTAGCCCACCGCCCCGCCGTAAGGGCCGCGGCGCGTCGGCTCGAGCTCGTCGATGATCTCCATGGCGCGGATTTTCGGGGCGCCACTTACGGTCCCCACCGGCAGTACCGCCCGCAAGGCGTCGAACGAGGTCTTGCCTGACTCCAGCTTGCCCGTCACGTTGCTGCAAATGTGCATCACGTGGGCGTACCGTTCGATCGTCATCAGCTCATCGACCTTCACGCTCCCCCGCTCCGCGACGCGCCCCACGTCGTTGCGGCCGAGATCAACGAGCATGACGTGCTCGGCACGCTCCTTCGGATCGGCCAGCAGCTCACGCTCCAACGCGATGTCTTCGTCCGGCGTCCGACCGCGCGGCCGCGTGCCTGCGAGCGGCCGAGTCGTGACCAGACCATCCTCCACGCGGCACAGAACCTCCGGTGAGGCGCCGACCAGCGTGACGCTCGGGCTCTTCAGGTAGAACATGAACGGCGAAGGGTTGACCGTGCGCAGGGCGCGGTAGATGTCGAACGGCCCGGCCTCCGTTTGCACGGAGAGCCGCTGTGATATCACGATCTGGAACGCGTCGCCCGCCCGGATGTACTCCTTGCACCGGTCCACGGCACGTTCGAACTCCTTGCGTTCGAAGTTGCTTTCGAACGACGCCCCGGGGCCATCCGGCGGCGCCATCGGCGTGAGACGCGCCGGCTGGTCGGCGGACAGGTCTCGAATGATCCGCTCAATCCGCTCGACGGCACGTTCGTAGGCCGCATCGAGACCGTCTCGATCGACGCGTGCGTTGGCGACAACCTTGATCAGCTTCTGCACGTGGTCGAAGATGACCATCGCGTCGTAAATGCCGAAATACAGGTCAGGAAGCTGGCGATCGTCCTGCGGCGCGTTCGGCAGTCGCTCGTAGTAGCGAATCGTGTCGTAGCCGGCATATCCAACCGCGCCACCGACAAACCGCGGCAGCCCCGGCAGCCGCGCAACCGATCGCCCGGAAATCAACCCTTGCAGCTTCTCCAATGGATCGCCACATGCCCATTCCTGCATACCGCTTTCGTCGCGATAGGTGACGCGATCCTGATGGGCCTCGAAGACGGCCGAAGGTTCGGCTGCAAGAAACGAATAGCGGGCGATCTTCTCACCCCCCACCACGCTCTCGAGCAGGAACGCGTGCTCGGACGATGCCGCGATTCGCTGAAAAGCCGAGACCGGCGTGAGCTGATCGCTGAGAACCTGGCAGTAAACCGGCACCGTGCCCCCGGTCCGGGCGAGCGACTCGTATTCCTGTCGGCTGGGTGTTACGGGGTACATTGGCCGAAGGTATATCCGACGCACCACGCGCGGGTCAAGGATCGATCCGGTCACCGCCGTTCGACTACGCCGCGAGCGACACTACAATTCTCGCACGGTCACGCCTGCGGGCCGGCGTGCCAGGTTTCAGCCGATGCAGTCGCTCCGGGTGGCGGCTTCATGACAGGTGCGATCCACGAGGTATCTGTCGAGCACGTCTTCAACGCACGACATCGCGTTCGCTTGCCGGACGGCCGGCTCGAGCAACCGAATGGCCACGACTGGCGCGTGACGGCCGTCCTCCGGGGACCGCGGTTGGACGACGACGAGTTTCTGGTCGACTTCGTCGTTGCCGAGCAGACGCTTCGGGAGGTCCTGGCGCCGCTCCGCCATTCAGACCTCAACGACGGGGCTGCACGGCTTCGTACATCGGCGGCCGGTGCGACCGCCGCTGAGCAGCTGGCATCCGTTACACACACTGCGAGCCACACGCACGTGAGGCGACAAGTTCAGCGTTAAGGGGGACTTGCATGTGACCGGTCCGTGCCGTCGCGACGTGCTTACGGCCCCGCGCGTCGTTTGACGATAATCCAGGGGCGGCATACACTCGGTTGGCATCCGATAATGCGGGCGCGCACTGAGCAAACCCATGGGTATACTCTGCCAGAACTGCAAGCAAGCGAAGGCGACCGTTCATCTGACTGATATTCAGCCGGACGGCGAGCCGGTCGAGCGCCATCTCTGCGAACAGTGTGCCAACCAGGAGGGCGTGACCCTCAAGCCGCACGAGCCGATCAACCTGATGCTCGAGAAGTTCGTGAAGCTCGGCGCCGACCTCCAGGAGGCTGCGGAGCGCACTTGCCCGGAATGCGGGATGACCTTCGGCGAGTTCCGCAGCCTGGGACAGCTCGGCTGTCCGAACGACTACAAGGTGTTCGCCGACCTGCTGATGCCGCTCATCGAGCGCGCCCACGATGGCGGCAGCGAGCACGTCGGCAAGGTGCCGGGACGGGCGGACAGCTCCGGAAAAAAGAGGGCCGAAATCCACCGGCTACGGCGCGAGCTGGACCGCGCCGTCGAATCCGAGGACTACGAGAAGGCCGCCAAGCTCCGCGATCGGCTCAAGGAAATGGCCGCCGGGAGCAGCGATGAGCATTGACGATCTCACGTCCACCGTAGGCGAGTGGCTTCGGGGCACGGGCCCGATGTCCGACGTGGTGATCTCCTCGCGGATTCGGCTCGCTCGCAACATCCGCAACTATCACTTCCTGACCAAAGCGTCCCCCGACGAGCAGAAGGAAATCTATCGCTGCCTGGTGGACGCCATCGCCGAAACCGGGCTGGACCAGAATTCGTTCTTCGTCGACATGGAGGAAATCGACGACCTCGATCGCCAGGTCCTCGTCGAGCGGCACCTCGTCAGCCGCGAGCACGCCGAGCGTGAGGGCAGCCGGGGCGTGGCAATTTCCTCATCTGAGACGCGGGCACTGATGATCAACGAAGAGGATCACCTGCGCATGCAGGTGCTGCGCAGCGGCCTCCAGTTGGAATCGCTCTGGGACGAGATCAACGAGATCGACGACAAGCTGAGCGCCAAGGTCGAATTCGCCTTCGACGAGAAGCTCGGCTACCTGACGGCGTGCCCGACCAACATCGGCACGGGGATGCGCGTCTCCGTCATGCTTCACTTGCCGGCCCTGAAAATAACCGGAGAGATCGAGAAGGTGCTGCGCGCGGCCAAGGACCTGCGCCTGGCGGTGCGGGGGCTCTTCGGAGAGGGTACCGAGGCCGTCGGCGACTTCTACCAGGTTTCCAACCAGACGACGCTCGGCCGCAGCGAGGAGGAAATCGTCGACGAGTTCGCGACTCGGATCATCCCGCGGATCGTTGAGTACGAGAAGGCGGCGCGGGAGGCACTTTCGCACCAGCGCGCCGTTCAACTGGATGACAAGGTCTGGCGGGCGTACGGCATTCTCGAGAACGCCCGGACGATGGCCAGCGACGAGACGCTCTTCTTCCTCTCGCACGTACGGATGGGCGTCAGCATGGGTCGTTTTCACGCCGTCGACCTCAACACGATCAACGAGCTCTTCCTGCAGATTCAGCCTGCCCATCTTCAGAAGCTGCGCGGCGGCGTGCTCAACGGCGAGCAACGGAGCATCGCCCGCGCAGAGTTCCTCCGCAAACGCCTCGGCGGTAACAGCCACAACTGATTCACCGGTGCATCGCTTGCGCCCTGCCCTACCGTAACCGGAGGCGGCCATGGCCGGCGGACACAACCACACTCACGAGCATGACGGCAGCCGGCGGAAGGGCAGCTTCAGGCGGCTCGGCTGGACCCTCGTGATCGTCATTGCGTACCTCGTTGTCGAGGCGGTCGGCGGATACCTGACGAACTCGCTGGCCCTGCTCGCGGACGCGGGCCACATGCTCTCCGACGCCGCGGCATTGGCCCTCAGTCTCTTCGCCATGTGGATGGCGCGGCGCCCGCCGACCCCGCAGAGAACGTTCGGCTACTATCGCGGTGAGATCCTCGCCGCGCTGGTGAACGGCGGCGCGCTCGTCGCGATCGGCATCTTCATCTTCGTCGAGGCCTATTCTCGGTTCAAGAGCCCGCCGCGCGTGATGGGTGAGTGGATGATGGTGATCGCCATCGGCGGACTCGTGGTGAACACCGCCGGACTGCTCATCCTTCACGGCGCTCGCGATGAGAGCCTGAATGTGCGCGGCGCCTGGTTGCACATCCTCGGCGACCTGGCGGGCAGCGTCGGGGCAATCACCGCCGGCGTGCTCATCTGGACGCTCGGGTGGAACTGGGTCGATCCGCTGGCAAGCGTATTGATCGGGCTGCTGATCCTGTTGTCGTCGTGGCGGCTGCTGACGGAGACGGTCGGCGTATTGATGGAGCATGCCCCCGCGCACATCGACGTGGACGCCGTGCGCGACGCGATCATGGAATTCAACGGGGTGACCGGCGTGCACGATCTGCACGTGTGGACGATCACGAGCGGCCTCGAATCGCTCTCCGCGCATGTGAGCGTGTGCGATAACCTGCCCGCCGCCGACCTGCTCGGGCGCATTCGCCAGAAACTGCACGAACGATTCGGGATCGATCACGTCACGCTGCAACTCGAGCCGGAACAGTTCGAGGAGCGCCGCGCGGAGGTCTGATCGCGCCCCAAAAACGCGGCGGGTCAATTGCGCGACGCCGCCTGCTTTACCGGCGCCGGCCGCAGGCGGATGGCTGTGCCGCCGCCGGGGGCGAGTCGCAGGGGGAGGGTCGAAACGGCCGTCACCTGGTTCTTCTCAACGACGACGGGGAACGGGTCCGTGTCCCAGTCCGCGTCATCGCCGTCGCGATAGATCTCCGCGACGTAGGTGCGGTCCGGCGGCAGGAAGCTGAGGCTCACCGTCAGCGTCCGGCCGTTCTCGTCGGTGATGCTGCCGATATACCAGTCATCGCTGTTGCGGTCCTTGCGGGCGATGGTGACGTAGTCGCCGATCTGGCCGTTCAGGACGACGGTGTGCTCCCAGTCGGCGGGCACGTCCTTGATGAACTGGAAGACGTCGGGGCGGGCCTGGTAGTTCTTCGGCAGGTCGGCCGCCATCTGCAGCGGGCTGTAGATCACCACGTACAACGCAAGTTGCTTGGCCACGGTGGTGCTGACGCGTTCGCCCGGCCGCTCCTTCTCGAAGAGCACGTCGAAGATGCCGGCGGTAAAGTCCATCGGACCGGCGAGCAGGCGGGTGAACGGCAGGATCGTTGTGTGGTCGGGCGGGTTACGCCGCTCACCGCCCCACGCGTTGTACTCCTGCCCGCAAGCCCCCTCGCGCGTCATCATGTTGGGCCAGGTCCGGCGGATGCCGGTGTCGTGGATGGGCTCGTGCACGTCGAGCATGATGTGGTGCCGGGCGGCGGACTCGACGACCTTGCGATAGTGCCGCACCATCCACTGGCCGTGGTGCCATTCCTTGTACACCTGGCCGTCATCGCCAACTCGCTCGATCTCCTGGCCGAGCTTGACGTATCCGGTCTTGACGGCGCGGACGCCGAGCTTTTCGTAGAGGTTGAAAGCGTCTTCCATTTGCCGTTCGTAGTTGGCGATGCCGGCGGAGGTCTCGTGATGCCCGATCAGGCGCACGCCGCGCTGCGCGGCGTACTTGGCGAGGGCGGGCAAGTCGAAGTCGGGGCAAGGCTTCGTGAAGCTGAACAGGTTGCTGTTGGCGGTCCAGTCGCCGTCCCAGCCGGTGTTCCATCCTTCGACAAGAACGCCGTCGAAGCCGTTGTCCGCGGCGAAATCGATGTAGCGCCTGGTGTTCTCCGTGGTGGCGCCGTGCTTCGGCCCCGATCCCCACGTCGAGATGCCGATGTGCATCTCCCACCAGATGCCCACGTACTTGCCCGGCTTGATCCAGGATACGTCCTTCAGCTTATTCGGCTCGTTGAGGTTCAGGATCAGGTAGCAGTCGATGAGGCCGCCGGGGGTATCGGCGACCTGGATGGTCCGCCAGGGCGAGACCATCGGCGCCGAGCCGCGCACCTTCACGCCGTCGGACCACGGCACGAGGTCCGCCTGGAAGGTATTCCCTTCGCGGCGCCAGAGCGTGAGGCTGGCGAAGTCCGTCAGGGCCGCTTCGTGAATGCTGACGTAGAGGCCGTCCTTGGTCTCGAACGTCACCGGCGTGTGCACCTTCGTCGTCTGGCTGAGCGGCGAGTCGGTGTAGTGATACTCGTAGCGCTGCGGCTGGAAGGCCGGTATCCACCAGGCGCGATGGTCGCCGGTCATTGCAAACTGCGTCAGCTCATCAGCGATAACAATCTGATCGAGTCCCTGCTGGGCGGGGATGCGGTAGCGGAAGCCGATGCCGTCGTCGAAGACGCGGAAGATGATGTCGAGCCGGCCGGTCTTGGGCGTGGCCACTTCGTCGGCAGGACCGAGCTCGACGGTCGCCTCGTTGTAGTGGTTGCGGATGTCCTTCTCTTCGCCCCACACCTGCGTCCACGTCTCGTCGAAGGTGTCCCGCTTGGCCGACTTGACCGCGAATCCCTTGTCCAGCGCCGGCCCGTTCTGGAGGACGAACCCCATCTGCGACGTTTCGATCACCGGGCGGCCCTGGCGGCTTACGCGGTAGATCGGCACGCCGTCCTGAAGCTCGAACGTGACTTGCAGCACCTTGCCGGGCGAGTCCACGACGAGAGGCTCCGCAGCGATGGCAGCCTGGGCGAGAAGGGCGGGCATTGCGAAGGTGGCGAACGTCGTGATGGGCGAGCGCATGGAAGTTACTCCCTGGATTCGGAATCTCGGGTTCTGCTCGGGCACGCGCACTTTGCTCCGGTGAGCGCGCCGGCGAACAAACTAACATGGACCCGGTCCACGTCCAGATCGCGGGCGGAAACAAAGCGTCATGGCAGTCCACGCGGTCGGGAGGAGCGAATACGAATCTACGCACACGGCCTGACCTTCGGTCAGAGCGTGCCAGCCCGCCGCGCTCGTTCGTAACGTCTGAGTGGCGTGGGGCCGGGCTGACGGCGGGGCCGGCCACCATCGCCACGATCTCGCGACCAGGGGAATCGATTCTCCAAGGCAGCGTAGCCGGCGGTTGGCATGGCGCACTAATTACGCTACGCTTTTACGGCCGCGATGGGGCAATCAAACGCGCTTCCGACGCGACGCGCTCGAGGCGAGCGACGCGGGCCTGTCCATTTCCAT
>JBECKQ010000228.1:0-16533 GCA_040235375.1 Phycisphaerae bacterium | reverse complement strand
CATTGCATCACGTTGTGATGGTTGCGATTGTCGTTGGTGTTGTAGTGCTAGCAGTTGTTTGGTTGCGCAGTCCGATCATCACCGTCTTCGGCCTGTTTTTTGCGGTGCCTCTTCTGGTGGCGGCAGTCTGGGAATTCCAACGAGCCCAGCGACGAATGCGTTGTATCGTCTTGCCGCAAGGTTTCCGAGTCGGCCACTCCGGCCACAGAACCTCCTACCCCTGGCGGCGATTGGCGGAAGCCAGGGCGGACTCGGGCTTTTTTGGCTGGGCATTGATCGTGGGGACATCACTGGCGGGGCCGATTACGCTGAGACGTTACAGGGTACGACTTCAGGCCAACCGCAAGCAGGCAAGCGCTGTGGCGACGTGGCTCCTCAGTTGCAGGGCGCACGTTGCCGACGCCGCGCTGCGCGATGAGGTTGTTCACCGCGTTGAAGAACCTTAGACTTTGCCAACGTTGCCGACGCCGACGCGTTGCCGCCTCTATGCGACGACAAACAAACGACCGTGAACATCAGCGTTTTTGACAATCTCGACGATGCTTTTCGCGTGGACGGCGAGGCGATGCGCGTGCACCGCGGGCGGAGCGTGGTCCGCGTCGAGGTGGACGGCTGCACGCACTATCTCAAGCGGTTCTGGTTCACGCCGGGGCAGGTGTTTCGGCGGTTCGTCGCCCAGGGGCTGCACGAGCTGGCCATGATCGACTGGCTGAACGCCGGAGGCTTCACCGGGCCGATGGTCGTGGCCCGCGGGCTCGAACGGCGGTACGGCATGCGCTGGCGGATGTTCTTTCTCATGCGCGAGGTGCCGGGCGAGATTCCGCTCGAGCGCTATTGGCGGCGCAATCGCGACGAGGCGGACGCGTTGATCGGGGCCCTGGCCGAACACACCGCGCGGCTGCACGATGCCGGCTTCCATCATCACGACTATTCCGAGCGCCACCTGCTCGTCTCCCGGCGCAACGGAGCGTTTCGATTCCGGCAGATCGACCTGGAGCGCGCGGGGCTGGCGTCGCCGAACGATACGGCGGCCGCGGCGGACATCAAGACGCTGGCCGCCTCGATCGCCGCCGAGGAGCTTCGCCAGTGCATCGAGGGGCCGTTCGTCGATCGCTACCTGGCCGCGCGCAAATCAGGCTCGACCGCCGAGCGCTTCAAAGACCTTCTCGCGGCAGCCAAACCGACCAAGTCTTTCGGCTGACCGACGCTGTACTGCTTTTGCCAGCGGCCGCGTTGTGGACGCTGCGGCGGAATGTGCAGTAGAATGCGGGCTGGGGCAATCGGCTTTCATGATGCGACCGAATGGCCGGTGGTGTGCTGCGTGCAGTCATGGCCAGCATACCTCAGTTCAATTCGCGGGAGGCGCATGATGGCAATCATCAGATTCGGAGCACCGTCATGCGCACGGCCGACGAATCGCTACGCCGGTGGTTTCTCGTCATCTTCGTGATCGCGTTTCTGGTTCGCGCGGGCATTCTCTTCTCTCACTTGACGCCGCACGATTGCATCCGGCCGGAGTCGCGGTCTGAACTGGGTCGGATCGCATTGAACCTGCACGGGACCGGCGAGTATGCCAACGGCTATATCGTTCCGACCGGGCCGACCGCTCATGCGTTGCCGATCCACACGTGGCTCCTGAGCCTGATCTACGACGTGTTCGGCGTGACCTTGACCGCGGGTTACGTTCGCTGCTTCCTGCACATCACGCTTTGCGCGGTTTCGTACGGGCTGCTGCCGTGGCTGAGCGCCCGGCTTGGCCTGGGGGCGCCTGCCGGAATCATCGCGGGTATCGCCGGGGCGGCCTGGCCGGAGCACGGGCTGCACGAAGTGCTGGGCTGGACCTTCGGGGAGCGCATGGCGGCGATCGCCCTGGGTCTGCTGATGGTAGCGATGGTCCACCGATGGAGAGAGGCGAAGCCGACCGTTCGGGGATCACTACTGCTGGGAATCGGCTTCGGCATTTCGTTTCATCTTGCTCCTGCGTTCCTCCTGGTGCTGGCGGGTTACCTCGCGTTCGAGCTGTGGCATTGGCGCGGACAGCACCAGTGGGCGCGGACGCTGGCGCTGGCCGGCGGCGCCGCGGTTGCCTGCGTGCCGTGGACGGTGCGAAACTACAGCACGTTCGGCGAGCTGTTCTTTCTTCGGAGCAATTTCGGCCTGGAGCTGCGAATGGGAAACCACGCGGGAGCCGTCGCCGACATCGACATGATGGACGCACGGGAGGGGGATTCCATGCGGCATCCCGGCTGCAACCGGGCCGAGGCGGTTGTGATGCAGCAGATCGGAGAGATGGAGTACATGCGGCAGGCGCGTGGTGACGCATTCGACTGGATGGCGGCGCATCCCACGGCATTCGCCCGGCTCACTGCGTTGCGGTTCGTGCATTTCTGGTGCGGGCCGCTGCGCGATCCGATGATGGTTGCTTGGGTGTCGCTGCTGACCATTCTGGCGCTGTTGGCGGTGTGGCAAGTGCTCCCAGGGATGCCGGCGTCGCAGCGGGCGGCGCTGTTGATTCCACTCGCGACGTTTCCGCTCGTGTACTACTTCGTCGTGTACATGTTCTCATACCGCGAGCCGGTGCACTGGATCATTCTGCTGCTGGCGAGTGCCGAAGTGTGGCACTTGGTTTCTCGGCTGGGAATCAGGCGCGAGACTGTCTGACAATGCGCGCGTCGTGCGATCGGTGACGGTCACTGCGTGTCCCGGTTCGTCTTCAGCGGTCTGCCTTCGGCGGTGATAGACGATTTGACGTTGGAGATGATCAGCCAGTCCTTGCTGGGGCGATCTTTCGAAATGGGCACGGTCGCCACGACGAACGCGCGGATGTCGACAAACATGCGCATGAGCTCGTAATGCCCGCGCTCCAGTATCAGGTATACGGGCTCGGGTGCGCTGAGCAGTTCGCTGGCGCGATCGAGGGCCAGCTCCGCGACGCGATTCTCCCCGCGCTTGCCCTTGCCATCGACCATGGCGGTCACGACCTGGGCCGGCTGGATCATGTATCCGTTGCGACGGCCGTAATAGAAGGCCAGTCGGCTGTCGGGCCGCATGTCCGCCCAGAGCAGGTTGGCGTTCGGAGGCGCGCCGGCGGTCTTCAGGGCCTGCTCCAGCGCCGTCACCCGGTTCATGTCGGCGACGACAGGACCGCAGACGTACCAGATGGACTGGAATGCGGCGATCGTGATGGCCGCCGTCGCCCCGAGCGCCAGCCAGCCACGGCCGCGGATGTAGGCGATGCCGGCCAGCAGGAGCGCGATGGTGGCGGCCAGCGCGATCAGCATGATGGGCGTCGCGGCGTCGGGCGCCTGGAGCTTCGCCTGCCAGTTTCCGACCAACAGCGCGGCGGCCAAGGCGACCGCTGCGGCACCCCATAGAATCCAGGCTCGGCGCGCGTTCGCCGGGCAGTGCGTGTAAAACCGCTCCGCCGCCACAGCCATCATGAGCATGAGTGGCGGCATGGACGGCAGAATGTAGTAGGGCTTGCGGAACGGCTCGAGCGACATGATCGCGATGCCCACGACAGCCCACGTTCCACAGAACAGCAGGGCACGCCGCGCGCGCACGTAGCGCTTCAGCCACGGTCCGGCGAGCGCCTCGGGAAGCAGAAAGAGCCACGGAGCCGCAAAGCCGATCACCAGGGGCACGTAGTAGAGCACGCCGCGGTCCCGCGTGTCGAGGTAGTTGCCCTCCGCGCGTTGCACATATTGCCAGTTCCACAGGTCCCAGGCGTGCGGATGCCGCGATGCGACGGCCATCATCCACGGCACAAAGCAGAGGGCAAAAACGGCCAGTCCGGGTATGACCCACATGCGCGTGAACGCCCTGATGGTCTGGGTCTTCAGCCCGCGCACGAAGGCCATCGGAGCATATCGGGCTCTGGCCCGACCGCCGGCGACCAGGCGGAGCGGCTTCTCCGTGTACCACCACACCGCGAGGGGGACGGCGAGCAGGGCCATCGGCGCCGGCCCCTTGGCGAGCATGGCTGCTCCGAGGGCGATGTAGAAGAGCAGAAGATGAAGGAGCCGCGGGGCCGTGCGGCGCTTCGTCACCGCCATCCAGAAGTGCAGCGCCGCCCACGTGCAGCAGAACGTCAGGATCATCTCTACCGTCGCATTGGGCGAGAACAGCAGGAACATGACGCTGGAGGCGGAAAGCACCGCGGCAATGCGCCCGACGCGCCATCCGAACATGGCCGATCCCAATCGCCACAGCAGCAGCACGGTGCCCAGTCCGGCCAGCGCCGAGGGCAGGCGGGCCACCATGCCCGTGACCGGCATTCCGGTGGTGGCATCGTTTGGAAAGACGTAGGAGGTCGCGGCGACAAGCCAGTAGGGCAGGGGCGGCTTGCGCATGAACGGTATGTCCAGGAACCAGGGGACCACCCAGTCGCCGGAGATGCGCATGTTCCGCGCGCATTCGGCGACGATGGCTTCATGATCGCCCAGTGGCGGTCCGCCGAACACGCCGCCGATCGTCGCGGCAACCGCCAATACCGCTACCGCGGCGCCTGCCATCCATGGACTGGACTGCTTGTGCAACATGCCGCTCTCCTCCTTGCCGACAAACGCCGCTTACGGAAATCGGAACCAGTGCGGCCACCATGATAGTTCACGGAGGTGGGCCAGCAGTTCGACAGCGATGGCCACGAAGATGAAGCCCATGCCCCGAGCGGCCTCGCGCAGAAACGCTCCGATTTTCACTTCGATGACGCCGGGACGTCCCACGTGTACGCACGGCACCAGGCGCCTCGTGTGCTGGCAGTACATCGTGTACGCATTGCCGAAGCACCCCAGCAGATGCCGCTCCTCCGATGGAATGACGACCACCACGTAGAGGAGTGCGACGAGGCCCACGGCGACAAGCACAATGACGCTCTTCAGAAAGAATACAAGGGCGGCCCCGACAAGGAACGAGCCAACGTACAGCGGATGACGGGACATCGCGTACGGTCCATCCGTCACCATTGTGCTGCCCTTGCGCCCTCCGATGTACAGTGTCGCCCACAGTCGGGCCAGTATCCCCGCGGCCAGCAACAACCAGGCACAGGCGTCCAGCGTATCGTCCGTCCACGTCCCCTCCATGATACGCGGCGTGGCGAAAGACCAGAAGGCCAGTCCGGGCAGTATGAGCGCTCCGCTGACAAGACCACGGTGCTTGAAGAGGCGTGGAAAAACAGTCGACGAGGACATAGCCCATCAACCCCCATTTGCATCCCCGTGGTTGTTCGCAGCCAAGTACCCCTTGCGGCCGTAGTGCAGAGACAACGTGGGCAGGATGAGCAGCGTCAGGGCCGTCGAACTGACCAGCCCGCCGAGAATAACGATGGCCAGTGGCCCTTCGATTTCGCGGCCCACTTCACCGCTGCCGAGGGCGATTGGGAGCAGACCGAGGCCGGTGACCAGGGCGGTCATCATCACCGGCACCAGCCGCTCGGACGCCCCGCGCAGAACCAGGTGGACGCCCCACGTTTCTCCTTCGTGCGTTTCGAGGTGGTCCAGATGGGAAATCAGCATCAGCGAGTTGCGCATGCTGATGCCGAACAGCGTTACGAATCCGACGATGGACCCGATGGACAACACGGAGCCGGTCAGGGCGACGGCCACCACTCCGCCGACCAGCGCGAACGGCAGGTTTGCGAGGACCAGGATCAACTCTCGCGGACGCAGAATCAGGGCCAGCAGCATGATGACACCGATGCCGACGACGGACGAGTGCAGGAGCAGCTCGTTGCGAGCTTCGGTGGCCGCCTCGGCCTCGCCGCTGAATTCGATGTACACGCCGGCCGGCATCTTGAGCGCGGACACGCGTTTCTCCGCTTCGGTGGTGAACGAACGCACGTCGCGTCCTTCAACGTTGCACAGCACGGTTTGCCGGCGGCGGGCGCCTTCGTGGAGGATCATGTAGCGTCCCGTCTGGGGCTCGATGTCGGCAATGGCCCGCAGCGGAACAATCGATCCGTCGGCGCTGCGCAGCGGCAGGCTGCCGATCGTCTCAGGCTGCCGGCGCTCGGCCTCGTCGAGAATGACGCGCACGTCCGTGACACGCGTGCCTTGATATGTTTGCGCGACGGGCTCGCCTTCGTACGCCGTCTGCACATCGGCGAGCGCGTCGACGTCGCGGACGCCGAGCTGGGACATGCGATCGTGGCGCAACCGAGCGATCACGAGCGGCATACCCGGCGGCGAGGCGACGTGGATGTCCGTGGCGCCGGGGATACGGCCCAGCGTGGCGGCGATCACGGCGGCCTGCTGGTCGAGCTGATCGAGGTCCTGGCCGAACACGTTGACGACGACGGACGCGGTTTCGCCGCTGATGGTCTCGCTGATGCGGTCGCCGAGAAACGTGACCACTTCGGAGGTCAGGCCGGGATGGGCCTGCAAACGATCGCGAATCTGCTGATGGACGCTGGCCTGCTGCTCTCCGGGAACGCCGGGGATCAACTCGATGTGAAGCTCGGAGCGGTGGGGGCCCCAGGGGTCTTCGCTCTGGGCGGCGCGGCCGGCCTGGAACTCGACCGTGGCGATGGCGGGCTTGCCGTCGATGGTCACGTTTTTCAGGAGGTCGTCAGAGATTTCGCGACCGATGCGGATCATGGCCGGCAGAGATGTTCCGGGCACTGCCGAGACCTGGGCGACAAAGTGTCCCTCGCGAAACGCAGGCAGGAAGCTCTCGCCGAATTGCAGCAGGCCGATGACCGCGGCCGCGGTGGCGAGCAGCCCGCCGATGATCGTGAGACGGGGCCACGGCAGCAGGCCGCTGAGCATCTTCCGATAGGCGGACTTCATCCAATGGATGAAGAAGGGTTCACGCGGGGTACGCATCGCGGCGCCGGGAAGCAGAATGCACGACATCGCCGGTGTGACGGTCAGAGCGACGAGCAGCGAGGTGAGGATCGCCGCGATGTACGTGATACCGAGCGGCGCGAACATGCGCCCCTGCAACCCGGACATCGTCAGCACGGGGATGAACACGAGCACGACGACGAACGTGGCATAGACGACCGCCCCGCGAACCTCGAGCGAGGCGTCGAGAACGACGCTCACCACGGGCCGCGGGTTGCCCAGGGCGTGGTTCTCCCGCAGGCGTCGGAAGATGTTTTCCACGTCGATGATCGCATCGTCCACGACTTCGCCGATGGCGATGGCCAGGCCGCCCAGGGCGATGGTGTTGAGGGTCATGCCGAGCCAGTCGAGGACGATAATCGCGCCCAGGAGCGACAGCGGTATGGCCATGATCGAGATGATCGCGCTGCGCAGGTTGAACAGAAAGAGGACGAGCACGATAACGACGAGCGCCGCACCGATGTAGAGCGATACGCTGACGTGGGCGATGGCGTTCTCGATGAACGTGGCCGGCCGGTGAAGTCTCGGGTAGAGCGTGATGTGCTCCGTGGCGAACGTGGACTGCATCTGTGCGAGGGCAGCTTCCACACGTTCGGTCACCTCCATGGTGTTGGCGCCGTACTGGCTGAGTAGCTTGACGAGCACGCCCTTGCGGCCCTGGATCAGGACGTCGCCGAACATGGGCGCCGGAGCGACTTCGACGTTGGCGACGTCGCGCAAGCGGACATCCGCGGTGGTGCTGCGGCTGACGATGGCGTCGCCGAGTTGCTCGGGCGTGATCGTCTGCCCCCGGGTCTGAAGCACGATCCGCTGGTTGTAGGTTTCAACGTAGCCGGCTCCGCGCTGGCCGGTCGCGCGGCGGGCGGCACTGAGCACGTCGTCCATGGTCAAACCGAAGGCGGCCAGGCGGTCGGTCAGGATCTGCACCTGCAGCTCGCGCACCTCGCCGCCCATGATGCCGACCTGGGCCACGCCGGGCACGGCCTGCAGGCGGGGTTTGAGCGTCCAGTCGGCGAACGTGCGCAGTTCCATCAGCGTCCTGCTGTCGGAGACCAGACCGATCTTCAGCAGATCCATCGTCGAGGAGGTGAGCGCGTTCAGCGTGGGCACGCCCACGCCCGCGGGGAGGTCCGCGGCGATCGTGCTCAACTGCTCGGTGAGCATCTGGCGGGCGCGGAAGATGTCCGTGCCCTCCTTGAAGAACACGGACACGATGGACAGGCCCTGGATCGATTGGGAGCGCACCGAGTCGATGTCGAGCACGCTGTTGATCGAGGTTTCGACGGGGCGCGTGACGACCATCTCGACCTGCTCGGGCGAGAAGCCGGGCGCCTCGGTCTGAATGGTGGCCTGAGGCTGAACGAACTCGGGAAAGACGTCGAGCTTCGCGTGGTCGGTTCGGTAGATACCGTACGCGAGCATGATCATCGCCAGTGCGAATACCGTGCCGCGGTAGCGAATCGAGAGATCTACGATGCGTTGGAGCATGGTTGTGCTTGCTGCGAGTGGACGCCTTGGCTATTCGGACGCTTCGGCCTCTGCCTCGATTTGTGCCTTGAGCTGTTCGGAGAGCAGAACCTGCGCTCCGCTTACGACGATTTGCTCACCCGGCTTCAGGCCGCTGGTGACGAACCAGCCTTCGGGCGTGGGCGTGTGCAGCGTGATTGCGGTGCGCATGAACGTGTCCGGCGACTCGGCGACGTAGACCCACGCCAGGCCGCCCAGTCGCACGATCGCCGAGTCGGGAACGAAAACGCCTGCGAGCGGTTTGCCCGCGACGGGCAGATGGGCCAGAACCTGCGCGCCCGGCGCGAAGCGGCCGTCAGTCGGTTCGATGGCGATCAGCCAGCATTGGCCTCTCGTGCGGGGGGCGACGTTGCCTGCCTGCCCGACGGTGTGGCCGATCACCACACGCGCTTCGTCCGCAACCGGGGCGATCCGCGCCTCGGAGCCGGGCGAGTCCCATACCTGATCGATGGGCAGCTCGATCCGCGCGATCAGGCGATCGAGGTTCACGATGTGCATCAACGTCTGCCCGCTGTCCACCACTTCACCGGGAGACGCCGAGGTGCTGACTATCTTGCCGCCCGCACCCACGGTGACCGGCGTGGCTTTTAACGTGCCCTGCCGGGCGGATTCCTCCTGCTCGAGGTCGGCCAGCTTCGCCTGCGCGGCTTTGAGGTCGGCTTCGTCGGACTTGAGTTTTGACTCGGCTTGTTCCAGTTGACGGTCCGAGACGTCACCCTTGGCGTTCAGTTGCTTCTTGCTTTCGTACGAAGCCCTTGCGGCCGCCACCTGCGCGGTGAGCGATGCGACAGTCGAGCGGATGTCGAGGTACTGGCTGGACAGGTTGAATTGTTCGATCGGCGTCAGGCGAGGTTGCACGGTACCGACTTCGGCGCCACTGGCGACCACGTCACCGATCGTCGGCCAGTCGTCGCCCCCATTGCGCAGATACCCTGCGACCGGGGCGCGAACGGCGAACGTTCGCGCCGGGTCCGCCTCCACCGTGCCGATGGCTTTGATTTCCGGTTGAAGCGTGCCTCCTCTGACGGGCGCCAGCTCGACGTGCGAGACCTTCCGCGAGGCCTCGCTTACCGTCACTGCGAGCGAGGAGCCGCCCTCGGCGTTCACGGGCGCGCTTGCCTGCTGCGTCTCCGTCGGCTCGGCGGCCTTCGCCGTGCGTGCATCGTTCTGTTGAGGTTCGGCGGCGGCGAGCAGCTGCACGCCGATGGCCGCCCCGCCGAGGATCATTGCCAGTATTGCGACTCTTATGGTCATTCGATCACGTCCTTGGTTCGAAGCATTGCGGCATCACGTTAGGAAAGCCGCGAGTAATTCGCGCAGAAAATCGCCGGCAAATGTCGTCAACTGTTCGGCGGCCGTCCCGGCGCCGGTCTGGTCGATGCCCGCGCAGCCCGCAATGCCTGCGATGAAAAGCAGTGCAGGAATTAACCAGCGCAGACTGCGGTATCGAAACATCTCAGGGCTCCTGACTGGGTTGCGTGGTGGGCGCCGGAGGAGGCAGCGGTTCGAGCAGCACGCGGCCCCCGACCGCTTCCTCGAGAGCTGCGAGAGCAACGGCATAGTCGCGCAGCGAGTTCACGTAGCTGAGCCGCCGTTTGACGAGCGAGTCCTGCGCCTCGACCAGGACCAGGATATTCTCCTCGCCGGCCTGATAACGGCGCCTGGCGCCTTCGACCGTGGCCTGGGCCTGCTTCAAGCCCTGGGTCTGCAGGAAGTTGAGCATCTCGACGGCGGTTCCGGCCGCCGACGTGGCTCGCTGAATGTCCGCGGCGACCGTTTCCGCCTGGGCCTCATAGCTCTTGCGCGCCTGGAGCACGCGAATGCCGGCCTTGGCGATCTGCGCCTGGTTCTGGTCGAAAATCGGCAGGGCGAGCGCGAGCGTCGGGCCGAGCTTGGTGTCAATGATCTGAGACTTCTCGAGGCCGCGCTCTCCGCGCGACTGGATGGCGGGGGCCGTCAGCCGGCCGGCGGCGATCGAGGAGCGGGCGGTGTCCGCGAGGATCTTGCGGCCGGGCAGCGTGCGTCGCTCATTGCGCTCGAAGGCGAAGCCAAGCTGCACGTCGGGCATGAAACGGCGATATTCGAGCCGAAGGGCAGCCTCGGCTCGCTCCACGGCAAACCAGGCCACACGCATGTCGAAACGCTCATCGAGGGCCTGATCGAGCAGGGTTTCGGCGGCCGGCCACGATACCGGCGTCGTCGGCAGCGTGTCTTTGAGCTCGATTTCGTCGGCCTGGGCGGTCAGGCCCAGCACTTCGGCCAGGTTCACGCGTGCCGTTTCGAGCTGGCCACGCGTGGTGATCAGTTGCTCTTCGACGTCGATGACGCTCATGCGAGCCAGGTTCACGTCGAACTCGCTCACCTCGCCGGCCTGGAACTGCGCTTCCGACAGGGCGACGGAACGCTGCACGAGCTGGAGGTTCTCCTCCGTGTAGGCAACACCCTGCTCAAGGGCCAGAACGCGGTAGTAGGCCGTCCGCGCACTGGCTGCGAGTGCGACGGCGCCCTGACCGACGGAGTTGATTGTCCGTTCCAGGTCAGCTTCGGCGACCTGCTTTCGCACGGGAATCTGCCAGAGATCGGCGATCTGCGCTGCGAAGCCGAGAGTGATGTCGGCCAGGCCGCCCCCGTCGGGGTATTGCAGGCCCAGTGACATCGTGGGGTTCGTCAGGAGCGAGGACTGGGCGAGGTCGGCCCGCGACGCCCCGATCTCCGCAAACTGCGACTGGAAGCCCGGGTTATTCAGCAACGCGATCTGGACCGCTTCGTCGACGGTCAGGCCGCCAGTCAGCAGTTCAGCGACACGCTTGTCGGCCTTCTCGGTTTCCCCGGGAATGTACACCTCGGAGATGCCCGTGTGCTGCACGATCAGGCTTTGGGCATGTTCGTAGTCATGTGCCGGCTGGGTGCTGATGCAACCGACCATCAGGCAAGCCAGCCCCGATCCCAGGAGCCCCAACGAATACGTGCCGGGCGTCAGCGGTGGTCCGGCTGTCGCGCCGCCGGCCCTCGAGCGATGAACTGCAGTTGGCGCGCCGGCGTACATCGCAGAGTACGAGCGATGGGCTCGCCTTGGACAATTCCCGGTGAACATTCGGACCGCGGCTGTCATGTTCGGCGACGCTGCCTTCGCTGGAGGTGGTCGATTGCCCATAATCACGAGCCACTTATTGTTGCCCGTATAGCGTTACGCGGCGATGGCGTCGAGATGACAAATCGTTCATGTTGGGTGCAGGGTGAAGGGGGAGACGGACTTCGTTGACACCCGCCCGCCCGAGCGTGATGCTGGGAGGATAGAATAGGGGGATCGGAGAACCTGCGTGCGAGCATTGGTAGTCGAAGACGACCGGCGTATCTCCCAGTTCATCGAGAAGGGTCTGCGGGAGGCTTCGTACGCCGTGGACGTGGCTGACGACGGCGATACCGGCCTGCGCATGGCGTTGGCCGGCGGGCAGGACGTGATCGTGCTCGACCTGATGCTGCCCGGCCGCGACGGCTTCAGCATCCTGCGGAGCATCCGCAAGGCCGGCGTTTCCACGCCCGTGATCTGCCTGACGGCCCGCGATGGAGTGGACGACCGCGTCCGCGGCCTCGACCTGGGGGCAGACGACTACCTCGCCAAACCGTTCAGCTTCACCGAACTGCTCGCCCGGCTCCGCGCCCTGCTGAGGCGCGGTCCGGCGCTGGCGAACAACACGGTCGTCGTCGGCGACCTGACGATCGACCTGGTGGCGAGGCGCGTCGAGCGATCCGGCCGGCGGGTCGACCTGTCCGCCCGGGAGTTCGCCCTGCTGGAGTGCCTGGGCCGCAGCGCCGGCGAGGTGCTGTCGCGGACGATGCTGCTGGATCACGTGTGGGACATGAACCACGATCCGATGACCAACGTCGTGGACGTGCACATCAACCGCCTTCGTCGCAAGATCGATCACGGATTCGACCATCCGCTCATCCACACCATTCGCGGCGTGGGCTACGTGCTTCGCGAGGAGAGCGAATAACGAATGCTGCGAACGCTCGGAGCCAGGCTGACGGCATGGGGCACGGCGATCACGCTCGCGGTGTCGCTGCTCGTCTGCGCGGCGTTGTACGTGGGGATCCACTATTCGCTGTATCGCGAGGTCGATGCGTTTCTCGCCGGCGAGGTGATGGAGTTCCGGTCAATGCTTTCGGCGGCGGGTGGCGACATGGAAGACGTGCAGCGTCGCATTCGCAATGAGCTGGGCAGCCGGCGGCGTGGCGATCTGACGTTTCGTTTGCTCGACGCAGACGGGCGAGTGCTGCTGTCCAGCGACGTGCCGGGGCGCGGTCTGCCCGACCCCTGGCCGCTGCCGGCTCGTGCCGCGGCGGACATGTACTTTCGCACGGAACGCGGGTCGGAGTTGGCCGCGCATACGCGTACGTGCAGCCAGTGGGTGACGTCGCCGGACGGCACACAGCAGATCGTTCAGGCCACGTACCTGATGGATCAGGTCGATGCTTCGCTGAACCGCTTCAAGTACATCTGCGCGGCGGCCCTCGGCCTTGCCGCCGTGCTCGCCACGATCGGGGGGCGAATACTGGCGTCGCGGAGCCTTCGGCCAGTGGGGGCGATGGCGGCGGCAGCGCGGAAGATCAGCGTCGAAAACCTGACGCAGCGCCTCGAGCGCACTGGAGCGGGCGACGAACTCGACGCACTGGCCGAGACGTTCAACGAGATGTTCGAGCGCCTGGAAAAGCAGGTGGCTCAGCTTCGGCAGTTCACCGCGGATGCCGCGCACGAGCTGCGGACGCCCCTCGCGGCGCTGCGCGGCAGTGCCGAGGTGGCCCTTTCCGACAGCCGGCCGCTCGATGAATTGCGGACGGTGATCGCGGAGAGCGTGGACGAGTTCGACCGGCTGTCGCGCATCGCCGACGACCTGCTGCTGCTCGCGCACGCAGACGCCGGGCAGCAGTTTGTCTGCCGGGCGCCGGTTCAGCTCGACGTGGCGCTGGGCGATGTCGTCGATTTGTTCACGCCCGTGGCGGAAGAGCACGGCATCGAACTGCGTTCGTCGACGGCGGCCGGTGTCTGGATCGATGGCGACGACGGCCGACTGCGGCAAATGGTGGGGAACTTGCTGGATAACGCCATCAAGTACACGCCAGCCGGCGGCAGCGTGGACGTGATGCTGGCGGCGCCGAACGGAACGGCCGAACTGACCGTCCGCGACACGGGCGTGGGCATCGCGCCGCAGCACTTGCCGCGCGTGTTCGATCGCTTCTATCGCGTGGACCGGGCGCGGCGGCGCGAAGCGGGCGGGGCGGGTCTGGGATTGGCCATCTCCCGAACGATCGTGGAGGCGCATCGCGGTCGGATCGATCTGGCGAGCACGCCGGGCGTGGGTACGACGGTCACCGTCAGCATTCCGCTGCCCGGAGTGAGTGCGGCGTGATGAGAAGAACGAAGCCCCGTCATCACGGACGGGCACGCGGGCAAATGTTGCTGCAGCGCGTTCGCTCCCGGTTCGAGAGAGGTGACGTGGACTTCACCTCGGTTGAACGCTCCAGCCTTGATTGCCGCCGGTTCCGCCTGTAGAGATGTCTGCAAGCCGGCATTCAGCATCGCGCTTCAAGTCATCCGCTAAGCCAGCGTTGTTGCGCCGGCGGAGCCGGCGGGCGCGGCGAGATCGAACATGCGAGGATACTACACGGAACGGCTGTCCGCGGAACTCCTGCAGCGATGCTACGAAATCGCCCCGCCGCGAGTGCGTCAGTATCTCGATGCCGAGATCGAGCACGTGCTGAGCCACGTTCGAGCATCGGACGCGGTTCTCGAACTCGGCTGCGGTTATGGCCGGGTACTCGGGCGGCTGTCGGAAGGTGCGGCGACAGCGATCGGTATCGACACATCACGGTCGAGTTTGCGTGTGGCTCGTGATCTTCTGGCAAAGCGCGGGAACTGCCGCGTTCTGTGCATGGACGCCGCGTCGCTCGGCTTTTGTGATCATGCCTTCGACGTCGTCGCGTGCGTTCAGAACGGCATCTCGGCATTCAGGGTCGACCAGCGCGCGCTGATCGCGGAGAGCATCCGCGTCGCCCGTCCCGGTGGGCGCGTGATGTGCTCGAGCTATGCCGCAGAGTTCTGGGAACCACGGCTCGAGTGGTTCCGCCTCCAGGCCGACCACGGCGTGATCGGCGAGATTGACTGGGAGGCGACGGGCGCCGGCGTCATTGTCTGCAAGGACGGATTCCGTGCGACCACCGTTGACGCCGATGGATTCGAACGGCTCACTTGTGATTTCAACGTTCAGCGACAGATACGGGTTGTGGATAGGTCGAGCCTGTTCTGCGAACTGGCCGTGTGACCCCGGCGAAACGCGCGGCGGCGCGAAAACAGCCTTGTCTCCTCGGCTGGGAGGCCGAGTCTCCCATATGGCCACGGGCTCAAGGTGGCCCGGCGGGGAGCTGGCGGCGCTCAAATCCCGTTCGCAATCTCCCTATCGACAGACCAGCTTCCGAGAGTGTACATTGGCGCCCGGTGGTGTCCGATCACAGTGTGCCTTTCGTGAGGAAGTGCCGGCCGCAGGACAGTTCGCGGCTCGTGGAAATCAGAGAAGGGGAACGCTGATGAGTGATGCGCGGGACATTCGGGTCGATGCGGGGCCGGTATGGGCGCAGGGCGTCGACGTCCGCGCGTCTTTCATCGTCAGCACATACGTGCACCTGCTGTTGGCGATCCTGGCGTTCGTGGCGATCGAGTTCGCCATCTTCTCGTCCGGAAACGCGGAGTTGCTCAGTCGATGGATGCTCACGCTGCCCGGCGGCGATGGTCTGCTTTGCGGGGGCCGCGATTCTGTATGACACGTCGAACATCCTGCACCACTATCCGTCGGATCGTTACGTGGGTGCGGCGCTGGAGCTGTTCGCATCCGTGGCGCTCATGTTCTGGTACGTTCTGCGGCTGTTCATGTCGCGCGATTGATGGCATGCAGGCGAGGCGCCCGGCCGAGGCGCTTCGAGGTGATTGAAGAATGGGCTCGGTACCGCTCGGTGCCGCGTGATGGAGGGCAAGGCTATGAAGAAACTTCTCTGGATCGGGCTGATCATCGTCATTCTCGTGGGCGTCAAGCTTTACAATCGCAGCGATGATCAGGAGGGTGTCCTCAAGGAGATGAAGGCGGTCATCGCCGAGTTAGGCTTCTCGGTCGAGGATACCGCATACCTCAACGGCGTGCTGGATCGTGTCCATCCGCATGCTTTTGACGCTGCATACAGCATGGGGACCCGTCGCCGGGCGGCGACCCTGAGCGAGGAAACGTACATTCAGGACGTTTTCGATCGGATGATCCGAGCGTGCAATAGTGATGGCAAGACGCACCTCGTCGAGGGTCTACAGAAGGCGCGCGACCAGATTCTTGTCGGTCTCCGGACGTAAGTGCGGGCGCGGCGAGCCATGTCGTCATGACGTGGTGGCCGTGACCCGGAGAGCTATGTAATGAAGAAGCTCCGTTGGGCGGTCGTCATTGTGATTCTCATCGTGGCTGTCAAGTGGTACTGCCACTACGACAATGAGACCGGAATCCTCAGAGACACGCAGACGGTCGTGAAAGGCCTGGGTTTTTCCGCCGAGGATACTGCATATCTTAACGGAGTGCTGGAGCGGGCCCATCCGGCCGCCTTCGAGGACGCGTACAACATGGGTACTCGTCACCGGCCGGCAGCGGTGAACCAGGAGCAGTACGTCAAGGAAGTCTTCGGCGCGATGATCCAGTCCTGCAAAGCCGATGGTCGAACGGACCTCGTCGATGGTCTTCAGAAGGCGCTCGAGCAGAACCTCGCGATTCTCCGAACATAGGCAGGACGGACCCAGGGCGCGCAGCGAAGCGCAGCATGTACATCGCAGACCAGCGTCCTCATTTCAGACGCCTGCCGAGTGATCGCTGTGAGGTTACGTACGAACGCGAACAAGCTCTTCGTAGAGCTGTTTGTAGCCGTTGAGCGTTGCTGACCAGCTATACCGCTCGCGGGCGAGGCGGGCGGCGGTTTGGCCCATTTCGCTGAGCTCTTCACGGGATTTTGCGAGCATTTCGGCCAGAACGGGCAACACGCCTTTGCGGCTCGGTTCCGCGACGAGGCCAGCGCCAGCGGCGGTGATGTCATTCAAACCCACCTGGTTCGATACGAGCACCGGCTTGCCGTGCCACAT
>JBECKQ010000113.1:0-10027 GCA_040235375.1 Phycisphaerae bacterium | reverse complement strand
ACCTCGACCTCGACCGCGCGGAGACGAACGACTGGATCGAGTCGCTCGAGGCGGTCGTCGAGCAGCACGGTGGCGATCGCGCCCGGTTTCTGATATCCCGGCTTATCGAGCACCTGTTCCTCAAGGGCGTGCCGATGCCCTTCAGTGCCAACACCCCGTACATCAACACGATCCCGCGGGCCATGCAGCCGCCCTACCCCGGCGATCGTTCTATCGAACGACGGATCAAAAGCCTGATCCGCTGGAACGCCATGGCTCTCGTGGTCCAGGCCAATCGCAAGTGCGAGGGAATCGGGGGGCACATATCGACATATGCCTCGGCCGCCACACTGCTCGAGGTCGGCTTCAATCACTTTTTCCGCGGCAAGACCGAGGATCGCAGTGGCGATCAGGTTTTTTTCCAGGGACACGCGTCGCCGGGCATCTACGCCCGCGCGTATCTCGAGCGCCGACTGGGTCCCAAGCAGTTGCACAACTTTCGGCGCGAATTCGCGCCCCCCTACGGGCTGAGCAGCTATCCGCACCCCTGGCTGATGCCCGATTTCTGGGAGTTCCCAACGGTGTCGATGGGGCTGGCGTCCATCAACGCGATCTACCAGGCGCGGTTCAACCGCTATCTGCACGATCGCGGCCTGGTCAATACGGAGAACTCGCGCGTGTGGGCGTTCCTCGGCGACGGGGAGATGGACGAGCCGGAGAGCATGGGCGCGATCAGCCTCGCGGCCCGCGAGAACCTCGACAACCTGATCTTCGTGATCAACTGCAATCTCCAGCGCCTGGACGGGCCCGTGCGCGGCAACGGCAGCATCATTCAGGAGCTCGAGGCGGCGTTCCGCGGCGTCGGCTGGAACTGCATCAAGGTCATCTGGGGCGACGACTGGGACCCGCTCTTCGAGCGCGACAAAGACGGTCTGCTCCTGCAAGCAGTCGACAACATCATCGACGGTTGGAGCCAGAAGTACGTCGTCGCCCCCGGCTCGTTCACCCGGGAGCACTTTTTCAACTCCATCCCCGGCCTGGCGAAGCTCGTCGAGCACCTTTCCGACGATCAAATTCAGCGCATGCGGCGCGGCGGCCACGACCCCGCGAAGGTCCACGCAGCGTACAAGTTCGCCACGGAGAATCCCGGCGCACCAACCGTCATTCTTGCCAAGACGATCAAGGGCTACGGGCTTGGCGAGGCGGGCGAGGGGCGCAACGTCACGCACCAGCAGAAGAAGCTGAACGAAGACGAGCTGCGCGAGTTCCGGGATCGCTTCTCGATTCCGATCAGCGACAAGGCGCTGGCCAAGGCCCCGTTGTACCGCCCGCCGGTCGACAGCGAGGAAATCCGCTACATGCTCGAGCGCCGCGAGGCCCTCGGCGGGTTCGTGCCGCGCCGCGTGGTCAAGCCAGTGCAGATTTCCGTGCCGGGTGCGGACATGTTCACCGAGTTCTACAAGGGCAGCGGCGATCGCGAGGCCTCAACCACGATGGTGTTCGTGCGTATGCTCGCCCACCTCAGCAACAGCCCCGACTACGGCAAGTACATCGTGCCGATCGTCCCCGACGAGGCGCGGACGTTCGGCATGGAGGGCATGTTCCGCAAGGCGGGCATCTACTCCCACACGGGCCAGCTCTACGACCCGGTCGATTCGCATCTGCTGCTCTACTATCGCGAGGCCACGGATGGGCAGATCCTCGAAGAGGGCATCACCGAGGCCGGCTCGATGGCCTCGTTCATCGCCGCGGCCACGTCGTACGCGACGCACGGCCACCCGATGATCCCCTTCTTCATCTTCTATTCCATGTTCGGGTTCCAGCGGATCGGCGATCAGATCTGGTCCTGCGGTGACAGCCGGGGACGCGGTTTCCTGATGGGCGGGACCGCCGGCCGGACGACGCTGAACGGCGAGGGGCTCCAGCACGAGGACGGGCATTCGCACATTCTCGCGTCAACGGTGCCGAACCTCGTCACGTACGATCCGGCGTTTGCCTACGAGATCGCCGTGATTCTCCAGGACGGCATGCGGCGGATGTTCAGGGATCACGAAGACATTTTCTATTACATCACGCTGTACAACGAGAACTACGCCCAGCCGCCGATGCCCAACGGCGTCGAAGAGGGCATTCTGAAGGGCATGTACAAGTACCTGCCGGCCGCCGATCCGGAGGACAAGCCGCGCGTGCATCTGTTCGGCAGCGGGACGATCCTGCGCGAAGCCCTGCGTGCCCAGCAGATTCTCGACGAGCAGTTCGGCGTTGCGGCGGACGTGTGGAGCGTGACGAGCTACAAGGAGCTGCGTCGCGACGCGCTGGCCGTCGAGCGGCAGAACATGCTGAACCCCGGCCGCGAGCCGGCCGAGCCGTACGTGGCGCGGATGTTGAAGGACGAGCCCTGGCCGGTCGTGGCCGTGAGCGATTACCTCAAGCTGCTGCCGGACATGATCCACCGCTGGGTGCCGGCCGGCATGACTGCGCTCGGGACCGACGGCTTTGGTCGCAGCGCCTCACGCGAGGAGCTGCGGCGGTTCTTCGAAGTGGATGCGGAGCACGTGGCGCTCGCGGCGCTTTACCAGCTGGCCCGGCGCGGCCAGATCGACGGCAAGATCGCGCAAGAGGCCGTCGAAAAGCTAGGCCTGGATGCCGACAAGCCCGACCCGCTGACGGTGTAGCAGTGTGCCACTGCCGCGCAGTTTTCAGTTTTCAGTGTTCAGTTTCCAGTGGCGGATGTCCGGTGTCCCGTGTGCCCCGCTCCCGGATCGGTGCTGCTGGCCCCCCTTCCTCGCAGGGAAGGCTGGAGGAGGGTTTATCGAAACGCAACGCCGTCTGCCGCGTGCCCCTGCTCTTGGGCGGTGCGAGTTGGGACTTCGCTTAGCAGGTTGCGGGCGGATCGAGGTTTGACGTAGTATCCGCTCCCTGACGGTCGCGGCTCTGATGAAATCGCGGCTCGAATCGTAGGCGACGAGGCGCGGCGCACCTCACGCAACGCGAGTGCCTGAATCGTTCGCACCGGCGCGTTGCCGCGTCTCGCGCACGATCAGCCGGGCCTCGCGGGCCGCCAGTTCGCGGCGCTGCTGCTCGAGCTGATCGGCGATGCTCGACACCGTCACCAGCGCTTCGTTCACCTCACGTTCTCGTGCTGCCAGTTCGGCCAATCGGCGATCGAGATCGTGCTGCGGCTCGATGAGCTCGCGCTGGCGGGACTTGGCCGTTCGCAGCATCTCCAGCGCGTCGAGTTCGCGGCGGCGCAGCGTCTCACGCTGCTCATCCAGCGCTTTCGAATCGTCTTCTACCTGCTGGCGGAGGTCTTTAATCGCTTTGCGCGCCAACTCGACGCGGGCCGACTGCTCGTCCAACTGGTGCTGCCGCTGATCGAGCTGGTCGGCTCGGGCATCCAGCTCCGTTCGCGTCTGCTCGAACGCCTTCCGCCGCTGCTCCAGCTTCCGCATTGACTCACGGAGGCGTTCGTCCGCGCTCTTCAAGGATTGGGCCAGCCGCGAGAGGTCCTGGCCGCGAGCCTGGTTACGTGCCGCGGCCTGCTCGACCGCCGCTCGGGCGTCGGCGCAGCGCTGCTCGCGCTGCTCGATCTGGCCCAGGCGGCCGGCGATCTGCGCCTCGCGTCCATCAAGGTCGACGCCCCGTTGCTGCAACTCGGCGGCCCGCGCTTGCACGGACTGCCAAGACTGATCGATCTTCTGCTGTCGGCCGTCGATCTCTTTGGCCCGCTCGTTCAGTTCGGCCTCGAGCGCCTTGACGTCTTCCAACCGCCGTTCGGCCTCCTGCTCAAGCGCTTCCAACGCGCTCGCCCGGCGAAACAGCTCGTTCTCGATGCGGTCCAGTCCGGCCGACTTCTCGCTGAGCAGCGACGCCTCGGCTTCGAGCGACTGCCGCCGCTTCTCCAACGCGGCAAGTTCATCCGCCGCCTGCGCAGCGGCTTCCTCCGGCTCTGCCCGCGTCCTCTCAAGCTGTTCGGCCTTCTCGGAAAGCTCCCGCTCGCGTTCGACGAGGCTCGCGGCGTGCGCGTCCAGCGAGCGGCTCCGCTCGTCGAGCGCCTGCCGGGCCGCCAGCATCTCGCTCGCCTGCCGTTCGAGCTCGGCCTGCAGGACCTCCTGCCGGTGCGCCCGTTCAGCGAGAGCATCTTTGCCTGATGAACCCTGGCTGTGCGATGAGACCCGTTCGGACGGGACAAGACCCACGATCGAAGGGGATCGGTTGGACAAGGATGGAACCTCCTGTTCCTGCACGTCGGGGCCGGGTGCCGAGTAACTTCGGCCCGGCCGCGGGCCGCCTCCTGCTATCGAATGACAGCCCTTTTATCGGTGTCCGCCCCGCTCCAGCCGTCGCGAAATTCGCGCGTCGGTCCGGCATTCCTTGCGCGTTCCGGGTCGATTCGCGGGCCGCTGACTGCGCTGCCCGTCGCCACTTCCTTGCCTGCGCGGCAAGATTTGCGCCCGCCGACCTTGCTTTTGGATGTGGCTGTTTTCAGGGGGCAGTCTTGGTCTGTTTGATCTTAACGCCGAGGTTGTTTGCGACCGGGCGCAGCGTGTCCGTTCGCTTGCGGCCAACCGGCTGGTTGATCACGCGCCACTGTTTGCTGGCGGGATCCTGCAGCACCATTGTCGACGAGCCACCGCCCTCGAGGTTCAGCAGCGTGTCGCAGCCCAGGAGCACGCCGAAGTCGCCCAACTCCTCGAGCGTCACTCCCTCACTACGGCCGGGGTTGCGGCCATCGACGACAATCAGCCAGAGCGTCCGCCCGTCGGCCGACAGGCCGGCCGCCGTCCGCGGATTGACACCTGCGAAATCGGGCGGCACGTACGTGGCCACGCTCCCCGCAACGCTCTTGCCGCCTTTGACCAGCACGCGAAAACCGCCCACCCCGTCATCGACGCCCGCCAGCTTGGCCGGCGTGTACGGCGCGGTGATGATGCGGCCGCGCCCTGAGGCGTCGAACACGATCGCTCCGAATTGATCGTCCGGCTCGGAGTAGATGTCCCCGTCGCTCGCCGAAAGCCCGGAGATGTCCATCCCCTGGCCGCTCTCGTCCCGCAGTGGATCGTACGGCGTCGCGTTGACGGCAAGCTGGACTTGAGCCGACTCGGCGAACTCGAGCGTGGTGGCGCACGCGGTTTCGAAGTGCGGCCCGACGTTTCCGCGCGGCGTCACCACGATCTGCACGTCCGGCGAAGACAGATCGACCTTCGCCGACCACGCCCGAATCGGCCGCGGCCTGTCGAAGACGTAGCTGGTAACCTCGATCGGCGGATAAGGCCGGTATGACCGGTGCTCGACGGGCTTGAGCGCTTCGGCAAAGGCGGGCACACAGACGAACGACAAGGCCACGACGAAGAACCACTTCTTGGCAACGTGATGTTTCGACATGGCTGGCATCATACTCGCAACGTCGATGTTGCGACATGAGCGACGTGAGTCGCCTCATCACGAGTGTGTCACCCAAGCAACCAGCGGCAACGCGGTCCGAGCCGCGCCCGTAAGGAAGCGGATTGGCCCAGTCAACCATCCCTTCGCCGGCGATGCTTCCAGCCAAAGTGTCATCCGGCGACTTGCCGACCTGAATGACTGTGCGCGATCACGCGCCGAATAGCGTCGCCTTGTAGGGCGGGCTCTGCCCGCCGGTCATTCCGCCGGCCACGGGTCGCGAGCGGTGGTTTAGCAGCCCAGTGTCAGGAATGTGACACCATAGCAACCGCGCGGATGCGGCGCGTGGGCGGGTAACGCGACGATCGAGCGGTAACGCGCGAGCGAATGGTTGTCGTTATATCCGCTTCCTCACGGGCGCGGCTCGGACTGGGTTGCCGGCGCTTCCGGGGACTCGCGTTAGCGTCTCCGACGTCGCGCTGATTTGCGATGCGGGCGGTAGCCGGGCGAGAGCTCCTTCTCGCGCGACGATGAGTGATAGTGATCCTCCGAGAGCGTTACGCGGTTGGCCTTCAACCGTGCGCGGTTCGCCTGCGCCCGGCGGGCGGCCAGGGCCGCCTTCGGCGGCTGCGACGGAATCAGCGCGTCGCAGCCGTCGCCGATCAGGTCTTTGCGACCGGCCTTCAACAGCGCCTGGCGGACCAGGAAGTAATTCTCCGGCTTGAAGAACTGCATCAGCGCCCGCTGGAACTTGCGGTCGCGCAGGTGCTTCGCCGTGTAAACCGGCTTCATCGTCATCGGATTCAGCCCGGTGTGGAACATGCACGTGGCGATGTCCATCGGCGCGGGGATAAAGTCCTGCACCTGGTCGGGCCGGTAGCCGTTCTGCTTCAGAAACACCGCCAGGTCGATCATCGCCTCGATCGTGCTGCCCGGATGCGACGCGATGAAGTACGGCACGAGATACTGCTCCTTGCCGGCCTGACGCGAGGCGGCGTCGAACTTGCAGGCAAAGCTCTCGAAATCGGAGATCGCCGGCTTTTTCATCAATCGCAGCGTCTCGCCGTCCGTGTGCTCCGGCGCAACCTTCAAATGGCCGCCGACGTGATGCGCCGCCAGTTCGGCCATGTACTCCGGCGAAAGCTGCGCCAGGTCCATGCGCACGCCACTGGCCACGAACGCCTGCTTGATACCCTTCTGGCCGCGCACGTCGCGCATCACGTCAATCAGCGGCCCGTGATCCGTGCCCAGCAGCTTGCAGATGGTCGGATGCACGCACGACAGCCGGCGGCACTTCTCCTCGATGTCCGGCCGGATGCAGCGCATCTCATACATGTTCGCCGTCGGCCCGCCGATGTCGCTGATCACGCCCTTGAACTCGGCGTCGGCCGTCATGTTGCGGACCTCGCGCACGATCGAATCCTTCGACCGCGACTGGACGATCCGCCCCTGGTGCATGGTGATCGAGCAGAACGTGCAGCCACCGAAGCAGCCGCGCATGATCGTGACGGAATCCTTCACCACTTCGTACGCCGGGATGCGCTGCCTGTACGCCGGGTGCGGCCGGCGCGTGTACGGCAGGTCGTAGTAAAAATCCATGTCGCGCTGCGAGACGGGCAGCCGCGGCGGCGTGCACACCACCGCCTGGCGATCGTGCGGCTGCACGATGGTCCGCGCGTTGTGCGGGTTCGTCTCCAGGTGATATCGCCGCGTCGCCTCGGCGAAGGCGCGCGGATCGCGAGCGATTTCCTCGTAGCTGGGCAGAACGACGACGTCCTGCCCGGACGGCGGCTGTTCGCTTGCGCCGCAGGCGTACGCCACGCCGCGCATATCGCGCAGGTCGCGCGTTGTCTGGCCGTCTCTCAGGCGCCGAGCGATCTCGACGATGGCGTCCTCGCCCATGCCGTAGGCGATCAGGTCGGCCTTGGCGTCCAGCAGGATGCTCCGCATCACCTTGTCCGACCAGTAGTCGTAATGGGCCAGCCGGCGGAGCGACGCCTCGACGCCGCCGGCGATGATCGGCACGCCCTTGTACGCCTCCCGCGCCCGCTGGCAGTACGCCTTCGTCGCCCGGTCCGGCCGCAGCCCGATCGCCCCGCCGGGCGAGTAGGCATCATCGTTACGCACCTTGCGATTGGCCGTGTAGTGGTTGAGCATCGAGTCCATGTTGCCGGCACTGACGGCGAAGAACAGCCGCGGCCGGCCGAACGTCTTGAACGCCTCGCAGCTTCGCCAGTCCGGCTGGGCCAGCACGCCCACGCGAAAGCCCTTCGCCTCGAGCACGCGCGCCAGGATCCCCGCGGCGAACGCCGGATGATCGACGTACGCATCACCGGAGACGAACACCACGTCCACCTCGTCCCATCCGCGGGCGAGCATCTCGTCGCGGGTCATGGGCAGCGGCGGCGTCTGCGCAAACGCGAACTGCGGCAACGCGACCGAAGCCGACCGGCCCTTCTGACTCGTTTTCATTTCCGGAAATCCCGTGTATCGCGAGTGCGATCGTCGATCGACCCGTTTGCATGGCCCCAACGACGGAGCGCTGCCGGATCGAATCTAGGATCGCCTGCCTTGGCCTCCAGCCGCCCGACGCGGCGAGGCAAGAACCGAATCCACCACCAGCATAGCCCGGCCGCAATCACGGGCAAAGCCCTGCCCCCATAAAGTCGACGACGACGCGGCAATGTCGCTTCTCGCCGTCCGGAGCCGATCTGGCCCAATTGCGGTGTAAGACTCGAATTCGGACCCGCCGATCTGTTATCATGACGGCCATGAACCGAACGTTCGGACCGTGGGGGATCACAATGACCGTTTCACGATTCGTGCTCCATTTCGCCGTGGCGGCTGTTGCGATTTGGGCCGCTCCGGCCTTCGCTCAGACTGTCACGCTCTTCGCCGACGACTTCGACGCCGGCACATCCGGCCTCCACTGGACGACGTTCACCTACAGCACCGACTACTCCACGGACTTCGCGTACGACTACAGCATCCGCGGTATCCCGCCCGCGCCGAACTCGACCGGCGGCTCGACCGTCGGCCTACGCCTTGAGGTCAACAACAACGACAGCACGCCCGCCACGGATGCCGTCAGCCTGTACCCTACCAGCATGAGCTTCAGCGGCAATTACACACTGACCTTCGACGTGTGGATGAACTACAACGGCGGGGCCGGCGGCGGCTCGGGATCAACCGAATTCGCGACGGCCGGCATCGCCCACAGCGCCTCGCGCGTCGTCTGGCCGAACAATGGCGCCAGCGACGGGCGCTGGTTCGCCATGACCGGCGAAGGCGGCGCCGCGGACGACTACTGCGCCTATCGTAACGCCACCCTGCTCACCATCGAAGACGGCGGCTACGCACCGGTCAGCCGGAACGCATCGGACGTCTTCTTCCAGGATCTCTTCCCAAGCCCGACGTACGAGACGCAAGGATCGCCCGGCAAGCACTGGGTGGAAGTGTCGATCAGCAACCACGCCGGCGTGATCATCTGGCGGCTCAACGGCCGGTTCATTACGGTGGACGCCGAAACCGTGCTGAACGCGGGTGATATCATGCTCGGCTACGCCGACACGTATACGTCCATCGCCGCCGTGCCCGACGACAACTTCGTCATCTTCGACAACGTCCGCGTCACGGCTCCCGATTGCGACGAGAACGGCCTCGCCGACCTGGCAGAAGTGCAGGCCGGCAGCACGCTCGACTGCAACAACGACCTCGTACCCGACGCCTGTGAAGCGATCGACGGCGGCGACTGGGACCACGACGGCGACGTGGACGTAAGCGACTACTCGGCCATCGCGGACTGCCTGGACGGCCCGGCCGTCCCGCCCGAACCGAGCGAGCCGGCCTGCTCGACCGCCTGCCTGGACGCCTTCGACGGCGATGACAACGGCCGGATCGACCTGGCCGACTTCGCCGCGTTCCAGGCCAACTTCACGACGGGCACTTTCGCCCCGCGGCAGCCGGGCGCGCCCACGGGCAGCCAGTTCGTCGCCGAGACGGCCGGCATGACCTGGCAGAATCGAGAGAACCGGGTCTACGAGGAAGTGATCGGCGGCAACGTGCCTGGCTTCCTGCGCACCTTCGTACCCGTCCAAGTCAGCGCGACGATCAGCGGCGTGCCGACGACGGCCACGTACTACGTCACGTGCGACTACGTCTCCATCGGTACGGACGATGACTTCACGCGCATGCCGCTGACGCCGCTGACCGCCCAGCCGATCGCCGACGCGCTCGACTGCCTGCTGCCGACGCGCAAGATGGTGGACGACATCTGGGCGCACGCGACCGTCAAGCTCTCGCCGTCGCCGATCAGCCCCGCCACCACCGACATCATGAAGGAGACGACGTTCTACCGGCATCACCAGACGGTTGAGGCCCAGCGGGCCGGCCAGCCGCTCGGCCAGCTCATCGCCGGGATCAAGAAGGACGTGGTGATCACGCCGCTGCTCGCCAGCAATCCGGGACATGTCGCCATCTACGGCTGGCATTACACGAACGGCACACCCATCCAGCCGCTGTACCTGGGGCACGTCGACTGGTACGTCGACTACAGCCACGGCATCCGCCTGGTCCGCAAGCAGATGTACGTCAACGGGGTCGAGACGACGGTGGCCGCCGTGCTCGCCGACCCGAACCTGTGCGTGCTTCTCAGCGATGAGGGCGT
>JBECKQ010000068.1:0-13396 GCA_040235375.1 Phycisphaerae bacterium | reverse complement strand
AAATCTGCGATCCGCCGAACGCCTGCGTTTTCGTCGACGCCGACGCCACGGGGGCGAACAGCGGCACCGACTGGACGAACGCCTATACCGATCTTCAGTCGGCGCTAACCTACGCGGCCGGCAGCGGCGCCGATGAGATCATCGTCTGGGTGGCGGAGGGAACGTACCTCCCCACGGAACTGTCGGATGCGCTGGACCCGCGTAGCGCGGTCTTCGACCTTCCGGCGGACGTTCAGTTGTACGGCGGTTTCGCCGGCGGGGAGACCGCCTTGAGCCAGGCAAACCCCTCGTCGCATCCCACCGTTCTCAGCGGCAACATCGGAGCCGCGTCGGATTCCGACAACAGCTATCACGTGGTCACGTCCTCCGCGAGAGCCACGCTCAGCGGCTTCACCATTACCGCGGGACTCGCTGATGGAGCAGGCTCCGACAGTGATGGAGCCGGCATCTACAACTCCGGCGCAGGGCTCGACGTCGAAGATTGCCTCATCACCGGCAACGAAGCGGCGCGCAACGGCGGCGGCATGTACAACAGCGGCGGCACCCCGGCGCTGACCGACACGGAGTTCCTCAGCAACGCGGCCGACGGAAAAGGCGGCGCCATCTACAACAACGCGGCCAGCCCGACGCTCGACGGCTGCTCCCTGCGCTTCAACCAGGCGGACGAGGGCGGGGCCATCTATAGCGCGAGCAGCAGCACGCCCGACATTAACGACACCCTGTTCTCCAACAATAGCGCCGTCCACGACGGCGGAGCCATGTATAACAAGAGCGCCAGTAACGCGACCGTCACGGAGTGCTCGTTCTCGAACAACGACGCGCTCAACGGCGGCGCCGTGCGAAACGACGGCAGCTCTCCCACCTTCACGGACTCGACCTTCACCGGCAACGACGCCAGCGGTAACGGCGGCGCCTTCTACAACACCAACAGCAATCCCGCGATCACCGACTGCAAGCTGAACGACAACGACGCCGGCGACAACGGCGGAGCTATCTTCAATGCGAGCTCCCACCCAACCATCACCGACACCACGTTCGATGGCAACACGGCGGACGTAAACGGCGGAGCAATCGCCAACGACGTGGGCAGCCCATCCATCTCGCACTGCGAGTTCATCGACAACATCGCCGGCTCGCGCGGCGGCGCCATGTACAACCACGTGGCCAGCGACCCGAAAGTGGACGCCTGCCGCTTTATCGAGAATCGCGCCGGCCTCGGAGGAGCCGTCTCCAGCCAGGGCGAGGTCACCGGCAATCCCGACCCCACGTTTACCAATGGACTGTTCGTCGGCAACTCGGCCACGGCCAGCGGCGGCGCCATCCACAGCTTCGACAGCACAACCACGCTGACCAACAGCACGATCTTCGCGAATCGGGCCGGCGCCCTCGGCGGCGGCGTATACGCGAACGCCTCGTCCGAGGCCAATCCGCTGCTACCCACGATCGCCAACACCATCATCTGGGCGAACACCGACCAGGGCGGCACACCGCAGTCCGACCAGATCATGTTCATCGTCGCGGACCAGGTCGAGAACCCGACCACCGTTACGTACAGTTGCATACAGAGCCTCGGCGGCGGTTCGAACGGCAATATCAGCACCGACCCCGCCTTCATCGACGGCGACGGCGCGGATGACACGGCGGGCAACTCGGACGACGACCTCCGTTTGAGCGCGTTCTCGCCCTGCGTGGACAGCGGCGACGACTCCGCGATCTCCGGTCAACCCAAGGAGCACGATCTGGACGACCTCACGCGCATCGTCGACGACCCGCTCGTCGAGGACGGCGACGCGGGCAACATCGACATGGGCGCTTACGAGTATCAATACGACTGCAACAACAACGGCGTGCTCGACAGCGCTGACATCGCGGACGAGCTCAGCGAGGACTGCGATGCCAACGGTGTCCCGGATGAGTGCGAATTGGCCAACGACACCGACGACGACGGCGTGATCGACGCGTGCGATGGTTGCCCGGACGATCCGGACAAGTCGGCGCCCGGCGTCTGCGGATGCGGCACCGCCGACGTGGATGCGAACTCGAACGGCGTCGTGGACTGCCTCGAGACCGACAACGGCAACACCAACGGCCCGCCGGCAGACGACACCGACAACGACGGCGTCGCCAACAGCCAGGACAATTGCCCGCTGGTCGCAAACCCCGGCCAGCTTGACTCGGACAACGACGGAGTCGGCGACGCCTGTGATGGATGCCCGAACGACCCGGACAAGACGACGGCCGGCATCTGCGGCTGTGGTGAGCCGGAGACGGACACGGACGCCGACGGCGTTCCCGACTGCATCGACAACTGCCCCACGGTGCTCAATGCCAACCAGGACGACCAGGACGAGGACGGCGTCGGCGACTTCTGCGACGGTTGCCCCGAGGATCCCAACAAGATCAGCGCCGGCATCTGCGGCTGCGGTATTCCGGACACCGACGCCGACAGTGACGGCGTCCCCAACTGCCTCGACAACTGTCCGGAAACAGAAGCCGGCGTTCAGGTCGACGACGCCGGCTGCCCGATCATCACCCCCGATGCTGACGGCGACGGCGTTCCCGACAATCTCGATTTCTGTCCGAACACGACCGCCGGCACCGACGTGGACAGCAACGGCTGCCCCACCGGTGACGGAGGTGATCAGTCCGACTCAAGCGGTTGCGGCTCGGGAGCCGGCTGCGGCGCCCTCGGGGTGGTGAGCATCTGGACGCTGCTCCTCGGTTTCGGGCGATTTAAGTACGGCGGCAGGCGCCGGCGACTCCCCCGCCGGTAGGGGGAAGTCCGGACATCGAATCGACCGCAGCCGTACTGACGAGTCGGTTTCGACGGCCGTCGCGGAACACCCGCGGCGGCCGTCGCACTTTTTGGCCTTTTTTGCCGTCCTGTCTCGACAGCGGATCGCTGATCGCGCAAGCTGTTGGGCGCAGCCTGATGGGATTGCGCTGCCCTGCTTGGTGGGCGTCGGTTTCCTGCGTTTCCGCCGGTGGACTGCGGAGCGTCTTCGATGTTCACCATCAGTATTTGAAGGACTGCCCGTATGCTGATGAAGTTGCGCGCGGGGCTTATCGTGGCACTACTGGCCGGGCCGGCGACTGGCAGATCCATCGTCGACCGCGGTCAGTCAAGCTGGTGCATAGTGGTGGAGGACAACTCGTCGTCCGTTCGCTGGGCGGCCGAAGAGCTTCGCCGCTGCATTACCGGGATGACCGGAGCCAGGCTCCTCATCCTCCCCCACCCCAGAGGACCGGCGTTTTATCTGTCGACCGACGAGTCGGTCCCTCCCGCCGGCTTCCGCATCACCTCTGACGCCGCGGGGATCCACATCGGCGGCAATAACTCCGGCGCTCAGATCTCCGGAAACTACCACGTTACACAGAATGCGGCGCAATACCACGGTACGGTCAACGGCGTGGTCGCCCTGCTCGACCATTGGGGCTGCCGCTGGTACTTCCCCGGCGACTTGGGCGAGATCATTCCGCACCATGACAAACTGGAACTGCCCGACGACTACGCGCTCGCGGACTATCCCTACTTCCCTTACCGCGTCGGCCATCGCGGAATAAGCACGGACAACGACGACTTCAAGAGCTGGTGGTGGCTGCACACCCGCCAGGGCAACGAGCTCGGGCTTTTCCAAGGGCACTACATGGACCGGATTACCAGGGGATGGTGCGATCCGAAGAGCCCGGACTATCGCCCGGACGCCATGGCCATGTATCCCACCGGTCCGGTGGGCACCTCAGACGAATTCCGCGACGCGGCCACCAGCGGTTTCACTGTCGAGGGCCGGCGTTGCCGCCCGAAGTGCCAGGTGTGCACGACGAATCCGAAGACCATCGAAGGCGTCGCCCGGTTCGCGATCAACTACTTCGACCACCACTCGGACGCCACAACCATGCCGATCGGGCACAATGACGGTCAGGGTTTCTGTCAGTGCCTTCATTGCCGCATGCTCGACGGTTCGGTATCGCCGCTCGATCTCTATGGCGACCTCAATGGGGATCGACGCGTGAATGAAATCGATCGCGAGATCGCGCTCCAGCAGCCCGGCGAATACGACCTGTCGGAGTTCACCTGGACCGGCGACCGGCCTCGCGACCACCTTCAGTACGATCTCGTGCGCCCGGCCCTCACCGACCGGATGATCGAGTTTGACAACGCGGTGGCGGAGCAAGTTGCCGCGCGGTTCCCGACGCGCAGGCTGGTTCCCTACGTATATGGTGACTACGGGGACGTACCCGTCCGCGAGCATGACTTGAATCCGATCCTGGTTCCCTGCCTGGCTCGCAACACGCTGTTCTACGTGGGCGGGCAGGATTCAACGGAACGGCAGGAGTTCGATCAGCTGTTTCACTACTGGGGGAGCAAGGCACGCGGGCGAATCTTCAGCTACACCATCGCTTGCTGGTCCAATTTCGGATGCCCGCAGCCGCTCGGCCAGACGATGGTCGACTGGGTCACGCTGCACCGGGACAACGGTTTCCTCGGCGGTCTTGTCTACATGAGCCCCTCCGCCGAGGAGTTCGGACCCGACTCCTACCTGTGGACCCGGTTGATGTGGGACCCGGACGCCGACCCGACGGAGGTTCTGACCGGTTACTTCCGCGATCTGTACGGTCCGGCGGCGCCGTCCGTGCAGGAGTACTACAACATCGTCGCCGGAAAACGCGCCGAGGCGGTGCGGGATATCTTCGCGCCCGGCGTGGGCGATGACCGCGGGCTGAACGGTATCCTGGCGATTCTGGCGCGCACGTTCGCGCCGGACGAGCGACTGGCGGCAATAGAGCAAAAATGCGCGCGCCTCGTCCCGAGTGTGGACCACGCCACCGCAGAACGACTGACCCGGCTGCTGCGGACATGGCGTCTTGCCGACGTCACTGCGCAGGCGCTGCGGGCGGGCTCCCGGCTCGATCGCAGCCCCGCCGCCGTCCCCGACGCCGGTGATCTGCGGCTCCTGGTGAACGCCCTGGATGAGCGAGAGCGCATCCTCGCCCAAATCGCCACCTACGGGAAGTATGGCCAGGCGATCGTCTCGTGGATTCGCGCCGACGAAGAACGAAACTCGCTCGATCCGCGCCTCAGCAAGTCGCATCCGCTCTACGTGTTGGGCAAAGCCGGGCCCCGTGATATACCCGTCACGTGGGGGCGGGCGACGTTCGACCGCGCGGACGCGAACGAAGTAACCGTCTACCCGACGCGCTGTCGCGCCGTGGTTGCCGACGGCGCCATGCATCTTCAATGCACCGAGATCAGCCCGAAATTCGGCGCCGCATTTCTATTCAAGCACATACCCGTTCCGAACGCCGGGATTATTCGCGTGTCGATGGAAGTGAAGGCTCGCTCCGATCGGCCTCGCACGATTCGGCGCGGCGCATTCACGTCCTACGTGGACTTTTTCAACGGCACGGGCAAAAGGACCGCTCCGCAGTGGCGCCAGTCGAAGCTGAGCGAATATGCCGACTGGACACACTACAACCACTATGCCGTTATCCCCGCTGACGCTAAGGACTTGCTGTTCCGCATCTACGTCTACACTCCGGACGGCCAGGTCGATATCGATGACCTGGAGGTCGATCTGTTCACGCCCCGTGACCGCGCGATTCCTGAGCAGCACTGACTGCCATCGTTCCGGCCGGCGATGGGGCCACCGCGGTTCGCAACGGCCGTCTCGACAGATTCCGCGGCGGCTCTACACTGACGCCGAAAGAGCCGGAGACGTTCTCCGGCCGAAAACGCACCCCGGCAGACGATTCCTTCGATGAAAGTGCTTCTCGTCGGCGGCGGCGGACGCGAGCACGCCCTCGCGCGGGCGATCGCCGCCAGTCCCCGTCTGGACCGGTTGTTTTGCCTGCCTGGCAACGGCGGCACGGCCGAAATCGGCGTCAACCTGCCCGGCGATGCCGAAGATCCCGCCCAGGTCCTCGCGGCCGCCAAGGCGCAGGGCGCGGATCTCACCGTGGTCGGCCCGGAAGCGCCGCTGTGCGCCGGCGTCGTCGATGCATTCGTGAAGGCCGGTATGCGCATCTTCGGCCCGTCGCGCGCCGCCGCCCGTCTCGAGGCGGACAAGGCGTACGCCAAGACGCTGATGCGCCGCGCCCAGGTACCGACGGCCGAGGCCCGCGTCTTCGATCGCTACGACGCCGCCCGCACGTACGTCGCCACGCGCGACTACGCGCTCGTCGTTAAGGCCTCCGGGCTCGCCGCCGGCAAAGGCGTCGTCGTGTGCGACGACCCGTCGGAAGGGCTGCTGGCCCTCGAGAAGATCATGGTCGAGCGGCAGTTCGGCGACGCCGGCAAGATCGTCGTGGTCGAGGAGCGACTGACCGGTCCGGAAGTGTCCGTGCTGGCGATCATCGACGATCGCACGATATACCTGCTCGAGACCGCCAGAGACTACAAGCGTGCCGGCGACGGCGACTTCGGGCCCAACACCGGCGGCATGGGCGCCGTCAGCCCGGCCCCGGGCGTGGACGACGCCCTGCTCGATGAGATCCTTCGCCACGTGTTCATCCCCATCATCGACGTGCTGCGGACGGACGGAGTGACATATCATGGCATTCTATACGCCGGAATAATGCTGACCGCCGCCGGCCCGAAGGTGCTCGAGTTCAACTGCCGGTTCGGCGATCCGGAAGCCCAGGTCGTGATCCCTCGATTGCGATGCGACATGCTGGAGGTGCTCGACGCCTGCGCGGTCGGTCGGCTTGACCAGGTCCAGCTCGGCTGGGACCCGCGCCCCGCGGTCTGCGTGGTCATGGCCTCCGGCGGCTACCCCGGAAAGTACGAGAAAGGCAAGCTGATCGGCGGCCTGGATGCCGCTGCGTCGATGAACGATGTCATCATTTATCACGCCGGTACGCAGAACGCGAGGGGCTCATGTCTGACCAGCGGCGGCCGCGTGCTCGGCGTCACCGCGCTCGGCGACGACGTGAACGCAGCCCGCACTCGTGCCTACGAAGCCGTCTCGCACATCAACTTTGAAGGCGCAATGTACCGCCGCGACATCGCCGCGTCATAGAACGAACGGCCAATCACGGCTGCAATGCTTCAAACGAAACGTTGCCGGTGTTCGTCCGCGCGTCGATTTCGCCGCCGCCCCCATTGAGCGTGGCGGTCAGGGACTTACCGGTCGCGTGCACGTCCTCGGCGTTGAATCCTTCCAGGTTGGCGTCGATCGAACCGACGTCGGTCCCGAGCGTCAGCGATGCAGGCGTATCGGCCGGTACGGCCAGCGCGATCGAGCCAACGTTGATCGCCACCGTCAGCGAACCGGTTTCACCCGGATCGGCCGATACGGTCACTCGTCCAGTTTGCCCGGTCACCTCCACGTCGCCGGCCATGCTCTCGATCTGCACGTCACCGTTGCCGACGTCTACATCCGCGTCCCCGTTCTGTTGGAGAACCACGACGTCGCCGTTCTCGACCGTGATTCCCGTGTGATTCGTGTTCCCCTGGACGCGCACGGTTCCGGCTGCGCTCTCGACTGTCAGCGTGATCCCGGCCGGCACGCGAACTTCCACGTCCGCAACGTAGATGACGGCCACGTCGAACTGCGGCGCGTCAAACCGCACGATCGTCTGCGGGTTGTCCTCGTCGCCGGAATCGATCTCGATGTCGAAGTTGATCATCGCTTCGTCGGCGGCTTCCCGGCTCGTCGCCAGCACGCGCTTCGTGCCGGTGACGGCGATCTGGTCGACGGTGTCGTCGACGATCACGGAAACATCGCCATTTCCCCAGTCGACGAGCAGTGACCCCGCAGCGTCCAACGGCGCGGACAATGAAAAGTCCTCTTCAACGTCGCCCGGCGGCGCGATGATCACCGTGCAGCCGCCGAACGCCGCAACCAACGTCGCCACCACTGTGCAAGCAGTCAGTCTTCGACCTGTCATATCGAGTCCCCTCTGCCGGACGATTTGAATGTGTCACCCAATCCTGCGCCGGCAACCCCGTCCGAGCCGCGCCCGTGAGGAAGCGGACTGGCGCCGTCAACTGCCCGTTCGCCGTCGCCGCTTCCAACGAATGTGTCACCGGAGACAAGGCGACCGGCGCCGAACCGCCGCCGCGCCTGATTCGCCCAAACCCTCCATCCGCAGCGATTGCCGCCCGGTGTCACTAGCCGGACGGCCACCACCGAGCGACCGCACCGCTCGCGTCGAATCCAGCATCTCGACTGCTCAATGTCCAGTCAACGGCGTGGCCAGCGGCCGGCCGCCGGTTGGACGCGCCGGCGAACATCCACTATGAAGCCGACATGCTCGTTGCTCAGGCGATGACCCAGCCGGCAAATGCCGCACTCCTTCAGGATCCGGCCGGCATATTCACCCTGCTGCTGGCCATTCTGGCCGTCATCTTCTGGCTGACCAGGCGGCCGGTCATCGGGCGGCTTTTCAAGGTCGTGCCCTCGCTCATCTTCTGCTACTTCGTGCCGACGGCCCTGACGACCGCAGGCGTCATTCCAGCCAAATCGCCCCTCTACGACCTCGTCATGGGGTTTGTTCTGCCGGCCAGCCTGCTGCTGCTGATCCTCGCCCTTGACGTTCCCGCGATCGTTCGCCTGGGCTGGAAAGCGGTCGTCATGATGCTGGCGGGCACGGCCGGCGTGGTGATCGGCGGGCCCGTTGCCCTGCTGATCTGCAAGGGCATTCTGCCCGCCGACGCCTGGCAGGGCATGGCGGCCCTGAGCGGAAGCTGGATCGGCGGCGCCGCCAACTATGTCGCGATCGGCAAGATCGCCGAGGCAAAGAGCAACATGCTGGCGATGATGGTCGTCCCGGATGCGCTCATCTCCAACATCTGGCTGGGTGTGCTGCTCTACCTGGCGAGCCGCGAGGCTGTCGTCGACAAATGGACGGGCGCGGACGCCGCCGCCATTCGCGACCTTGAGCGCCGCATGACGGATTTCCAGCAGCGGACCGGGCGAATCGCGAGTGTGGCCGAGTTGATGATCATCCTGGCGCTGGCGTTCGGCGCAAGCTGGCTCAGCCTCGAGGCCGGCAAATGGCTGCCGGAGATTAACTCGGCCAGGTACGGTACGATCGTCTCCCACGTGGCGTGGAAGTACGTCATCGTCACGACCATCGGCGTGATCATGTCGTTCACGAAGCTGCGCGATCTCGAAGGAGCCGGCGCGTCGCGACTCGGGACCTTGATGTTGTTTCTGCTGGTGGCCTGCATCGGGGCGCAGGCGGATTTCCGGCTCATCATCGACAGTCCCGCTTTCGTGCTGGCGGCAGTCATCTGGATGCTCATTCACATTACCGTGCTGCTGGGCGTTGGCCGGCTGATCCGTGCCCCGCTCTTCTACGCGGCGGTCGGCTCGCAGGCGAACATCGGTGGGGCGGCCAGCGCGCCGATCGTGGCGGCCGCATTCCATCCGTCGCTCGCGCCGGTGGGGGCGTTGCTGGCCGTGGCCGGCTACGTGATGGGCACGTACATGGGCTGGGTGTGTATGCGCCTGCTGATGGCTGTGGCAGGCGTCCACGCCGCCTGACCAAATGACTGTACGCAATCACGCGCCGGATGGCGGCGGGCTTGTAGGGCGGGCTCTGCCCGCCGATCATCCCGTTGCCTACTAATCGCGCACGGTCATTTAGATGACCATCGGGACCGCCGAGCGCGACCGCTCGTCAACTCGGCCGATCGATTGCATGCGATTCACGATCGATCGTGTAGAGAAACCAGCGGGATTTGACCGACCCGGACTTCGGCGTCTGTCGAACGAAGTACACCGTCCAGGTGTTGCCGTCAGACATGCGCAGGCGGTAATAGTGCCGGCGCAGGTAGACGTTGCCCTTCTCGGCGCCTCCCTCGTGCGCCGTCGCCTTCCACTGTTCGAGCCGGGCCGTGACATGGTAGACCTCGCCGCGCCACTCGAACGCCTCGGGCAGCCCGGGCTCGCCGCGCGACATCGCCGAGGTGTCAATCGCCTTCGAAGCCGGCAAGATCGGTTCGCTGATGAAACGTTCGTCGGCGGGATCCGTATTCACGTCATGCTCCGCGCGTGCAAACCGACGACTGCGTCTAGCTTTGCGCTGGTTCCACCGGATTGCGGAAACGCCGCCAATCGATGCCCAACTTGCGCATTCGCGCCCGGAGCGTGTGCGGGTTGATGTCCAGCACGCGGGCGGCGCCCTGCGGGCCCTCGATGCGACCCTGCGTTGCGTTCAGCGCCCGCTCGATGTGATCGCGCATTGCCTCGTCGAGCGTCTTGAGCGGCGCGTCACTGTCCGGCGGTGCAGCGGACGCCGACGAATCGGCGGGCCTTTCGATTGAAGGCGGCACCGCGCCCAGTGCCTTGACGATCTCCAGCTTCTTGCCGTCTCCCAGGATCGCCGCCCGGTTGATGACGCTGGCCAGCTCGCGAATGTTGCCCGGCCAGGAATATGCGCTCAGCACGTTCACGTCCTCGCGCGACGGCGTCAGGATCGGCAGGCCGAACCGCCGCGCGGCCCGCAGCGAAAAGTGCGCCGCCAGCGCCGGCATGTCCTCCGGCCGATCGCGCAGGGCCGGCAGGTGAATGGGAAAAACGGCGAGGCGATACCAAAGGTCATCACGAAACTTCCGTTCGCTGATCATGCGCTGCAGGTCGCGGTTCGTCGCCGCGACCACGCGAACGTCCACGGTCAGCAGCCGCTGGCCGCCCACGCGCTCGAACGTGCCGTCCTGCAAGATACGCAAAAGACGAACCTGCGCCGCCAGCGGCAACTCGCCGACCTCGTCGAGGAACAGCGTCCCGCCATCAGCCCGCTCGAACCAGCCCTTGCGCATGGCGATCGCGCCGGTGAAGCTCCCGCGCTCGTGGCCGAACAGCTCCGAATCGATCAGCTCGGGCGGAATCGCGCCGCAGTTGACGCGCAGGAACGGACCGTCCTTGCGGCCTGAGCGCACGTGAATCGCCCGGGCGATCACTTCCTTGCCGGAACCCGTCTCGCCGAAGAGCAGAACGGGCACGTCTGAACCAGCCACAAGACGAACGCGCTCCATCACGTGCCGCAGGCCGGTATCGGCACCCACGATCGTCTCGCTCAGATCGTCGCGGCCCAGACGCGTCAGCAACGAGCGCCGTTCCGCCTCCGCCGCTTCCTGGTGCGACTTGAGGTCGCGAATCTGCCGATCGTGCTCGAGGGCGATGGTGAACGGATCGAGCAGCGCCGCCGCCAACTCCTCCTGCACCTCCGTGAAGCTGGCGGAAGCGCCGGCGACCAGCAGCAGAATACCCACCGGGCCGTCGTCTCCGCATAGCGGTCCGGCAATCACGTCGCCGGCGACGTTGGGTGGAAGCAACAGTCTTCGAAGTTCCTCGCCGTGGCCGTCGCGGAGCCTTGTCACCGCGCCGCGCCGGCACCAGGCCAGGACGCGCTCGAGCTCGTCCGCGTCGCAGCCCGTGCGGATGTCGTGCAGCGCGGTCGATCCATGAGCCGATCCTTCGCCGACGGTTTCCAGGCAGGAGTGCTCCACGTCCACGCGCCGGACGATGACGGATTCCACCGGCAGCCGTTTGCCCAGGAGCGGGGCGATCTGGGCGGTTGATTCGCGGATTTCGATGTGCCGACAGGCGGCCCGCCATACGTCAAGGAGCAGGGTCATGAACCGTTGCATTTCACGACCTTCCACAATGCCACGCTGAGACCATCGGATTTAACGGTTGTCGCCAGCATATATACCGGAAAAGGCCGTGTCAAACCATTTGGCGGTCTCGCAATTCCGATAAACGGGCGAATTCCGGCTGCCACAAGCCTTTTTTGAACGCCCCCGCGTGCGACACGAGTCCTGGCACGGACGGTGCAACACAGCCCCAGCGGCACCATTGCCTCCGGCGCAGATTCAGCGACGGACGCGCTTGCGAGCAGCGCCCATGTGGGCGCCGAGTGCCAGCCTGTGTCAGCAGGACATTGCCCAGTGCAGACCAACCCGATCAACATCACGCTCGCGTGCCTGACGGCAGCTCTCCTTCTGGCGAGTGCACATCCGACCGCCGGACAGGAGCAGGGGCAATCCGCAACTCCGACGACGCGGCCGGCGCCCGAAGCGGAAGTCGAGAGTCCCGCCGAAAAACCGGCCACGAAACCGCCGGCCCAAAAAACACGCACCTCGAAAGCATGGGGCACCAGGGTGGAACCGGAGCCCCCGAGCTACGTGAAGACGCTCGACAAGTTCGGCATCGAGTCGTTCAAGGATGTCGACTGGCTTGAGTTCGGCCTCGAGAACCAGACGCGCTACGAGTACCGCCACCAGCTTCGCCGGCCAGACTTCGGCGACGACCACGACTTCCTCATGCGCAGCCGCGTGTACATCGGCGTTCGCGAAATCTTCGATCCTGTCCGCTTCGCCTTCGAGTTCCAGGACTCGCGCGAGTTCAACAGCGAGCTCGGCCCGACGACCCGCGACGTGGACGAAGCCGACTTCCTCCAGGCGTTCGTCGAACTCTATTTCGCCGATGCCCTCGGCCCCGGTTATCCGATCCAGTTTCGCGCCGGTCGCATGACGCTCGAGTACGTGGATCGCCGCCTCGTCGGTCGCAACCGTTGGCGAAACACGACCAACTCCTTCGAAGGTTTCCGGCTCCGATTCGGTCAGCCTGACGCCGACTGGCAATTCGATTTCTTCGCCGTTCAACCGGTCGAGGTACGGATGACCAGCCCGGACCGGGCGGACGAGGAACGCTGGTTCTACGGACTGGTCGGGGCATGGCGGCGCTGGTCGGATACGATCACGCTCGAGCCGTATTACTTCATCCTCGACGAAGATCGCAAGGACCCCACGCGCGACGATCGCGAGATCCACACGATGGGCGTGCACGGCTTCGGGCCGATCGGAAAGACGAACTTCGACTATGACTTCGACGCGGCGTTTCAGTTCGGCGAGGACGGCTCGCGCAAGCAGCGTGCCTTCGCGTTCTTCGGTGAGCTCGGCTACACGTTCGAGCACGCGTGGAAGCCGCGGCTCAGCTTCTCGACGATGTACGCCACCGGCGACCGCAATCCCAACGACAGCCTGAGCGAGCGCTTCGATCGGCTCTTCGAAGTTACGCACCCGCCGTCAATCACAGACATGTTCAGTTGGCAGAACATCATCGCGCCCAAGCTTCGCCTCGAGCTTCGGCCGACGGACAAGATGCGACTGACCAGCTCTTACGGAGCGTACTGGCTGGCGAGCGACAGCGACGCGTGGGTGATACCCGGCCTGCGCGACCGCAGCGGCGACAGTGGTGACTTTGTCGGCCAGGAAATCGACGCAACCTTTCGATGGCAGATTAACCCGCGCCTCGAGCTCGAGCTCGGCTACGCCCACTTCCTGCCCGGCGGTTTCGCCGAGAGCGTGGCCCGACTGGATGACGGCGACATGTTCTACGTCCAGACCAGGCTGAGTCTGTGACGTGTTCACCTGGTTCGAAGC
>JBECKQ010000032.1:0-21084 GCA_040235375.1 Phycisphaerae bacterium | reverse complement strand
TCCCGCGTACCATCTGCCGTGACGATTTTCGTGCTGCCGCCCGACTTCCAGTCGCTTCAAAGCCGGCTGGAGGGCCGCCGGACGGAGTCGCGCGAGCACATGGCCCGGCGTCTGGCCGCTGCGGACGGCGAGATCGCGGTCGCCCGGGATTCGGGCGCGTACCGGCACTTCGTGACCAACGACGTGCTGGAAACGACTATTCAGGAGATCATCGAGATTATCGAGAAGGAGCGGTCGGCCGGCCCGTAGCCGCGCGGACCGAAGGGCGACACATGATCGAAGCACTCAAGAGCGACAAACTCATCGAAAAAGCCGGCGGTCGTTTCAAGCTTACCGCCCTCATTCAACGCCGTCTGGTCGAGCTCCTGCAAGGGGCCCGCCCCATGGTCGAGACCCGCGGCCTCACCGACATCGAGGTCGTCGTCAGGGAGATCATGGAGGACAAGATCGGCATCAGCACCCAGACCGAGGAGGTCGAGGAAGAGGATGTCGAGATCTGACGGATCCGCAGACCTCTCCGACACCGAGATCGTCGTCGGCGTGACCGGCGGAATCGCCGCTTACAAGACCTGTTACGTCGCCTCTCAACTCGTCCAGCGCGGCGCCGGCGTCACCTGCGTCATGACCCGGTCCGCCCGCCGTTTCGTCACGCCGCTTACATTCGAAACGCTCACCGGCCGCAAAGTACTCACCAGCCTGTGGCGGTCAAACGTCTCCTCCGATCCCCAGCACATCCACCTCGCCCAACGAGCGGACCTGTGCATTGTCGCTCCTGCGACCGCCAACATCATCGCCAAGATCGCCCATGGAATCGCCGACGACGTATTGTCGACGGTCCTGATCGCCTTGCAGTGCCCGCTGATCGTCGCTCCGGCGATGAACTCGGCAATGTGGGCAAATCGGGTAGTTGCGGACAACATCCGCCGGCTCACCGAGATCGGGCATGAGATCGTGGGACCGGCCACGGGTTGGCAGGCATGCCGGACCATCGGTCCCGGCCGGATGGAGGAACCCGACGTCATCGTGGCAGCGGCGATCGATAAACTGGCGGCGATGCCCCGCCGCGCCCGCTCCGCTGACTAGCAACATAGGGAGGCCTCTCGTGCGGCTACTCGTCTCCGCGGGACCGACGCGCGAATATCTCGACACGGTCCGGTTCCTGTCCAACGCGTCGAGCGGGCGGATGGGCTACGCAATCGCCGAAGAGGCCCACCGCCGGGGACATGACGTGGTGCTCGTGGCCGGGCCGGTGGCGCTCGCGGCGCCATGCGGCGTCGCGGTGGTCGCCGTCGTGAGCGCTGACGAGATGCTGGCCGCGTGTCAGAAGGCGTTCGAGCACTGCGACGCCGCGGTGATGACGGCGGCGGTTTCCGACTGGCGGCCTGTTGATCGCGAGCAGACCAAGCCCGCCAAGCCGGACGGTGGCCTCCAGTTGGCCTTGGAACCGACGCCGGACATCTGCGCCGCCCTCGGGAGCACCAAGTCGGGGCGCATCGTCGTCGGCTTCGCCGTGCAGGACGTCGACCCCTACCGCCGGGCGGAAGAGAAGATGTGGCTCAAAGGGTGCGACGCGATCGTGCTCAATGGACCGGGCAACCTCGGCAGTCTGAATGGTTCAATCGAGATCAAGACCGCCGCTGGTCCCTGGCGGCCGGCCGTCAGTGGGGCCAAGTCCAAGCTTGGTCGGGCGGTCGTTGATCTGGTCGAGGAACTGATGACCGCGCGAACCGGCGCTTGACGCGTTGCGTCCGACACGGTCTGCAGATTGCTGCCATTCATTGACAGCATGCCGCGTCGCCTTATACTCATGAGCGCAAGGGCATACATGCGGACCTTTCCGGCCTGACCAGGTGGCGGCACTTGTGTTTCAACGGTAGTATCTGCGCATTGTAGCAACGCGGGTGCGCGGCCTGTCTGGTGAGTGGTGCGCGAAGACCTCGCTTCGGTATGCACGGCCGGGTCGGCGCCGGCAGGTTCGCGACTTCATCTGCTGCCTCCAGGGATGGGAGTGACAATGCGCGTGCTCATGCTCGGATGGGATTTCCCGCCGATGATTGCCGGAGGGCTGGGGACCGCATGTCGCGGACTCACCAGAGCCTTGTCCAAGACGGGCACGGATGTACTGTTCGTCATTCCCCGACGCTTCCAGACGGACCTGGCTGTTCCCATTCGCGTTGTCGAAACCGGCGACGGACCAAGTGAGAAGGACACGGCGGAGGGCGGACCATCCCATGTAGCGTCGCCTCCGGCGGAGTCGCCCCCGCGGCCGCCGGCTCCCCAGCAGTGGGCCGAGCGGGTCGCCGGAAAGGTCCCCGCAGCCGGGGCAACCCAACCAGAGCCTGGAAGCACCGAGCGGCTGTCGCCGCCTCTGCTGTCTGCACATTCCGCGGTTCGCCTGATTGAAGTTGATGCCTTGCTGCAACCTTACTTGCGGCCCGAGGACCTGAGGCCGGTTTCTCAGAGCGAGACGGCGCAATGGCTTCAGCCGCCGGCGCAGACTGCATGGCCGTTGCCAGGCCGCCCTGCCGCGACGCAAGGCGGCGCCGGTCCTTGGCCGGTCGCGGCCAGTCCCTCCCCGCACCATCCCCCGCCGGCCTGGTCGCATCGTCGCAACGGCGCCGAGCGTGCCCGGGACGATCTGTTCGCGGAGGTTGACCGTTTCGCTCACCTGGCCACGCAGGCCGTTACCGGCGAGTCGTTCGACGTTATTCACGCTCACGATTGGATGACGTTCCCTGCCGCCATCGCCATCGCCAATATGACCGGCCGGCCGATGGTTGCACACATTCACTCGACCGAGTTCGATCGCAGCGGTCTCCACGTGCACCAGCGGATTTACGACATCGAACGCGCCGGCATGGAACGAGCCGCCGCGGTGATCGCCGTCAGCTACATGACACGCGGCATTCTCATGGGTCGCTATGGCGTGCCGGTGAGGAAGATCAGCGTCATCTATAACGCGATCGACGCTGACAGCTCGCCCGGGATCAACACCGCGCCTCCCCCCATCGCCGGCACAGAGAAGATCGTGCTGTTCCTCGGCCGGATCACGATGCAGAAGGGGCCGGAGTATTTTCTGGCCGCCGCGCGAAAAGTTCTCGAGGTCTACGACAACGTTCGGTTCGTGATGGCCGGCAGCGGCGACATGATCCGCAGCACGATGGAACTGGCCCACGACATGGGCATCGGCCACAAGGTGATCTTTACGGGCTTCCTGCGCGGCGACGACGTCGAACGGATATTCCGCAGCGCGGACCTGTACGTCATGCCCAGCGTGTCGGAGCCATTCGGCATCGCCTCGCTCGAGGCCATCAGTTACGATGTGCCGGTGCTCATGTCCAAGCAGTCCGGCGCGTCGGAAGTGCTTCGCCACGTGCTGAAGGTGGACTTCTGGGACATCGAGGAGATGGCGAACAAGATCGTCGCCGTGCTCCGCCACCCGCCGCTGCACGCCACGCTGAAGGCGCAGGCCAGCTATGAGGTGCGCCGCCTGAGCTGGGCCGATTCCGCGAGGCGCTGCATCGACATTTACCGCGCCGTCGCCGTGGAGACGAAGCCGGCCAGGCAGGAGCAGGCCGTGCGTCCGTCCGGTGCTGCAAAACAGCCGGGCACAAAACGCGAAGCGCAGTTATAATAACTCCGGGTGGCCCGAGGGAAGGACTCGAGGAAAGGACCGCGACAGCCGCAGCGGACCAAGGGGAAGCCATGCCATCCGTCTGCTTGTGCCTCAATCTGCATCAGCCTTTCGTTCTTCGCCATTACAGCGTGTTCGATGCGGACGAGCAGTACTTTGACGGCTATCGCAGCCGCGAAGTCTGTCGGCGGCTTGCCGTCAACAGCGTGCTGCCCACCAATCGCATTCTCCTGAGCCTTGTGCGCCACCTCGAGGGCCGGTTTCGTTTCGCCTGCTGCGTCTCGGGCGTCACGCTGGATCTTTTTGAACGCTACGGCCCGGACGTCCTCGATTCGTTTCGAGAACTGGCCGAAACGGGGTGCGTCGAGTTCCTCGGCACGCCGCATCACCACGGGCTGGCGTTCCTTTACTCGCAGGACGCCTTCCTCCGTGAAGTGGAAGGGCACAGCGACCGCGTGGCGGAGATGTTTGACCAGCGGCCGCAGACATTCGTGAACAGCGAGCTCGTGTTCGGCGACGATGTCGCGGATGGCGTAAGCGGACTGGGCTTTAAGGGGCTTATTTCCGATGGCTGCGCCGAAGTGCTCGGTTCCCGTTCATGCGGGCACGTTTACTCCGCGGATCCGGCCGCCACTGCCGTTCTTCTCCGCGACGAGCGTCTTTCTCGAGACGTGGCCGAGCGGTTCGCCGATCGCAACTGGGATCAATGGCCGCTGACCGCCCAACGGTTTGCGGCCTGGCTCGCCGGGCGGGAGTCCGACGACGCAATCACGCTCGTGTGGGACTACATCACGTTCGGCACGGCGCTCGGCATCGACACGGGGATTTTCGATTTCCTCCGCTATTTGCCCGACAAAATCCTCAGCGAGCAGAGCACGGAGTTTCTCGCCCCCGCCGAGGTGATCGCCCGCTATCACCCCGTGGGGGCGTATGCGCCAGGCCGATACGTGAGTTCGGCCGAGCATCGCTACGACCTGTCCGCCTGGCTCGGCAACGCCCTCCAGTCGCACGCCATGCATCGTCTCTTCGAGGTTGAGGACGCGGTCATGGGCAGCGAGGATCCGGCGTTGATTCGCGACTGGCGCCGCCTGCAATCCTGCGAATACTTCCGGGCGATGGACATGGGTCTCACGAACGACAAGCGGTGCGGGTATCTCGGCAGAATGGAATCCCCCTACGACGCCTACATCAACTTCATGAACATCTGCGACAGCGTGGCCGCACGGACCTCCGGCGGCCCCATCAGGAATGCGGCCCTGCAAGTCTCCGTGCCGCACGAAGGCGGCCTGCCGCAGGGGGTCCGTCCCTGAACGCGGGGGGCGTCCGGCGCGTGTCACGTCGAGGGGTTACGGCGAATTAACTTACCCAGTTTTGCACCCCTTGCCGGCCTTCGGCGCGACAAAACCGCGGAAAGATTCAAGGATTTCCGCGGCCGGAGTCGATAGGGAGAGTTGTTCGCGGGGGTCCGCGCGCGGGCGGAACCGGCCGTCAGCGGCGATTTTCGCCGCTGATACGGAATTGGGTGTTGACTTGCAATGTCACATACCTACAATTCGCCCGCATTGGAATCGCTCGGTGCATCGTCGGCGGCCGCCGATAGCGGCCCGGCGTAGCGCAAGCGAATGCAGGGAAGCAGGGCTGCGAAGTGCTGGCGCGTGACGAAGCAGTCTGGCAACTCCTGACGTGGACGCTTGCAAACTCGGACTCGCAGAAAAAGCGGAACAATTGGCGCGTGAGGCCGTTTTGGGCGGGTTTGTGACTGGCGAGCCTGGGACCAATCAACTTAGTGGGTGAGTAACGGATTCGGGCGCGTTGTGCGTGGTGCACTCGGCGCGCCGCATCCTGACCGAATGCCATTTCAGGCGGAAAGAAACTGGAATTGAATCCCCGTTCAACGTTTGACGAGGATCAAACCGAACAGTTTTTCACTGGAGGTTCACGAATAATGCAACGCGAAACACTGGTTCGAGTGAAAAGGCGGACCGGGGCCGCCTGGATGTGCTGTCTCACGGCCTTGTGTGCGGTATCGCTCGTCGCCCTGACGGGTTGCCCAGGACCGACGGCGTGCACGACCGATGAGGACTGCGCCAACGTCAACAACGGCGTCGCCATCTGCGCGACAAACGGCTTCTGCGAGGCCGTCGATTGCGTCGCGGCGACTGATTGCCCGGACGACGGCCTGTTCTGCACCGGCGAGCCCGTCTGCCTCGCGAGCAACACGTGCGGCTTCTCGGGTAACCCCTGCACCGGCGCTGCCTCGATCTGCCTCGAGGCCACGGACGAGTGCGTCGAGTGCGAGTCCAACGCCGACTGCCCCGCCGGCGACACGTGCGAGGATGGCGTGTGCGTAACCCCGCCGGAGTGCGTCACCGACGCCGACTGCCCCGCGGGAGAGGTGTGCGACAATGGTACGTGCGTGACTCCGCCGGAGTGCACGACCGATGACGACTGCGCGGCGGGTCAGGTGTGCGAGGATGGCGTCTGCGTGACGCCGCCGGAGTGCGTCACCGACGATGACTGCGCGGCCGGCCAGGTGTGCGAGGACGGCGTCTGTGTTGCCGCTCCTGTGGGGTGCACCAGCGATGCCGACTGCCCGGATGACGGCCTGTTCTGCAACGGCACCGAGTTCTGCAACACGACGGGCGCTACCGGCGTCTGCGCTAGCACCGGCAATCCGTGCCCAGAAGGCCAGACCTGCGTCGAGGAAACGGATACCTGCGCGACGCCGGGCACGTCCTTCACCCTGACGACGGAGGATGATGCGATCACCGGCACGGCGGGTGACGACACGTTTACCGCCCCTGTCGGTACGTTAAACCCCGGCGATATCGTCGTGGGCAACGGGGGAACCGACACGATGAACGCCGTCGTCGCCGGCGCCACCTCGAGCCTGGCGACGCTGATCGACATCGACTTCGTCAACTTCACCACGCTCAACGCGGTGACCTTCGATGCGACGAACTGTGCTGCCATCGGCCAGTTCGCGGCAGCGGCAGGCAGCACCGGAAACCTGACCCTTACCGAGCTCGAGGAAGGCACCGACCTTGCCATGGGCACGGGCTACGCGGACACGCTGACGGCAACCCTGGCCGACGATTCCGGCGCCAATGATGAGCTGAATCTGATCATCGACGGCACCGAGGAAGGTGCGGTTTTCGACTACGCTCAGAACACCAACCCGGTCGAGACGCTCAACCTGATGGTTGAGGGCAGCACGCTGAGCCCGGAAGATCCCGGAACCGATTTCTTCGGCGACGTGGACGAAGTGCTTGTTACCGGTTCGGGTGATCTCACGTTGAGCGGTGTTGATCCGGTTGATCTTGCGGCGAATGCCCTGGATACGTCCGATTTTGACGGCGACTTGACCATCGAGCCGCTGGCGGACACCGGCGCGGCTTTCAATTTCACGGCTGGTGGTCTGGCGAACATCGAGGGCATCGACAATTACGTGATCGTCGATACGACGACGTTCAACCACGTAGTTATATTGAACCCCGGTGATTCCCCGTTCAACGTCGACATCAGCTCGATTGACGCGGGTGACGTCGCCGGCAACGTGACTGTCAATCAAAATGGTACTGGTGACGACGACACGATAAACCTGACTCTCGGCGGCGAGGGTGATGGGATGGGCTTTTTCGCGGCCGGCTTAACCGAGTTCATCAACGTCGAGTCCGGTGGTACGACTGCCAACGAGATCGGCAATATTATCGGCAACTCCGGGACGCCGTTTGTCACCGAGCAGGTGACCATCACCGGCGACCAGGATCTCGACGCCGGGATTATCGTCACGGAGGTAGTAGATGCCTCGGCATTCTCTGGCGGCCTGACGATGACCGCCGGGGGCAGTCAGCAGATCACCGGCGGTTTCGGCGATGATGACCTCACGGGGAGTCCCGTGGTCGATCAGATTGACGGAGGCCCAGGAGACGACACAATCACCGGTGAGGATGGGAACGACCAGCTCACCGGCGGTGCCGGCGACAACACCTTCGTGTACCTGAGCGCGTTTGCAGGTGCACCGGTCGATGTCGATGGTCAGGACACTATCACGGACTTCGATGTCGGCGACGCCATCGAGCTTGCCGCGAACACCCTGTTCGCGGACGGAACGGGCTCGTTAACAAACAATGGTGCGTGCACCGATGACAGCATTGATATCGACAACGACGGCACGGACACGACGATCATCATCGACCTGGACACCGATGGTGGCGGTACGGATGCCTGCTTGACGATCGTGCTCGAAGGCGTGACCTTCACCGATGCGGACTTCACCTACGATGCAACGGACGAGCTGCTGACCCTGCAATAGGGTCGCTCGTAGGAAAAACTTGACAAGCGCCAGGGCCCGGCAGGTTTATAAGCCTGCCGGGCCCTTTGCTTGGCGGCGTGTTCGCGCACCCGCGGCACCGCCGCCGACGCCATTGACGGCAACTGAACCAGATTACGCTCGGTGGCGTGATGATGGCGATGTGGTCAACGTCGACGTCGCCTCGGTCACGCTCAGTGGCACGGACGACTTCGACGGAACTGATTTACTCCAGGAGCACGACGCGGCCGGCGCTCTGGCGGTTGCGGCGGAGACGGAGGTCGTGGTGGTCACCTCGGACACCGTGGCGAACTTCGCTGCAGCCAACGCCCTGAAAGGCACGAACCTGCTGACGGCCATCGGCGGTGCGATCACGGTCAATGCCATCGGCGATGAGATCCTGCTCATCGTGGAGAGCGATGGCGGCAACCTGGGCATCTACTGCGGCAGTGCAGGCCTGGACGCCGGCCTTGCCAATACTGAGATCACGCTCGTTGCGGTTCTTGAAGACGTGGACATTGCGGACATCGTGTTCACGAACTTCTCGAATAACTAGTTCTTCGCTCTTCGGAGCGTAGATCGTTGAGGCTGAATAGGCCCGGCGGGTGGCTGACATGCCATCCGCCGGGTCTTCTTTCATGCGCGTCGCCGGTTCAAATAAGTCAGTTTCGGCTTGTCGCTACATGGGCGCGACGGCGCCGGGTGGTATTGAGGTCCGCCGATGAGCAGGCCTATGTGACCGGATCGGATCATCGCGCCGGGCCGATCGCGTTTCCTTTTGTGCGTGCAGTTGTGTTGGCACATCCGGTGCGTCTGCGGATACCGCCGCCGATGCGACGGGCCTGCGGTAAGATCGGCAGCCGCCAGCAGGTCGAGACAGTTGCGACCGCCGGGACGGGTTGCCGCGTCAAGGCTCGCCTTGTGTTGCGAAGTACAAGCCGGCGTAGACTTTGGGGTCGATGAGCGCGCCTGTCCGGCTGCGCGCATCCAGCCATCGCCGGGCGCCGTCGAGCGGAACGGCGTGGACGGTGATCGATTCGTTGTCGATCCCGCCGCCGGCGCCGCGTCGCTTCAGGCCGGCAGCCCGCAGCAGCGTGATGACTTCCGCGCTCATGCCGGCGGACGGCGGCCCTTCGGTGAGCACCTCGAGCCGGTCAGCCTGGAAACCCGTCTCCTCAAGCAGTTCGCGACGCGCCGCCGCCTCGATCGATTCGCTCCCCGTGCTTTCATCCCCAACGAGTCCGGCCGGCAACTCGATTACAGGTTGCCCGACGGGTGGCCGAAACTGCTCCGTCAGAATCAAATGGCCGTCATCCGTCACGGCCACGATGCCGACCACGGCGCGGGCGTTCGTCCTCTCGACGTATTCCCACCTGCCGGCTTTTACGAGCCGCAGGAACTTGCCTATTCCCAGGATTGACCGTTCCTTGCCCGTCATCACGACATCTCCACAGGCGTTGCACACTCGCCGTTACTCGAAGCGTGTGCAGCCCGCACATTCCACAGAAAGCCTGCCTGCAACCGCGAAATTCTCCGGGCGGAGTGCGGAGGGATCAACGCTTCGCCGACGAATCGCGCCGGTCGAGCGCGCGAAGTTGGACAGATGCAACTGAGCGCGGGACTCGCTTAGAGCATAGCTTGGCCTGCAGAAGCGGGATTCTGAAGCTGTGGCTGCATCGCTTGAAGGCGTACTGAAGCGCAGACGCCCCAGGACGCCATGACGCAATCGAGATTCCGCCGCGGCATGCCGCTTGCATGGTGGGTGCGGGGCTACCGGCGCGCCCATCATCCGGGCGGGCACCGCCGGCGTGCCGGCCCCATGGTTTTCACAAAGCCGCAGCGCGTCCGCCGCTTGGGCGGTAGCCTGCAGGGAGTTCAGAATCGATGGCACGAAGCTTGTTCATCTGCGGACTGGGACAGGAAGCCGGCAGCAGCGTCGTTTCGCTCGGGCTCTATGGCGTACTTCGCAAGGTGGTGGAGCGGATCGCGTTCTTCAAGCCGGTCGGCGGGGGGCCGGACGACCAGGATGTGGCCGTCATGCGCGCCGCGTACAAGCTTTCGGAGTCGCCGGAAGAGATGTGCCCGGTTGTGGTCGATGATGCCCGCGAGCTTGTGGCCCACCTGCAGAAAGACAAGCTCTTCGCACGCATCAACGCCAGCTACAAGCGACTTCGCGACGACCACGACTTCGTCATCATCGAGGGCATCAACAACGAGCGTGCCATGAGCACCTTCGACATTGATATCAACGAGGACATCGCCGCCAGCCTCGAGGCGCCGGTGCTGCTGGTCGCTCGCGGCAGCATCAACGGGTCCATCACGGACGTTGACCAGGTTGTTGCGTCCGTGGTGACGGCCAAGCGATCGCTCGAAGAGAAGAACGTCGAGGTGATCGGCGTGGTTATCAACCGGGTCAAGGACCCGTCGATCGAGGACGTGCAGGCGAAGCTGGCGGAGGAATTCAAGAAGGCGGAGCTTCCGCTGTACGGCGTGATCCCCGCGCTCACGTTCCTCGGTTATCCCAAGCTGGATCAAATCGCGTCGGAAGTCCATGCCGAGGTGCTGGTCAACAAGGACGCGCTCGACAACTGGGCGACCAAGCTCATCGTCGCCGCCATGGAACCGCGCAACTTCCTCATGCACCTTGACACCGACAAGGCGCTGGTGATCACGCCGGGCGATCGCGAGGCAATCCTGCTGACGCTAGCGTGTGCGCAGCGGTCATCCAAGCGCCGTTCCATTTCCGGCGTCGTGCTCACGGGCGGACTGCGGCCCGACCCGGAGGTCGTCGGGCTGATCGAGGAGCTGGGTCTGCCGAACTTCCCGATCATGACCGTCAAGACGGACACGTTCACGACGGCGATGAAGATCCGAAACATCAACGTCCGCATTCGCCCACAGGACGGCGACAAGATATACACCGCATCCTCCGCGGTAGCGCGGGGGGTGGACCACGAGCGTTTGTGGGAAACGCTGGAGATGCCGCGTCGGCCCCGGAAGCGGGCCGCGTCCGTGGCTTTCCTCGATCACATCGTCGAGCAGGCCCGGGCGACGAAGAGCCGCATTGTTCTGCCCGAGGGCGATGAGCCCCGGACCATCCGGGCGCTCGCCAAGCTCCAGGAGATGCAGGTTTGCCGTGTGGCGCTGCTCGGCGAGACCGACAAGATCCAGCAGGCGGCAAAGGACGCCGGCGTCGCGCTGGGCGATCTGGTGCAGATCATCGATCCGGGGCAGTCACTGGATATGGATCGCTACGTCGACACCGTCGTCGAGCTGCGCAAGGGCAAGCGCGGCGGCATGACGCCCGAAGTGGCCCGCCAGTGGCTGCACGACTCAACGATTCACTTCGGCACGGTCATGGTCCAGCAGGGGGACGCCGACGGCCTCGTGTCCGGAGCGATTCATTCGACCGGCGACACCATTCGGCCGGCCCTCCAGATTCTGCAGGTCAAAGCCGACGTCGGCGTCGCGTCGAGCGTATTCTTCATGGCTCTGAAGGACCGCGTGCTCGTGTACGGCGACTGCGCGATTGTCCCGAATCCCGATGTCCAGGAACTCGCCGCCATCGCCCTCGCGTCGGCGCGTACGGCTCGCGCGTTCGGTATCGAGCCGCGCGTGGCGATGCTCTCCTACTCGACGGGCAAATCCGGCGCCGGCGAGTCGGTTGACAAGGTGGCGGAGGCCACCAAGCTTGTGAAGGAGCGCAACCCCGACTTTGCCATCGACGGGCCGCTCCAGTACGACGCCGCCATCGATCCCGACGTGGGCAAGCTGAAATGGCCGGACTCGCCGGTGGCGGGAAGGGCCAACGTCTTCATCTTTCCCGATCTGGACGCCGGCAACATCGCCTACAAGGCGGTGCAGCGCTCCGCGGGCGCCATCGCGGTCGGCCCCGTGCTGCAAGGTCTGAATAAGCCGGTGAACGATCTGTCGCGCGGCTGTACGGTCGACGATATCTTCTACACGGTGGCGGTGACGGCGATTCAGGCGGCGGCAGTGTGACGGCCGGCCGGCCCGCGCGGAGGTTCTACTGCCCGGTGCGGCTCGGACGGGGTGACTCGGCAAAGAGTTGCCGGTGCAGGGCGGGGTGTTGACGGCGAATCAGGGTTTGACGGCGTTAGTCCACTTCCTGACGGGCGCGGCTCGGATTGCGGTGACGGCGTTTGTGGCGGTTTTGTCCGGTTCAGGGGCGGCGGTCTTGTCGTTCCATGCATGACGGGGTAACGCATGAAGATTCTCGTAATCAACTGCGGCAGCTCTTCCATCAAGTACAAACTCTATGACATGGCGCGAGAGGCGGAGCTTGCGGCCGGCCTCATTGAACGCATCGGCGAGGCGCAGTCGAACACGACGCACAGCGTCAATGGCAAGAAATTCGAGCGCTCCGACCGTATCGGCGACTACGAGGCCGGTATCGGTCAGATCATGGAGCTGCTGACGGCCTTCGGAGCCCCCCCGCCTATCAAGGATCCAACTGACATTCGCGCGGTCGGGCACCGCGTCGTTCACGGCGGCGACGATTTCGCCGACTCCGTCGTCGTCGATGACAAGGTGACGGCGGCCATCGAGCGCTGCTGCGAGCTGGCGCCGCTGCACAATCCCGCCAATCTGGCCGGCTTGCAGGCGACCATGAAAATACTGCCCGGCAAGCCGCAGATTGCGGTTTTCGACACGGCGTATTTCCAGACCATGCCACCGGCTGCTTATCTCTACGCGGTGCCGTACGAGTGGTACACCCAGAAGCGCATCCGCCGCTATGGTTTCCATGGCACGAGCCACAAGTACGTCGCCGCCCGCGCTGCGGAGTTGCTCGGCAAGCCCGAACCCAACCTGATCACACTGCATCTCGGCAACGGATGCAGCATGTCGTGCATCCGTGGCGGCCGCGCCATTGACCAGACGATGGGGCTTACTCCGCTCGAAGGATTGGTGATGGGCACGCGATCGGGCGACATCGACCCCGCCATCATCTTCCACGTTGCCCGCAACGGCATGGCCATCGACGACGTTCGCGACGCACTGGAGAAGAAGAGCGGGCTGCTCGGGATCAGCGGCGTGTCACGCGATCTGCGGGACGTCATGGCCGCCGCGGACAAGGGCAACGAGCGTGCCGCGCTCGCCATCGACGTGTTCGCGCATCGCGTCCGCAAGTACGTCGGGGCGTTCCTCGCGGAACTCGGCGTTTGCGACGCGATTGTGTTCACCGGCGGCATCGGCGAGAACGCCATAGATATGCGGGCGAAGATCCTCGACGGATTTGCCCCGCTCGGTATCGAGCTGCACCAGGGGAAGAACAACCGCCGCTCGGCCGAGCCGTTCTCCATCGCCACCGATCTCAGCCGGACCGCCGTGTGGGTCATCCCTACGAACGAGGAGCTGATGATCGCCCGCGACACCGTTCGCCTGATCACGTGACGCCGCTGGGCATGAGGACATCGTTTACTGCGCGGATCGTCTACGGCACGGATTCGTAGGCGTCGGCAAGCTCACCGGCGAAGTCTTCGAACTTCGTCGGCGTGGTGTTCTGCTCGGTGCGCCCTTCACGCGGCCTGATTGTCCCGTCCTGGAACGCGCGGGTCATCTCCGTATAGAGGCCGGCAAAGCTCGTGGAGAATCCCGCGCGCACAAGCGCCTCGGCCATCTGGGCGTCTGAGAGTTCGACGCATTTGAGATCCGGTTTGCCGATCCGTTGGCCGAGGATGCGCGCCGCCTCGGCGTATGCGAGATCGCGGGGGCCGAGCAGTTCGCGTATGGCGGTGGCGTTCCAGCCGCGCCTCTTGAGCTCTAAGGCTGCCACGTCGGCGATGTCGCGCGTCGCGACCATCGGAATGGGCAGATTCGGCGGAACGGACTCGCCAATGAAGCCTTCATGTTTGACCATCGGCAGCAGGTTGTAGAAGTTCTCGAAGAACGACGCCGGGCGAAGCAGAAGCACGTTCGCTCCCTCCAGCCGTTTGAGGCGCTCTTCCTGGGCGTGCAGACCCGCGATCAGCCCCGTCTTTTGGGCGGAGTCCGCCCCGAGGCTGCTCAGAGCGACGACGTAGCGAACGTTGCTTTCGCGGATGGCTCGGGCGATGGCCTTGCCCTGGCGGTCCTGTTCGGCACGGACGTCTGCCGCGCGAGGATCGGTTGGGAGCAGAGTATAGACGGCGTCCGCTGCGCGAAAGGCACTGGCGAGGAACGCCGCGTCGGCCGCGTCACCCGCGAAAGCTTCGGCCCCCGCACGCTTCAGCTCCGCAAGCTTGCTCATCGATCGGCCGAGTGCGCGGACTTTCTCGCCTGATTCGAGGAGCGTTTCGGCAATCTTCCGGCCGGTGTTCCCTGTTGCTCCCATCACCGCGATCATGCCGAGCTCCTTTCTTGTGATCCCGGCAGGCTCGACCCGCACGATGCTATGCGACAATCATCGAAACGCCTTCAGGCCCACTTCTTGCCGAGCTTTTCCAGCCCTGCCTGCCGCAGGTCGGCCGAGGTCATGGCAATCCGGAACTCGACCTGCGCGTCGAAGTTCAGGAACCACGGCTCCGAAAGCGCCGGGACGCTCGCTGGCTCTGCCACGTCTGCAATGATCAATGCCGTTCGCCGGCCATTTGTTTCGGTGAAATAGACGGCTTCCGGCTTCGTGAGCTCGAGGATGTGACTGATCTTCTCACTGGCCGTTCCGTCGCGCACCGCCGCGTTGAACTTGTCAACGGACATCGTGGCTGTAATCAACATTCGCATGGCAATCTCCTTCCGCGGCGTTTCGACCCGCCGCTGACAAATGCCGATCGGGCGCATGTCGCGCCTGTTTGGAGCCGGTGGACCCAGTTGAGTCACGAATGCCGGTCCGCCCGATCGACCAACATGATCTACTGTAGCTCCGTGAATCGGGAAGGGCGATACGGGATGGAGGAGCAGACGATCGGCCAGAGTTCTCGTGCGGCCGTGTATGGTGGACTACACCGGCGGGCATTTCGGCGTGGAAATAGGCGAGCGCAACGGGACTTGTTTCTTCCTTCACGCAAATCAGCCGGTCAATCGGCTACTTCACGAGAATGGGAACGTTCGCGGTGGCCGCGTTGTTGTGGCCGTCCACGACGTACACGAACACGCGATACGGTCCGGCGGTTTGCGGCGCCCGCAGCGTTATGTTGTGACCCTCGACGTTGACGATCGCATCAGGGTGATCAGGCGGCGCCTGCTCCCGATCACCACCCGAGCGTCGATCCGTGGACTCCGAGCGAAGCTCCCAGCGATAGACCAGCTTGTCGCCGTCCGGGTCGTCCGCCTGAACCGAGCAGTGGATTTTGGCACCGGTCGGGTAGACGTGTGCGGCGGGCTGCGTTGTTGTCGCGGATTCGCCGGACATCTCGACTGTCAACGCGGAGATGCGCGGGCAGCGATTCGCCGGCCACTGGCCGGTCCATTCGCGGCTCATCACGTCGACCGCGGCCGTGCGTTCGCCGCTCGGCAGGAACATGCCGAACCAAGTACGCGTGTGCTCCTGCTTGTCGCCCCAGAGGAAGGCGTAGGCCCCGAGACAGCGCGGTTCGCCCGCTACCGCCACCTTGTAGCTCTCGAGATAGGTCTCCGCCTTCTGCGTGCTTGTCGGCTCGAGCTCAGCCCCCCACGGCGTTTTGCCGACCTGCCACCAGCCGTACGGTCCGAACTCGGTGATGACGTACGGCCGGTCGAGGCCCTGCTGCTTCAACTCGCCCGGGATCCGGCTCAGGTCGCCGTACGCGTTGACGCCGATCACGTCGATGTGGGGGCAATGTTCGATCAGCTCGCGGACCTTGTCGTGGCCCGTACCGGCGACGACCGTCATCGTCGGATGATTCGGATCGATGTCCTTGATCCTCTTCGCGATGTCATCGACGGCTTTCCAGATGAGCGGGTTGTCGCCATCACCCTCCATCTCGTTGCCGATGCCCCACATCAGCACGGCCGGATGGTCCTTGTATTCGACCACGGCCTGCAAGGCGCGGTCCCTGTCGCGGGCTACGTCCTGAGGGTTCGAGTAGTCAAAGCCGTGCCGCTCGTGCCCGAGCCACATGCCGACGGTGACGGAGAGCCCGCGTTCATACGCTTCATCGAGGGTCCGCCCGAGGTTATGCGTGTGCCACGTGCGTATCGAGTTGCCGCCGGCCTCGACGAGAGCGTCGAGGTTGTTTCGCCCTCCGGCGCCCTTGATGACATACGGCGCGCTGTTACGCAGGAGGCGATAGCCGGTGTCCGTCTTTTCGACGCGTACGATGGAAGGCCTTCGGTCTCCGACGGTCGGCGGCGCCGCCAATGCCGGCGTGTGACATATCAGAGCAACGGGCATCCATCCGACGTATCGCATCCAGCCTGCGCGCGTTCCAGTCATTTCTTCCGTTCCCTATCCGCCGACGCCGAGTCGACAACACAGCAGCCGAGCACCCTTCGCGGTGAGCGGTCAGCATGATTTCACATTGATGGCCGTACTGTCAACTCGCGCCGGCGAACGCTCGGTTCCGAGACTCGAAGAATGTGTTGAAACTGTTTCATCGGGGTGGTGGAAGAGGACACCCGAAGCCGGCGGTTCTATGGTAAGCTAAGCGCGATGAGACTGCGGACGTCGATCGCCTATGCGCTACGCGCCGTGTTCGTGATGGCACTCGTCGTGACGGCCGCCGGACTGATTCTGTTCGGCCCGCGAAGCGCCGGGGCCAAGCCGCGCGGTCGCGTCGTCGTCACGTACTGGGAGAAGTGGGTGGGGTTCGAAGGCGACGCCGCCCGCGCCATCGTCAACCGCTTCAACGAGACCGCGGGCAAAGCGCATGGCGTGTACGTGGACTACGTTCCCACAACCGGCGTCGACCTGAAGACCATGATAGCGGTGACGGGCGGCGACCCGCCCGATCTCGCCGGGCTGTGGCAAAAGGACCTTCCCAGCTTCGCTTCGGGCGGCGGACTCGAACCGCTCGACGATCGCGCTCGCGCCGCAGGCATTGAACCGGAGATGTTCATACCCGTGTTCGAGAAGGCGTGTCGCTATCACGGCGAGCTGTATGCCCTGCCGCTAACGCCCGCCAGCATCGCGCTCTATTACAACAAGACGATCCTCGCGCAGCACGCCGAAGAACTCACCACCGCCGGGCTCGATCCGGCCGCTCCGCCGCGCACGATCGCCCAACTCGATGCTTACGCCGATGTTTTGACCCGGCGCGACGACAGCGGGCGCATCGAAATGATGGCATACCTGCCCGCGTCTCCCGACACGTTCGGCTGGTTCTGGGATACGTGGCCGCTGTGGTTCGGCGGCAAGCTGTACAATCCGGCGCTTGGCGAGTTTCGCGTGGACACGCCGGCGTTTCTCGCCGCGTACGAATGGGTAGGGGCGTACGCCCGGCGGTTCGGCGTTCGCGACGTTACGGAATTCGAATCGGGCCTGGGCAACTTCAACTCGCCGGACAATCCCTTCATGAGCGGCCGGCTGGCCATGGTGCGGCAGGGGCCGTGGTTCGCCAACACCATCCGCGCGTTCGCGCCGCAGTTGGACTACGGCGTCGCCCCGTTCCCGACGATTGACGGACGGGAAGCGGCGTACTGCGATCAGGACATTATCGTGATCCCGCGCGGCGCGGGCCATGCCGACGAGGCCTGGCGGTTCATCGAATGGCTCTACAAAGAGCCGCCGATCAGCATGCACTCGCCGCCGGGCGTCGAGCCGCGGCGCGGCTACGAGTACTACGTCGAGCAGGCCGCGACCGGGCCCGCGCAGCGCCCCATGCCGCCGCTGCGTCCGATTGAATGGCTCTGCTGGATGCACTGCAAGAACAGCCCGCTGGCCGAGCAGTCCGACGCGTTCTTGACAACGCATCCGAATCCCGCCATCGCTCTGCACGACCGGCTGGCGCGATCGCCCGACGCGACCACGGCGCCGCCGCTGTCCAACTGGCCCGAATTGCAGGGCGAGTTTGCCGCCGCGTATCGCGATATCTGGCTGACCGGGGCGCCGGCATCGGAAAGGCTGCATCAATGCCAGGCGCGCATTGACGACCTTACGCGACTGGCCAAGCTGCGCCTCGAACGCTACGGTGTGAAGTACCCCTAGCACGGCGATGGTGAGACGAGGAGGTCATGACGGAACGGTGCGCGGGCTGATCTGGATCAGTCCCTGGCTGATCGGTTTCTGCGCGTTCACCCTGGCGCCCGCCGCGTACTCCGCGTATCTGAGCTGCTGCCAGTTCAACGGGATGCGTTCACCCGTCTTCACCGGTGGCGAGAACTGGAGGACGCTGGCGGACGATCCGCTGTTCTGGAAGGTTCTGGAGAACACGGCCGTTTATGCGGCGATTGCGCTACCCATCGGCTCCGTGATCGCGCTCGGTCTCGCGCTGCTATTGAACGCGCCCATCCCGGGCAGGTCACTGTGGCGGGCGGTGATTTTCGCGCCGACGCTGGTGCCGCTGGTGGCCGTCGGAATGGTCTGGGCGTGGATGTTCAACGCACGCTACGGCCTGATCAACGCGGCGCTCGCCACGGTCGGCGTGAGCGGACCGAACTGGCTGAACGATCCGCAGTGGACCATGCCCAGCATGATTCTGCTGAGCCTGTGGAGCTTGGGGGCCACTGTCGTCATCTACCTGGCCGGACTTCAGGAAGTGCCGATAGAGCTCTACGAGGCGGCGCACCTCGACGGCGCCGGCGCGTGGCATCGATTGATCAACGTCACCCTGCCGATGGTCTCGCCGGCGATCTTCTTCAACCTCGTGGTCGGCATTATCTTCGTCTGGCAGATCTTTGCCGTGCCCTACGTCATGCTGCCCGGCGGCGGCCCGCAGCGCAACGCGTATTTCTTCACCGTTTACCTGTACGACCTGGCATTCAACTACCACCGGTTTGGGTACGCCTCGGCCCTGGCGTGGGTGCAACTGCTGGTAATCCTGCTCCTTACGCTGTTCGCCTTCCGACTGAGTCGACGGCTAGTTTTCTACCGGGGGGCGCTGCGGTGAGATGGAACGGACGAAAAAGAGCGGCCGCCCTCATCGCCGCGGCGGTCGTATCGATCGCGTTTGCGCTGCCGCTGGTCTGGATGATCGCGACGAGCCTCAAGCCGCAGGAGGACATTTCGACCACTGGCACCGGGCTGCTGCCGGAGAAGCCGCGGAAGATCCCGCAGTACCTCGTGGAGAATTACGTCAGCGGCCGGCCGCACTTTGTGGATGACGAGGGTGTTGAGCGTACCGGCTACGAAGGCGTGCTGACCAGCGAGACAGTCCACTTCCCGCTCTACCTGCGCAACACGTTGATCGTCGCGATTCTCGGCGTGGCCGGGATGGTTCTGTCCAGCGCGGTCGTCGCCTACGGGTTCGCGAAGGTGTGCTGGCGCGGGCGCGGTTTCTTCTTCGTCGTCATGCTTTCGACGATGATGATTCCGTTTCCGGCCGTCATGGTCCCGACGTATTTCATCTTCAAGGCGCTGGGCTGGATAGGCACGTTGAAGCCGTTGTGGGTGCCGGCCTGGTTCTCCGCTGCGTTCAACGTTTTTCTTCTGCGGCAGTTTTTCCTCCAGATTCCGGATGAGCTTTCCGACGCCGCGCGGCTCGACGGCTGCTCGCACTGGAGCATCTTCTGGCGCGTTGTTCTGCCACTCGCGATTCCGGCGCTGACCGTCGTGGGCCTGCTGCACTTCATCTACGTGTGGAACGATTTTCTCGCCCCGCTCGTATACCTGCACCATCAGGACAATTACACGCTGGCTCTGGGGTTGCAGCTTTACCAGCACCAGCACGGCGGCACGCCGTGGAACCTGCTGATGGCGGCGTGCACGATCACGGTCGCGCCGCTGCTCATCCTGTTCTTCATCGCCCAGCGCCACCTGATGTCCGGCATCATCACTTCCGGCCTGAAGGGGTGAGGCGGCACGTTCGTCGATGCGACATGGTCAACGCGTGTGCCACTGCTCTTGAGCAGCGCATTGCCTCAGATTGACTTCGGGGCTGATCATATGCGAAGCCCCAGTTTTCGAACATGAAAGCCATGTGAAATTGCCGCGCTCGAATTGAGCAGGTGATCAGGTGACCGCCTGCCACGGCGGGCTCTACTGCGGCCTCCGCCGCGATCGGGGCGACTGGCGTTGCACCTTTGTGGACGAAATCCCCGGGCTGAGGCTGGTCCGCGGCCTGTTCCCGCAAGTCCTTGAATTCTCTGGAGATTCGATTCTCCAGTACGTTCAGCCGGGCCTGTACGCCAAGCGGAAGTAGGCTCGGCGATGGGGACGCTCTGCGCACGGACAGTCTCGGCTGCCCTCCCGGCGGCAACCATATGGTTGGTCGCCCCAGGGAGTGTATGCCAGGATGTCAGCGAAACAAACGGTGATTCTGACTCGATACTCAAGCGAGATGCAGCGGCCAGGGAGTTGCGAGGATCAGGAGCGAAATGTTCGTCGCGGTTTGCCGGCCAGAGAAGTAAATCCTGATGGGGCGTTGGTGCTCCAAGATCGGGCGGAGTCCGGCACGCTGGCCGATCGGCCGGTCATGCAGCAACTGGTCCAGATGATCGAGCGTGGCGAAGTCGGTGTTCTGGCCGTGGATGACCAGGCACGCTTCAGCCGAGGCGACAATGTGCTGCAACTCGTCACGGACTTGGTCTACTCCGGTGGTCGGTTCATCTCGACTGGCGAGGGCGTCGACACTAACGAGCCGGGCTGGGAACTGAAGGTTCAAGTGCTTGGACTACACCACAGCACAACCATCCGCGAGTTGGGCCGTCGTGTGCGGCGTGGCCAGGAGGGCCGGGTGCTGGATGGCAACGGGTCGGCCGGCGATTACGGGTACGGCTACCGAGCCGACTTCGCCGACTCGAATCACACGCAATGGACCGGGCGCGGGCCGAAACCGAAGAAGGTCATCGTGATCTTCGATCCGGAAGCGAAGGTTGTCCGGATGATCTTCGCCTGGTTCACCGCCGGCATGTCCATCAGCGCTATTGCGCGGAAGCTCAACGAACTCGGAATCGACAAGGGCCACCGGTCATGGAAGCCAGGATGGCGCCATCAAATCGTCCGGCGCATGCTCGAAAACCGTAAGTACATCGGCGACTGGACCTGGGGCCAGACGACGACCAAGCGTAACTCGCGCGGGCACAAGAAGCAGGTCCGCGTCGACGATAGGCAAGTGGTGAGGGT
>JBECKQ010000027.1:0-3466 GCA_040235375.1 Phycisphaerae bacterium | reverse complement strand
GGGCATTAGAACGCGCGGTGCGTTCGAGGGGAAACCGCGGGCGATGGCGATGCGCAGACGCATGCGGATTGGAGAGAGGCGGCGGCCGTTGTGAAGATAGGGAATTCGTCCGTGGATTTCGCAGATTACGCAGATTTCCAAGACTGGGGAGGCTTGACTGCGTGGCGGGGTGTTGCCGGCTGGAATCAAGCCCGACGCAGGTGGCCCCTGACCCGGAGGGGCGCTGATCGGCGAACCGCGTTTTTGGGCAAATACACCGATCCGTATAAAAACCGCGTTTCTGGTGGTTCCAGCCGATGTAAAAACACCGTCTATCGGTGAATTCGGCCAAAAACGAGGGTGGGCCATGTGCCCCGGCGCTATCGAAAAGCGGAGTGCGCGAAAAGCGGACCTTGGGGGGATCGGAGCCCGCGGGGCGGGCTCGGTGACCATTGGGCACATGTCGATTCAGGCTGCTGGGCTTACAGGCAGAGGCCGGACGGTTGGTGGGTCGGATTGGCGCTTTGGGCAATTTGATCGCAGACATGCCGATCCCCCTCCTCCGGCGGGCGCAGGGGCAGCGACCCACTGTATACCAAACATACACCGTACACACCCAGAAGGCAAGCGGGAAGTTGCGGCGTCCGGGGTTTTCGTGGTTGCCGGCGGTGCGGCGTGGTTGGGGGCAATCGAGATGCCGCTGCGTTGCGGCGGCGAATCACGGGCAGGGATGCCCGTGCCACAATGTGGCACCACGCAGTGCTTCTACTTCGCGCAATCCTGCGGGGCGGGGATGAGGCAGATGAATTCGAGCGGGGTTTCGCCGGTGTTCTGGAAGCCGTGCTTTTCGTTGGGTGGCACGAAGATCACGTCGCCGGCCTTGAAGGGGCGGTCGCCGGCGGCGCTTTTCGCGACACCACTGCCGGCCAGGATGAGGATTTCGTGCTCGTAGTCGTGCTGGTGATGCGGGGAGTGACCGCCGGGCTCGATGGTGAAGTGCCGCATGTGGAAGTTGCCGGCCTTGTCGGCGGGGCCGATGAGCATGCGCATCTTCACGCGATCGGCGCCTTCCATGGTGACCGGGTTCTGCTCGTGCGATTCGATCGGTTGGACTTTCATCGCGATTCTCCGGGGCACGGTGCTGATCGGCTACACCTCGTCCGGCTTGGTGATCCAGGCGTCGGCGGCGGTGCGGTACTCGAGCAGTTCGCCCTGCTGGAAGTACAGGGCGATCTCGGTGGCGGCGGTTTCGGGGCCGTCGCTGCCGTGGACGAGATTGAGCGTCTTGCTCATGCCGAAGTCGCCGCGGATGGTGCCGGGCTCGGCCTCGTAGCCGAAGGTCTTGCCCATCATCTTGCGGGCGACGGCGATGACGCCCGGCCCTTCGAGCACCATGACCACGACCGGGCCGGAGGTGATGTAGCTGATGAGGCCGGGGTAGAAGGGCTTGCCCTTGTGGGGGGCGTAGTGCCGCTCGGCGAGGGGCTTGTCGATCTGCATGAGCTTCATGCCGACGACGGTGAGCCCCTTGTCCTCGAAACGCTGGATGATCCGCCCGATCAGGCGGCGATGCACGCAGTCGGGCTTGAGGATGATGAGTGTTCGTTCCACGGTTGAACCTCGCTTGTCGTGTTGTTCGCCACTCCTGCGACAATCTGCCGCAGCAGGCAGGGTACTTTAGGGAACGGGTGCCGAAGGGTCAATCGTAGCGCTGGCGCGGCGAGAAAGTGCGAAAGTGAGAAGGTGAGAAAGTGCGAATGGCGGCGCGGGGCAGGCTGGAGACTGGAGGCCGGAGACCGGAGGCGGGAAGGAAACGATGATGCGTTGACGGCGATCGACCGCGGGCTTGCGCCTCGCGGCTCTGATCGGCGCAGGCTCGCCTGGGTCGGAGGGTTGACGGCGTCAGTCCGCTTCCTGACGGGCGCGGCTCGGACCGGGCGACGCGCGACGGTGACCGAGGGAAGTGTTGAAGCGTTGACGGCGATTGACCGCGGGCTTGCGCCGCGCGGTTCTGATTGGCTTGGGCCTGCCGGGGTGGGAGGGTTGACGGCGTTCGTCGGTTTCCTGACGGGGCGGGGCGGATCGCGCAGGCGGGGCGAGGTTTTCTCAAAGGGCTCGGCGCGGTACGCTGGCGCCCGAGGTCCAAGGACTGAACACTGCAGACTGAACACTGAAAACTCAGGCCTGAAGCATGAGGCCTGCCTGGGAGTGTCCGGCCACCTGGTGGGGCCCGCGGCCTTCAAAGCCGTTGAGGCGTCGTTCGCGCGGCGCCTGGTGGGTTCGATTCCCATCCACTCCCGTGCCGAGCGAAGCGAGGCACAGAGGCCGCCCCACGCGGCCGGTCTCCTGCTCTCCTCTCTCCTGCTCGGGAGCGAGCAGAGGCTCCCACCGGACACGCGTTCCGCAGTCACCTCAACTCGAGGTCCGGCTCGAAATCAACATCGGGCGCGCAGATCTGGCAAAGGCACCGCCCATCGCTCATGAGCGCGGCGAACCTGGCGTCGAGTTGTTGCAGCACTTCGAGGGCCTCTGCGTCGTTGCCGTCGGTAGCTGCCACGTCCAGTTCAAACATCGTGGGATGTTCGGTTTCCTCCCCAAAATCGTCAACCGTGCGATACTCGCTGCCGCCGGTCCAGTACCGCGCGTAACCCCAGGCACCCGCCGGAGCAAACTGGGTCTCGCCATGGCCTGGCCGGTAATCGAGCGGCAGAGTTCTGATATTGTGCGGCCCCAACATCTCGCGCTCGACTCGGGCCTGATTGGCTCCGTACCACAGGTGTACCCAATGGGCCACCAGGTAGGACATGACCTCCGCCATGCCGGCACACCCTGAGAACCGAAAGTACAGGCCGCATTTGTAGGGATCACTCGCACCGGCGCGCGTCGCCGATATCGTGACCTCCGTCGGGATTTGGCAAAGGTATTCCAGGGCGGCGCGGGTCGAGGCCGTAGGCGGACGAGTCGTTTGCTCGGTCCACTCCAAGAAGTCACGCCAGATGGCCTGTGTGACCGTCGGCAGCGGCAGTTGGATGAACTGCGGATAGCAATCCGCCGGCGTGGGAGGCTGTGGTTCGCGATGCAGCCGTCGATCACACAATGACGGCTTGGGCTGCTGAGCTTTGACGATGAGAGCTTCATCCAGACTGATCGGTATGTCGTAACCAAAACCGCCCATGAGGCGCCCTCCTGAGTCCGACGAGGAAAGCCTCGATCGTTCGCCCAGCGTTTCGTGTGATCGATACTACACCAACGCGCTGGACGGGGAAAGGCGTTCAGAAGCGGCGCATGGCACCCCCTGGCTTGGAGCAGCACCTGCCCGGGACAGGCTTCTTGCGCGTGCGATCGGGGGCGAGAATGGCCGTCGGTTTCCCTCGGCGTTATAAAAGCTTGTGAGAGGAGATGCTGCCATGAGGGTCGGGGCGTGGGTCTTGTTGTGTGCGGGGGTGGCGGTTGTCAGCGTCGGGCTGACGTACGGCTACCTGCACGT
>JBECKQ010000482.1:0-16606 GCA_040235375.1 Phycisphaerae bacterium | reverse complement strand
AGGAGACGATCCGCCCATGCGTCCAGGCCGGCGTTGCTTTTCTTCGACGCGAGGGAGTGGAGCCTTCGGAGTCGGCGGTCACGGACTTGCTCGAAAGGTTTTCGCCGGCGATGAGCGAGCGCCGGCTCGATCACGACCTGCGAGAGTTCGACACGGGCGGCTTTCTTGCCGCCTGGGCCCGCGAGCACCGGCTCGTCCTGCCGGCCGGCCTGCCCGACCGGCGGCTCGTCGAGGCGTTCTGGCAACCGTGGATCGGCTGCCTCGACGTCTTTCCGGAATCCTCACGGGCGCTGGCGAAGCTGACGGCGGCCGGCTACATCCTCGGCCTGGTAAGCAACTGCGCCGTGCCGGAGAGAATCTGCCTGGTCGAGTTGAAGCGGCTGGGACTCGCCGGGCAACTGAAGTTCATCGTCTTCTCGAGCACGGTAGGCATGCGCAAGCCGCACAAGCTCATCTACGAACGGGCGATGACCGAAGCCGCGGCGCTCGCGCCGGGCCTGTCGATTGACGAGGTGCTCTTCGTCGGCGACACGCCCGTCGCCGACGTGGATGGCCCCGCCGCGGCGGGCATGCGGACCGCGCTGGTGCGCAGCGGCCGATGGGATGGGAATGCCACGAACCTCGCGCACGAGCCCGACCTCATCCTGAACGGCATCGGCGACCTGCCGCGGGAGGTGCCGAGCATTCGCCGGCCGGAATCATCCGACCGCGTCCGTTGAACCACTGTGAAGGAAAACAGCACCGATGCCGCAGTTCTGCAAACTGGCCGACCCGCAATCGTACCAGGCCTGCGACTGGGACCTGCGAACCGATCTCGAAGGTCGCGCCGCGTGGATCGACATCTTCGACGAACACACCGAATCGCTTCTTGAACACGCGCGCACCAGCGATTATCCACCGAGCGAAACGGCGATGGCAGCGTACAGAGAGGCGTTCCTCGAAGTGCTCAACCGACTCCGGCGAGAGCACGAGATCGCCGAGCCGCTGGACATCTACGTCCTCTGCAAGATCCGCGCGGACATGATGCGTGAGTACGGCCTCGGCGATCCGTACGATCGTGTGAAGCGCACGGAGAATCTCGCGGCGCTGGGGCATCTGCCCGGCGTGCTCGCGAAACTCGACGCCGAGCCGGACGATCGCCTCGTCGAAACGCTTTTCCGCGGCATTCTGGCGGGCAACAAGTTCGATCTCGGCGCCAAGGAAACGGTCGACCAGCATTCACGCGGCGGTATCAACTTCTTCGAAACGCTCGACCAGCTCGGCGACCGACCGTGGTTCGTTGACGAATTGGACGCCGTCATCGAGCGGCTGCGCCCCGCCGGTCTGCGGTATCGACGGGCGATCTACTTCGTCGACAACGCCGGGGGAGACGTCGTCCTCGGTGCCTTGCCCCTGGCCCGCTATCTGGCATCGCACGGCTGCGCGGTCGTGCTGGCCGCAAACGATGCACCGTCGCTCAACGACGTGACCGTGGGCGAGCTGAATGACGTGCTGGCGTTGGCCGCCGACGGAGACGACGCTCTGGCCCGTACGCTCGCCTCACGCCGCATATCCTCGACGGGTACCGGTTGCGACTGCCCGCTGATCGATCTGGCGGACGTGACGGCGGAATGCAACACCGCCGCGGAAGACTGCGACCTTGTGATTCTCGAAGGCATGGGCCGCGCGGTGGAGACGAACTACTTCGCGCGGTTCACCTGCGACGCAATCCACCTGGCGATGATCAAGAATCGGGAGCTAACGAAGCGGCTGGGCTGCCGCCTCTTCGACCTGATCGTGCGCTTCACCCCCGGCGGCGCGACAGTGTTCCCCCCACCGTAATCCGAGGGCCGCAGCCGTCTACTTGATCTCGTACAGAATATTGGCGTAGTACGTCTCGTCGAGACGATCGACGCCCGGCGGCGGAAGCGAGTCGTATTCGTACGATGCGCCGAGCTTGAGCTTCCATACGTCGCTGTTGGCCAGCGGAATCAGGAACGCGCTGTCGGACACCAAGCGATAGTCGCGCGTGGACCGGCAGGTCGGGTAGTACGTAACGCTCTGCTTGAACTGAAGCCACGGGGCGAGGTCGAGGCGATAGTCCACGCCGAGATCCAGCATGCCGGTGTTCGTCTGCTGATCGTCCATGAAGGACTCATGCATGAAGGCGACACCGCCCCGCGTCTTCAATTCCTGATCGGGGCGTCGCAACCAGTAATAGCCGGCGCCGCCTGACAGGATCGCGCGGAGGTTGAGGTTCTCGAACTCGTCGTATTCGAACTCGGTGCTGCCGAAGGCGAACCAGCGTCGCGTGAAGGAGTACTCGTAATACGCACCACCCTTGGCCTCGGCGACGTTGCGGACTTTGCTTTCCTTGCTGTAGTTGCCGAGGGCCCAGAACCGCAGCAGGTCATCGTCCGTCTGGCGCCGAACTTCGGCGTGGCCCAGCGCGTTCACCACTTCCTTGTTGCCCTGCTTGTAGAAGATCCCGGCGTCGATCGATCCCGTCCACTTCGGCTCTTTCGCCGCCATCTCCGCCCGAATCTTCGCCACCTCGGCCTCCATGGCCAGCGCCTCGGGGCTCTTGCCGTCCTTCGACCAGATCGCCTGGATCTTGTCGACGTTAACCGGGATCCCCCCCATCTGCGTCTGGACCAGCGCACCTTCGTTGTCCGGCAGCGACGATATCGGGCCGATAAGTCGATCGCCTGATTCGAGTCCGACCACCAGCGGCCGGTCCGTCTCGATCGACTCCACCAACGACGCGTCGATCTGCAGCGTGCCGGCAAAATCGGTGATCACGGTCAGCTTGCCGTCCGCGAGTCGGTCGATCTTGCCGTTCAGGCGACTGCCTTCCGTCAGCACGATGACGTCCGCGGTCGCGACGGAAACACAAGCGAACGCAATCAGCGCGGCCAACACGCCAAGAGGCGCTTTTCCCCTACGCCAATGCACTTGCCGCTACTCCTGATTGACCTGATCGAATACCGAATCCACCGTGTTGTTGATGAACACCTCAAGAGGGGTAAGGACCGCAGAGGTTACAAGGAAATGGACGATGTCCCGCGCGTTCAACGTAACCGTCGAGGTGGTCGTCGTCGTGAACTCCCCGAGGTCGCAGCCGCCGAGCAGAGACGCACAGAACGTTCCAACGAGCCCTATCGACATGCACCGGCGCCGAAGGGCCCGGCGTTTGGTTCGCATCTTCATCGAGCCACCTCCGTCATCGAATGAGGGTTGGATTGCCCCCCGCCGTGAATACCGCCCGCAGGCCCTCCGCCTTCGGCTTCCCAAGGCCGCGTAGAACGCTCGGCATTGCTTACGACCGGTTCTGCGGCGGTGCGACCGCGCTCGCGGGGAAGCCACGCAACGCCCCCATGGTGGCGACTCGGCACCTTCTGTCAATACTGTTACGAGGGGGTCGGGGTGATTTTGTAATGGAGGGCCGTTAACAAACGCGACGGTTTGCCGGCCTCCAGCGCGACTTCGAGACCGAGCCGCACCACTGCGCATAGAAAAGCCCTCCCGATCGACCCGCAGGTCATCAGAGGGCTCGCGAGCCAACGCTACGACACACGTACACGGAAACGCGCGGGCATCACCTCGCGCCCCGGCGCCGCACGCATGTGCCTCGCATCACCGCCGGCTCGTTCCTGCGGAACCGGCGCCGGCAGGTGAATCGCGGTGTTTACTGGGGGACGAGGTTATTAATGAAGTCCGCCAGGAACACGTCCGTCACGACCTGTGCGGGTACGCCGCCGATCGCCCGGCCGAAACCAATCCAGATGTTGCTTAGCAGGCCGTTGAACGAGCATCCACCGGCAAACAGGAAGCCGGTCAACGCGATCAACGGCAGCAGCTTCGTCTTCTTCATCAGTGCTACTCCTTTACGACCGAAGGAACCCTGTCGGCTGCATGGGCGATGCCCATATCACCAACTCAACATGCTCGTTTCACTTGATTCACGGCTCCACGCCCGCAAGATCGACCACGCTCGAGCGTTTCGCCGCTTCTACAGAATCCTCGCCGTTGTCACTCCACGTGCGCCGCGCCTGCGCACTGTCCTCTCCCTGCGGATTGCATCGGCCCACTACGACTCGTGCGTCCGGGCTCGCGACTCGTGAACGCCATACGCCATCCCAGCGTCCATGCAATCCTCAAGGTCCAGCATTTCAGCAATATGTCCGGCCCTGTCAATAGGCGAATCGACTGGAATCACCGCCCACGCATTCAACATGGCATGGATGACACTCATTTAATCTCGTGGCCGGCGTCCGGTTACCCGCTTTCCAGCTTCCGGAGTGCCCACGTGGTAACGTGATTCCCCTAAACTGGGGAAAAACAGCAAGTTGGGAAGGCGCAGCGAATCTGGAAAAGTCGTCGGATTACACGGGGGCCTACCAGCCGGCGCTTGCACGTGACGGAGCTCCGCTGCGATGCCGCACGACCCCATGGGCCGACGCGGAGACTGGCCACCTTTCCGGCGAAGGCGCGCGCGATGGGTCTTCACCGACCCACGAATCGCGGCTCTCGCTTCTCGGCGAACGCCATCATGCCTTCCGTCGCGTCATCACTCGCGCACAGCAGGTAAAAAAGATCCCGCTCGTCGCGCAGCGCCTGTGACAGAAAGCTGTCATAGGCTTTCAACACCGCCTCCTTGGCCACGCGCATCGCCACCGCGGAGCGCTTCTCCGCCAGCTCCTGGGCCAGCGCCATCGCGTCCTGCAGCCAGCTTGCCGCCGGCACGACACGGCTGACCAGTCCGGCGGCGAGCGCTTCGGCCGCCGACAGTGTCCGACCGGTGAGCACCATGTCCATCGCCAGAGGCTTGCCCACGATCCGTGTCAGGCGCTGTGTGCCGCCGGCGCCGGGGATGATCCCCAGCTTGATCTCCGGCTGGGCGAACTTCGCGTTCTCCGCGGCGATGATGATGTCGCACATCATCGCCAGCTCGCACCCGCCGCCGAGAGCGTGGCCGGCAACCGCCGCGATGATCGGCTTGCGGATTCGCGCCACGCGCTGCCAGGCCGCCAGCGGGTCGCGCTGGTACCACCCGACGGGCTCGGCATCCGCCATTCCTTTGATGTCCGCGCCGGCCGCGAAAGCCTTATCGCTGCCGTGCAGCAGTATCACGCTCACCGCGTCGTCCGCGTCGAGCCGCTCGAGCGTGTCGCCGAGCGCGTCGAGCATCTCGAAGCTGAGCGCGTTCAGCGCCTCGGGGCGGTTGAGCGCCACCACGCCGACCTTTCCATCCACTCGGCTGTGAACCAGGTCATTTGCCATTGCATGTCCCCTTCGCTTCGAGGCTGGTCTATTCGAACACGATCGTCCGGTTCTGATGCACGAGAACCTTGTCCTGCACGTGCAGGCGGACCGCGGTGGCGAGCACTGTGCGTTCGAGGTCGCGGCCCTTGCGGACCAGATCGTCAACGGTATCGCGATGATTGATGGCCGTCGTCGCCTGGGCGATGATCGGGCCGGCATCAAGCTCCTCCGTCACATAGTGCGCGGTGGCCCCGACGACCTTGACACCGCGCTCATACGCCTGGTGGTACGGCCGGCGGCCGGCGAACGCCGGCAGAAAGCTGTGGTGTATGTTGATGATCCTTGACGGGTATCGATCGATGACCTGCCGCGTGAGGACCTGCATGTAGCGCGCGAGGATGACGAAGTCGATGCCCTTCGCCTCGAGAAGCTGCAGCAGTGACCGTTCCTGCTCCAGCTTCGTCGCCTTGGCGACGGGCAATGTATGAAACTCGACGCCGTAAGCGGCCGCCGCAGGTTCGAGGTCCGAATGATTGCTGACGATCAAGGGGATGTCGACGTCGATTTCGCCGCATCGGCGGCGCAGAAGCAGATCGTGCAGACAGTGGTCTTCCTTGCTGACCAGTATCGCCGCCCGTTTGCGGTCCGCCGAATAGGCGACGCGCCACTCCATCCGATAATCTGCGGCCAGCCTGGCGAACCGCGCCAGCATCTCGTCGTGCGTGACGACCATGTCGGCCGTCTCGTATTCCAGTCGCATGCAGAACGTCCCGTCGTCGGGGTCGCTGTGCTGGTCGGCCTCAAGGACGTTGGCCTGGCAGTCGGCGAGAAATCCCGTCGCGGCGGCAATGATTCCCTTGCGATCCGGGCACGATATCAGCAAACGAGCGGTTGGTGGTTTCATGGTTCTCCGGGGTCACGCGAGGCGACACGACAGCCTTCAACTCGTGTACGATACTACTCGCTTCGACCGCGGCGACAATGCTGACCACTCGAACACAACCGCTGACGGCCTTTGTCCGATAACGCCACGATGCTCCCCGCCAGCCCGAAAGCCGCATGGCGGCCGCAGGGCCCGCGAGGCCGGCCGTTACCTTAAGGAGTCTGCCGGATCAGACGATGTACCCGTCGACGACTCGCCGCCACCGTCGCGCGTGGCGTGTGGCCGATGCGGCCGGAGAGGTCCGGGGATGACCGTGACAATCATGTGCCCCAATCTGACCTGCCGCTCGCTCCTTCGTGTCCCGGAGTCTGTGCGCGGCAAGAAGGTTCGCTGCGGTCGTTGCGGCACGGTCTTTGCCGTCCCGGAGAAGGCCGGCGCCAAGTCCGACAAGCCACCCGCGCCCACCAAGTAACGCTCTTCACACGCCTCCCGGCGACGACTCTCCAACCCACTGGCGAAGATACACGACCGCTGCCGCAAGCCCCGCGACGACCGCAAGGCCGTAGACAAACATCGCGACCGGATATCCCTCAGGGAAACTCAGCTCCGCGAACAGGAAAATGAGCAGTGCTGCAGTGGCCCCCTTGCCGAGAAGCGCATGCCGGGCACACAGCGTCCACGATTGCTGTCGAAGCACATAGGCGCCCGCTCCGACCAAGACAACCACGTCGCGCGGAGCCAGGAGGGCGAGCTGCCACCACGCCAACTGCCCTTCCACGGCCAGGGCGATCAATGCCGACCATGCAAAGAACTTGTCGGTCAGCGCATCCACAACGCTGCCGGCCGTGCTCTGCACCCGCAGCAGGCGCGCCGCCCCACCGTCCGCCAGATCGCTCGCCGCCGCGATGACCACCATCGCAGCTCGTGCCTGGGCGCCGACCGCCCAGAACGCAACGCCCAACGCCACGCGCAGCAGCGACAGACTCCAGGGTATGGCGATTGCACCACGCATTTGATTCTTTGCGACCCGCGGAATCACTGTCTGCTACGGCCCGTCCGATGCCAGGCAGCCACCGACACGATGCGACATCTTGACAGCCAGCGTCTCAAAGGCAAGGCGCGGCCTCCCGCTGCCACGCGCCGCCCGTCTCGACGCTGCGGCCGTGTGTCCTTGCGTCGCCGCCGCGGCCAATGTAGCTATGCACGATCTCGATGACGCGGTCACAGGAGCCTGCGGTGCGAACGCTGGCCGTCAAACGTCTGACCATTTATCCTCTCGCGCTGCCCATGAAGCGCAAGGTCTCGCACGCGGCGGGCGAGCGGGCGGTAAGCGACCCCGTCGTCGTGGCGGTGGAGTTGATGAACGGCGTCACCGGCTATGGCGAGACGCTGCCCCGCCCGTACGTCACCGGCGAAACGGTTGAGTCCGTCGCCAAGCTGCTGGCCGGCGAGTTCGTCAAGGAGTTGCTCGCCCTGCGGGCCGACGCGCTTCCGGCGGCGCTCGAGATGATCGACGCCCTGCCTTTTCTCAGCGAGTCCGGTTATCCCTGCCCCGCCGCGCGGGCCGCTGTCGAACTTGCCCTGCTCGACGCCTGCCTGCGGGCCACCAACCGCGATGTCGGCGAAGTGGCCGGCTGGCTGGGCTTGCCCGGCTTCGGCAACCCGGGCAGCGTGCGGACGATCCGCTATTCCGTCGTGCTGGCAAGCGATTCGATCGCCTCGCTCGTCCGGACCGTGCGACTGGCGGGCCTGTACGGCATATGCAACTTCAAGTTGAAGGTCGGGTATCCGAACGATGACGAGCGCCTGCGGGCGGTGGTGAAGTCGATCGGGAAACGACTGCGGCGCCGCGCCGCGACCCTGCGTCTCGACACCAACGGCGCCTGGTCGCTCGCCGAGGCCGTCGAGAAGCTCAACCGCTGGAGCGACGTGCCCATCGCCGCCGTCGAGCAGCCGTTGTCCAAAACCGACGTCGACGATCTGCCGACGCTGCGGGAAAGATGCAACGTCGATGTGTGCCACGACGAGTCACTCGTCACGCTCGAGGACGCTCACCGTCTGCTGACCCTCGGCGTCGCCGACTGGTTCAACATCCGCATCAGCAAGTGCGGCGGGCTGCTGCCGGCCATGCGGTTGGCCGGCTTCGCTCGGCACCACGGCGTCGGCGTTCAGCTCGGTTGCATGGTGGGCGAGACGAGCATCCTCTCGGCTGCGGGCGTTCGCTTCCTCGAAAACGTCCCCGGCGTGCAGTTTGCGGAGGGAGCGTACGGCGGCTTTCTGATGGCGGCCGACATCGCCCGTCGCAGCATCCGTTTCCGCTACGCCGGCCGCCCGCCGCGCCTCCCCTCCAATGGCCTGGGCGCGGACGTCAATCCCGACCTGCTCGCCGAGCATTGCCTTGAAAGACCGATCGCGATCGAGTTGTAAGATGGTGGCACCGCCCGGATTATCAGTGCCGCAAAGCAGCGGACAGCCTTCTCACTCGCGCGCCTTCTGCAAATCCGCCCGGATGTCCCTCATGATGGTGCAGTAGCGCCAAGCCGGAGGTGCGTCGTCCGGTTGATGGTGATCCGGCCGGAGAATCAGGTCACCGGTGGCCAGCAGCACGCGGCGCACCTGGGGGTTCTGGCGAACCTTCTCCCGCATGGCCGCGACGATCAGGGCATAGTGGGCCCCCTTCTCCGGCGTGTGGTAGACCATCTTCCGGCCCTCGAACGTGACCCAATCGATCCCCATGGCCTTCATGTTCCGCGTGCCTGCGTCGCCCGCCGCCTTCGCCTCGTGCCCGACCATCGCAGCGACCTCGGCGCGGGTGTGCGGCCAGATGATGCCCGGGAACGTGGCCCGTGGATCGGCCGCCCCCACCGGGTACTTCATCATCTGCCAGAATCCTTCAAGGCTGGCATAGCGCTGCCCGTGTAAGGTGAACGGCGTGGCCGCGAAGTTCGACAGCACGCCCAGCTCGTTGCGTTTGGATACGATGACCTCGCCGGGACCGGCCGCCTGCGGCAGGATTTCCCAGGAGGCGGCCTCGCTCTCAGGAACCGGCGTCCACCAATGGGCCGGATAGTCCGGGGCCTTCGTTCCTTGCGCCGCAACCGTGGCGGACTCGCGCCGCTCGGCGCAGCCTGCCGTGCCGATGAGCATCAAAAGGATCGAAATCCGCCGCGCCGCCTGCACGCCTCACCTCCAGCGCCGCTACTCTACCGACAACGCCTGTCGAGGACCACGCCAACCGCGACGGCAAGTCTGCCCCCCTTTTCAGCCGCCGGCGATGGCGCCGATGATCAGGAGCGGCTCGGCGCCGCTGGCGACCTCGTCGGGAAGCGGCGCGTCGGGCGAGTCGTGGGAAAGATCCTGGCGGCAGGCGAAGAACCGCACGAAAGGTCGCCGCGCCTTCGTCTCATGATCGCGTATGGTCCCGCGCAACACCGGGTAGCGCGATTCGAGCGCGTCCAGTACCATGAACTGCGTAACCGGTTCTTTCACATCCAGCAAGACCTCACGGCCAACGCCGGCCAGCGTGCGAAGATGAAACGGCAGTTCGACGCGAATCACGGCAGTGTCTGGGCCTCGACGGAAAGTACGGCCGGCAGGTCGCGCACGATGGGCGACCAGATGTCGCCGGAATCGGCCGATGCATAAACCTGGCCGCCGGTGGTGCCGAAATAAATTCCGCAGGGGTCGCACGAATCGACGGACATGGCGCCGCGCAAGATGTTGACGTAGCAATCGCTCTGCGGCAGCCCGTTGGTCAGTGGCTCCCATTCATTGCCGCCGGCGCGGCTGCGGTAGACGCGCAGCTTGCCGTCCGGCGGATAGTGCAGCGAGTCGCTGAGTATCGGAACGACGTAGATCGTTTCGGGTTCGTGGGCGTGGACGACGATAGGGAAACCGAAGTCGCTGGGCAGATTGCCGCTGACCTTGTGCCACGAATCGCCGCCGTCATCACTTCGACACACGTGCCAGTGCAACTGCATGTACAAGGTGTCCGGGCGCGACGGGTGAAGAGCGATGCGGTGGACGCAGAAGCCGATCTCGACATTGGGATCGGGCAGATACTGCGAGGTCAATCCACGGTTCTTCGGGGCCCACGTCTTGCCGCCATCATCGGTGCGAAAGACGCCCGCCGCGGAGATGGCGATGAAGATGCGGTCCGGGTTCTTCGGGTCCTGCACGATCGTGTGCAGGCACATGCCGCCGGCGCCTGGCTGCCACTTGGGTCCGGAGCCGTGGCCGCGCAGGCCGGCCAGTTCCTGCCATGTCTTGCCGCCGTCCGACGTGCGGAAGATGGCGGCGTCTTCAACGCCGGCATAGGCCGTGTCGGGATCGGCGAGTGACGGCTCGAGGTGCCAGACGCGCTTGAACTCCCAGGGATGCTGCGTGCCGTCGTACCACTGGTGCGTGGTCAGCGGTTTGCCGGTCGAGGCCGACGTGTCGTACACAAACCTGTTGCTCAGGCCGCCGGGCGGGTCAAGAGGACCGGGCGTCTTCTCTCCACCCGGCGCGCTCCAGGACTTTCCGCCGTCATCGGAACGCTGGATGATCTGCCCGAACCACGCGCTCGATTGGGAGGCGTAGATGCGGTTCGGATCAACCGGCGATCCCTTCAGGTGGTAGATTTCCCAACCGGCGAAGTGCGGGCCGTCGATATCCCAATGCTGGCGCCGGCTGTCCGATGTCAGAATGAACGCGCCCTTGCGCGTGCCAACCAGTAGACGTACGCAACTCATGATTCACTCCATCCTTCTGCCCGGATGATATTGTCGCAGTTGCGGCAGCCGATCGCCAGAGGTGCGCCGAGAAGGCGTGAGCGTAACCCGATTCGCCGAGCTGCCGAACTGGCATTGATGGCGAGACATAGGCCCCCGGTTTATCCGGATTTTTGGATTCGCGTCTGGCTGGCAGCGCGCCGATCGACCAGAGTATGAGAGAACTGAGCGGTTCTCGAGTTCAAGACACGAAAGGAGACCTACCTGCAATGGCCGATTCAACGAACACAATCCGCCTTCATCGCGTGCTGCGCGCCCCGGCTGAACGCGTGTACCGTGCATTCCTTGATCCGCAGGCGATGGTCAAGTGGCTTCCGCCGCATGGTTTTACCGGGAAGGTGCACGAGATGGACGCGCACGTGGGAGGCGGCTATCGGATGTCGTTTACGAACTTCACCACGGGTGCGAGTCATTCGTTCGGAGGCCGCTACGTCGAGCTGTCATCGAACGAGCGAATCCGTTACACGGACAAATTCGACAACCCCAATCTGCCAGGGGAAATGCAGGTCCGTATCACGCTGCGAAAAGTCGCGTGCGGTACGAATTTGGATATTGAGCAGGCGGGTGTGCCCGCGGCCATACCTCCGGAAATGTGCTACCTGGGCTGGCAGGAATCGCTCTCGCAACTGGCGCAGCTCGTAGAACCGGAGATACCGGATGGGGCGTAGTCCGTGGAAGGGCATCCCGGCCGTCAGGCCGCTGGGATGTCCCACGGCGAGTGCTCGCCAGCGTCCGCGGTGAGCTCAGTGCCCCGCCGCGTGGCCGATCGGGACGAGGTAGAGCACGCGCTGGTCGGGGAGCAGTTCGAGCGCCTTCGCCACATCGTCGTCCTCGAACGCGCCGGCCGGCACGCCGGCCAAGCTCAACGCCGTCGCCTGGAGAAGAAGATTCTGCGCGACGTGCCCCGCCTCGAGGAAGCAGTACCGCTCGGCGCGCGGGCCATACTTCTTCGCCGTCCGCTCGACGACCGCCGCGATCACGAAGCACACGCTCGCCTGCCCCGCCGAGTTCTGCCCATACGCCGCCGCCTGCAACGCCTGGCGATGGTTGCCGGCTGCGTGCCGTTCGAGGCGGTGCTCCTTCGGCACGTAGTGCTCGACGTTGTCAGACGTGACCACGTACAACTCAATCGGGTACAGCGCCCCTGCGGACGGCGCCGCCCGGCGCCCTTTCGCCTGGTCGGTGATCCCCTGCGCCGCCCAGCAGAGCTGCGACAGTTCCTCGCGCGTCAGCGATTGATCGGTGAAGCTCCGCACCGAACGCCGCTGCGCGATCGCCTGCTCGAGCGACATCGAACCCTTCATCTTCGGCGGCGGCAACCGGTCCTCATCGCCCGCCCCGACGCCGAGAACCACCGCGGTCGCCGCCAACGCGACCACCAAGCCTGCCGCATGGATCAAACGTGAACGCATGTGTTACCCTCCGAACCAGAACCGCTTTGCGTGCTACTCGCGCTCGCCGGTCGGCGCCACGGACTGCACGATCCAGCGCTGCCCGAGCAGAAACGCCACCATCACCGGAATCGTCGCCAGCACAGCGTACGCCATGATATCGCCCCAAGCGATCGGCGGCTGCGTGAAGAAGTTCCCCAATCCGAGCTGAATCGTCCGCGAGTTGTCGCTGAGGCAGATCACCAGCGGCCACAGAAAGTCGTTCCAATGAATGACGAAATCCAGCAGGACAACCGTCACCAGCGCCACCTTCACGTTCGGCAGCGCCACCCGCCAGTAGACGCCCCACCAGCCGAGCCCGTCCAGAAACGCCGCCTCCTGCAACGACCGCGGCAGCGACATGAAATGCTGCCGCAGCAGGAAGATGTTGAACGCCTTGGCCATGAACGGCACGCTCAGCGCCGCGAGCGTCCAGCCTCGCTCGCCCAGCACGTCCACCGCGCCGTACATCGTGCGCACGGTCATGAACAAGGGGATGACGATCACCTCCAATGGAAGCACGATGCTCGCCACCAGGATCATGAATACGAGGTCCCGCCCGGGGAACTTCATGCGTGCAAAGGCAAACGCCGCCGGCCCGTTCACCAGTATCCCGCCCACCGCGACCAGCACGACGACGATGATCGTGTTCAGCAGCACCGTTCCGAAGTTGGTCCGGCGCGGCACGTCTTCGTAGTTCTTCAACGTCAGCGGAGCGGGCACGAAGCTCTTGAGCGAATCCACTTCCTTGTGTATCGCCGCCTCCGGCTTCAGCGACGCCGCCACCATCCACAGCACCGGCGCAATGAACACGAGCGCCACGGCGATCGCCGCTATGCCAGTCGCGATTCGCTTGACGCGCCGCCCACTCATGACATGGTCTCCGCCCGCCGCAGCAGCACGCGCTGGGCGATGGCCACGGCCGTCACCACAATGAAAAACAGCAGGCCGACCGCACACGCCAGGCCGAGGTCACGCTGGAAGAACGCCGCCCGGTAGATGTACTGCACCACGGAAATGGTCGATTCGCTGGGCCCACCGTTGGTCATCAGGTAGGGCTGCACGAACAGCTTGAGCGCGAAGATCGTCGTGATCAGCACGACGACCACCATCGTGGGGGCCACGCCCGGCAGCGTCACATGCCAGAACCCGCGCAGACGGCCCGCCCCGTCGAGCGCCGCCGCCTCGTACCGCTGCGGCGGAATCGTCTGCAGGCCGGACAGCAGGATCATCATCTGGAAGCCCACGCCCTGCCAGATGCTCATCACCACGATGCACAGCATGGCCTGGTGCGGGCTGGTGAGGAACGGCTGGGTGGGCAATCCCGTGCTGGCCAGCAGGCCGTTGAACAGGCCGGCCCCGGTGGCGCTGGCCGGCTCGTAAAGCAGCTTCCACAGCACGGCCAGCACGGTCAGCGACATGGTCGTCGGTAAGAACACCGCCGCGCGCAGCGCTCGTCGCGACCACCGCGGGCCGTTCACCCACATCGCCAGCAGCAGAGCCAGCGCCGTCTGAAACGGAATCACGAGCACGCTGAAAAAAGCCGTGTTGCCCGCGGCGCGCTGGAACTCCGGATCGTCGGCGAGTGCCGTATAATTGTCACCGCCGATGTACGGACCCACCTGCGGACTGGTGAGCGCCTGGCGGTGCAGGCTGGTGCGCGCCATCACCAGCGCCGGCCAGAACACGAATGCGCCGATCAGCGCGCACGCCGGCAGGACGAAGAGCACCGCGGCAATCCACTCACCTGTCCTCGTCTTCAGCATCACCGACTCTCACGCGAAGCCACGGTCTGGCCCGCAGGGGCAGGCCGTGGGCAGCGCAGGCACGCCGCAACACGCCGTTCAATGCCGCGACCGATCCAGAATACGCTGCACCTCGTTCGCCGCCTGCGTCAACCGCTTCTTTACATCCGCCCCCACCGAGATATCCCGCAGCGCATCGGCGAACGCATGCGTCAATGACAGGTACACCGCCGTTCGCGGCCGCGCCCGGCCTGCCTTCTCGAGCTGCTCGCGAAACAGCCGGTACGGCATTTTCTTGAACTTCGGAAAGTACTTGAACGCACTAGGCCGGCCGGGCACGGCGCCGTTCGCCTCGACCATCGGGCGGATACCATGCTCCGGACTTACAAACCACGCCAGAACCTCCCACGCCAGCGCCTTGTCCTTGCAGTCCCGCGATATCCCCCAGCACCAACTACCTGAAGCAGTGACACACTTCGCCCCCACCCGCGGCAGCGGCATTACCCCGAAGTCCAGTCCCTTCGCCGCTTCAAAGCTGGGCACCATCCAGTGCCCCGTCCAGTCAAACGCCGCCAAGCCGGCCGCAAACGGATTGGGATTCGTCGTCGTGGCCTCCGCGAGCCCCCGCTTGAACAGCGACTGCCACTTGCGAATCGCATCCACGCTGGCCGGACTGTCCAAAACGCCGGCCACACGGTGATCCCTCACGTCGATCAGCCGCCCGCCGTTCGACCAGATCAGCGGACTGAACGCATACGTAAGCCATTCCGCGCCTGGCTCGTCCATATGCAAGGAAGCCGCGACCGCTGCGTGCGGCTTCACCCGCTCCAGGGCATCGACGAACTGCTCCCACGTCCAAGCGTCGTCCACGTGCTCGGGCGGCGACAGGCCCACCGCGTCGGTCATTTTCCTGTTGTAGTATACGGCCAACGCTGAATCGAACGCCCCGAGTGCGTACAAGTGCTCACGATACGTGCCCTGCTCGATGATCGTCTTGAGGAAGTCGGCGCGCATTTTCTCGTCCACGTACGCGTCAATCGGCACGAGCAGCCCTTCCGCCGCCCACGGGCCGACGTACGGACCGTCGATGTCCACCACGTCCGGCAGCCGCGACGATGCCGCGGCGATCGAGACCTTGTCCGCATACTGTCGGTCCGGAAAGAAGTTGACCACGATGCGCTTCTTCTCGGACGCGTGGGCCTCGTTGAACGCGCGGACGATCGACTGCATCGCCGCGTGCTCCTCCTCACGACCGCGATGCGACCACACAGTGACCACGTGAAAGCCCTCAGGTTGGCCCTCATGTCGCTCGCATCCGGCCATCACGACAGTCAGCATCGTGATCGCTGCCGCAGCCGTACAGACTGTCCAATGCCGAAGCCGCATGTTCATTCGCCTGCCTGAACCGCGCGGCGCCCCGTGTGCCACTGCGCTTGAGCAGCGCAGCCAGTTTTGGCGCTCGCCATTTCCACCGCCTGCCCCTTTAAGTCAGACCGTGCCACCCGCGCCATGTTGCACCGCTCTCGAGCGGTACATGAGGGCATTTCGCCCGAACACGGTTCCAGCCCACATACTCCACAAACTCCCCCTAATCGCAAGAGGGAGAGTCACCGGGGCTGTATCTTCCGCCCCAATTGCTATAATCGTCGCCGTTCGTATCGCGAAGTGAGACGGTATTGATCCGTCTCGTTTGGCTCGAAGTGCCGCAATTCAACATGAGGTAAGCCATGACCGACCTGACCGAGAACATTGTCGACCTCATACGTTCCGTCTCCTGCGACCTTGCGCCCGACGTCGAGCAGGCCATCGAGAAGGCGCGTGATAACGAAAACCCGGATTCCGCCGCTCGCGGCGCGCTCGACACGATCCTCGAGAACATCCGGCTGTCGCGCCAGACCAACCGCCCGATCTGCCAGGATACGGGCACGCCGATCTTCCACGTGCACTACCCAGCCGGACAGTCGCAGCGTGAAATCCGCGAGCAGATCCTGGCCGCCGTCCGCATCGCCACCGAGCGGGCCTACCTCCGCCCGAACGCCATGGCGGCGCTGTCCGGCAAGAACAGCGGCGACAACACCGGGCGCGACTTCCCCACCATCCACTTCGACGAGTGGGAGCAGGACAGCATTCACATCGCTCTCATGCTTAAAGGCGGCGGCTCGGAAAACTGCGGCGCGCAGTACACCATCCCCTCGCCCGAGTTTCCGGCCACGCGCGATCTGAAGGGCGTGCGCAAGGCGGTGCTCGACGCCGCGAACAAGGCCCAGGGCCTCGGCTGCGCCCCAGGCATCCTCGGCGTCGGCATCGGCGGCGACCGGGCCTCGAGCATGATCAAGGCCAAAGAGCAGTTCTTCCGCCCGCTGGGCGACCGCAACCCCGACGCCGACCTCGACCGCATGGAGGGTCAGCTTCTCAAGGAGATCAACGAACTCGGCATCGGCCCGATGGGCTTCGGCGGCAAGACCACCGTGCTCGGCGTGAAAATGGCCGAACTTCACCGCGTGCCCGCGTGCTTCTTCGTCTCCGTCGCCT
>JBECKQ010000481.1:0-6449 GCA_040235375.1 Phycisphaerae bacterium | reverse complement strand
AGGGCGACCACCAACGGATGCCCGAACGCCTCAGTTCCCGCCGGCGCAGCCAGCGCCCGACCCGCGACAACCCGGCAAGATCAAACGTGTTCTCATCGGCCGGATCGAACTCTGCCCCGCACTCCGGACACCGCGGTTCGTGCAGGTCGCGCAGAAGATACCCGCACTGGCGGCAAGCAGCATTCTCGGCAAGACTTGCGATCACGGAGGTCGCTCCATCGCGGGCCGCCGGGCGAAGCGGTCCATGCTCCTTCTATGAACGCCTGGGTTCCAGTCTACGACAAATACGGCCAGGAACTACGTATTCCAAGGCCACCAACATACCAGTGGTCTGAGCCGGCAAAGCGAATTCGCTGCCATCGCGGCTCCGGTGGATCGGGAACGTAGATGAATCCATCATACCCTCCTGCCTCCGGTGGCCAGGTATCTTGGCCGGCCAGTTCGAAGAGAACCAGATCGCCGCTGAGCAGCCGAATAGCCCTCAACTCGTAATCTCCGATGCGGCGGTGATTGAGTGAGCCTTTCCCGTCGGCGATGACTTGTTCAGCGACCATCGCAAAGTCGTGCTCACTTGCCCGGAATCGCAGCCATAGCGGCCACGGCCAGAGCGGTATCGGCAGGGCAAGAGCTATGGCAACGATCATCACGCCACGGAAGAAACGTCTCCGCCGTGTCTGAGGCTTTGCGGTTACGCCGCGCCTTCTTTTGTGGAGACCGACGAGGAAGCGAAGTGCCAACTCCGCAACCGCGCCGATCAATAGCAACTCGATGAGGAAGAAGAACCACTGGGCGCTATGACGCCACGGCCAGCCAGGATCCTGCGCGCGCACCCACAGCAGGAGGATGAACAAGCCGATCAACCCCGCGATTCGCGCAGGCTTTCTCGGGATGCTGGTCACGGTCGCCGCCGCCACCAGCAGAAGAATCAGTTCGAAGACCTTGAAAGGCAGGCCGTGGCATCCGCAAAACGGCGTCGCGCTGTAATAGACCGCCATGCCGGCGGCAACGGTCACAAATGCGGCGTCGACAGGTCGCAGCGGGCCATCCCATGGAGCCCACCACGGGGTGACGTTTTGCTTGCCAACTCTGAATCGCCGCCACCATCGCCCGAGGCGCGACAATCCCGCAATCTCGAAGGTCAAGGGGTTACTTGGATCAAAACTACCGCCGCATTCGGGGCACCGTGGTTCGTGCAGGTCGCGCAAGAGGTACCCGCACTGGCGGCAAGCAGCATTCTCGGGAACGCTCGCAATCACAGAGGTCGCTCCATCGCCGATTCAGAACATTAAGGTACGCCGCGAAAGCCACGGACGCAAAGCCCGCTCCCAACGAAGCGGATCAGTAGCAAACCACCCTTGGCGCCAACGGTCAGTCGCGCTCCGCCAGGATTCTCCCGAACGATCTGCTGTCCGTGTTGAAAGGGGCCTCTCGGGAACGGTATAATGTAATATCCAGCCTGGAGGGTTCACGATGACTCGTCCCTGCTTCGGCATGACCCTGTCGCTGCTTCTGTTTGCCGTCGCCCCCGTCACCGTTGCGGACGAGCCCACTTTGACACCAGCGGAGTATATGGGTGCCGTGCGATCGCTTCAGAATCGATGGCAACGGGCCGGCAAATATGCTTACGGCGGCCTCATCAACAGCGCGATCGCCGTGCTTGAGGAGCCACGTCCGGATGGTCTTGGCCCGGTGTGGATCGAAAAGGACAAAGCCCGCCGCGACGAACTCACTCGCATGCGCGCTAGATCTTTGGGCTTGTCGACAACGGCCCGTAGGGGAATCGCTCGATGGCTTCAGTTGGCCGCAAACCCCGAGCGATCCATTCAACTGTACCAGTCGCTGGAGAATGGCCACGCTCCTGAGGCGGACGAGTCTCTTTGGTATTACGGCTTGGCCCTCATCGAGCTCGATCGATGTGCCGAAGCTGCCGACTGCGTCGATGCGCAGGCCAGACGGAGTACTAGCTATCGCACGCTCTACGAGGAACGGGCTGCGTTTCTTCGGAAGCGGGCCGAGGGCAAGATCGATGATGCTACGTTCTTCCGTGAATACTGTCTCAGTTCGATGGGGATGGCCTCTATTCCCTTCATTGTTCGGGCCTATGATAAATTGCGACCCCTGGAGGACTGCAACGATCGCGAGTTGATTGCGTCCATGTTTCGGCGATGCGGGGACAAGGTTGGATCGCAAGTCTTCCTCGAGAGCATAGCCCGCGATGCGGCGTGCGACGGCGGCCTCCGCGCCGGAGCCTTGCTTCAACTGGGGAATGATGCCGCCAAGGCCGAAGATTTGGACATGGCGGCGCGTTGCTGGCACGAGTTGATTGAGCGCTATCCTGGCACGGAGAGTTGGCCGAAAGGCGTGTACAACCTGGCGATCACCTTGAAGGGCCAAGGCCGGTATGATGAAGCCATCACGGAGTTTCAACGGCTGCGCGACGCCGAGGTGAATGATCGGGAAGCTGGCGCCGACCTCATGGAGCCTTATCGTAATTATCGCCCGAAAGCCGCGTGGGAAATCGGCTTATGCCTGTTGGCAACGGGTGATGCCGCGGGCGCGCTGAGCGCCTTTCACCTCACACGGGACAAGTACCCTTTCCAGTCCTGGTGCGGCAACGAAATCCAGGCGGCAGAGCATCGCTACATCGTCTACGAGGGCATCTGCCGAGAATATCTGGGGCAGTACGATCTGGCCGTAAAGGCGTACTTTGACGCAATCGTCAATCACAACGCTGACGATCCATTCGCAAACATGCGACTGGTCGCGATTTACGAAGCTGCCGGACAGATATCCGTCTTGGGGGAGCTTTGCGATGCAGCCGATGAACACTATCGCGCCAGGCTGCGTCGTGTGATCAAGGACGCGTCCGACGATCTTCTTAACCGGATACAGCCCACCGCAGTGACGCGAAAGCTGATCGAAGTGCGGCGCTGCAGAGAACGGAAGGACCTTGAGTGCCTTATTCGACTTTTCGAGGAAGGCGCTACGCATCGCGCACCGGACACTCTGCATGAACTGCATTCGCGCTGGCTCGCAAGCGAGGCGGCGCGCGCCCTCGCCTCATATCCGGAAGTCGCGCTGCCACAACTGCTGGACAAAACCGGGAACGCCGAAGATCCGAAGGTCTACTGGTACTACATCGCGCTCGGTTTCAACGGTTCGCCCAAGGCGGTTGAACTACTCGCGTCGCGCCTCGCTGAGACTCGAAATGTGCATCGGGCCCGGTCGATCCGATTGGCGCTCCTTTTGGCCGGCCCGCATGGTGAGGCGGCGCTGAAGGAACTCGAACAAAGCCCTGGGCATTCGCTCATCGAAACCCAGGGAAAATACCTCCGATACGTCAACGCTGTGGGCGGGAGAGAACCGCCGGATCTTCCGGAGATTCCCGGCTCGCTGCATCTTCCCCAGCGGTGGACGGACGTGAGTGAGGAGGCACGAGTATTGAACGAATTACCTGCAAGGGTCGATGTTCGCGTCGGGTCGCCCCAACAGGCCGTCGAATCCTGGGTGATGGCGCTACGACTTGCGGACCGCGCCGCATACGCGCAGTTGATCAAGGACGAACGACTACTCTGGCGTGCCTTCGACAGTCTGACGCAGTCATCCGACGGAAACGACGTGCGCTTGATGACACATGAGATCCTCTCCTGTCAGAAGGAGGGGGACTACGCCACGGTCTGCCTGAAGCTTTCACCCAATAGAAGAAGATCTGTCGTCATCTCGGTGAGATTGGAACTATCGGAGAGCCAGTGGCGGATTGTGCGCCTGTCGGAAGGTTGCGCCCCCGACGACGAGCGAGAGTGACTGTTTCCAAAACGAAACACCCGGAAACTATAGGCTGGAAAAGCGATGGTGCGAACGGCCACTGTCGCTCAAGAGGATGCCGGGGCCGCTTCTTCGGCACCGATAGGGGCGGCTGCCGCTTTCGGCGGCTTGGCGAGGTCGCGCGTGACGGACCAGACGGCCACGTACATCAGCACGACGGAAAGAACAGTGCGGCTCCACCAGACCCAGGCGGGGACCATTGGGGCGATCGTGGCGGGCGTGGGCTGCGTGGGAATGTTCACGACCACCGGCCTGCCCGCGGCCGCCAGGCGCAGATACCCGATCACGCCGCCGGGTGGATACTCGGTGTCGAGATACTTCACGATAAACGTGTGCAGATCCGCCTCGACGCGATCGACCTCGTTCGGCGGAATATACACCCGCGGGTGCCGCAGGGCCTTCTCCACGAAGTCGTGCGGATAGGACAAGCATTCCTGCCCCAGGGCGGCGACCCAGCAGGCCACGGAGACGGCGGCCGTCACGGCCACGACGCGCCCGCGCGGCATCGGCCGCAGACCCTCGGCGTAGCGGAATATGACCGCGCCGATCACCAGGCCGAACAGCATGAAGAAGAACAGGCCCAGCATGAACGGCAGCGACAGCCCGTGCGACAGGAGTGTCCAGCCCAGCAGAACGGCCACGACGAGGCCGGCCGCCATGCTCTTCCAGTACCCGGCCGGCAGCAACATGACCGCGCCGCCGATCAGGCCGCCGACCACGGTCAGCACCACGCCTCCGCCCCAGAAGGCCACCACCGCCGCCACGAGGATGCCGCTGGCGACGGCCGCAACCGTCCCACCACGGCCCGGCGTCGTTTCCACGCTCGCCTGTGCGGGCACCTGATTGCTGATCGTATCGCTCAAGACGGCATTCCTGTCGGCCTTGGCCCTCCGCCGCACGTGCGGCCGGGCTTGTCTCATGCGGACCCGGGCGGCTATCTTGGATGATTCGGCGCGCGGAAGCAACCGCCGTGGACACCCGCCGCCGAATACTACGCCGCCAACCGCCATACAAGCAAAGGAAAGGCCATAACACGTGAGTCGAAATCGAAATGAAACACTGGAGACCATCGGCCGGCTGCGCGTCGGCGCGATCATTCGGACGAAGGACCGCAACGTCGCCGCAGACGCCGTGCGGGCGGCGATCGCCGGGGGATTCCGCAGCGTCGAGTTCACCCTGAACACACCCGGGGCGCTCGATCTGATCGCGGAGTTTGCCGAGAATCGCGATTTGCTCGTCGGGGCCGGCACGGTCATGTCCGCCGAGCAGACGCGGCAGGCAGTCGAGGCCGGGGCGTGCTACATCGTCGCCCCGAACTGCGATGCGGAAGTGATCGCCGAGTCGCGCCGGCTCGACGTGGTGAGCGTGCCGGGCACGTACACGCCGACGGAGATGGTCACCGCCCATCGTCTCGGGGCGGACATGGTCAAGCTCTTTCCGGCCCCGGCGGACATCCCGCTGTACGTGCGGCAACTGGTCGGCCCCCTGCCGGAGCTGCGCATCTACCCGACGGCGGGCGTGACGCCGGACAACTTTCTCGACGTGCTCGCCGCAGGAGCGTACGGCGTGGGCTTCGTCTCCTCGCTCTTCCGGCCGGACGACCTGGCCCGCAAGGACTTCGGCGCCGTCGAGCGCCGGGCGGCCGACATCACGCGGCGCGCGCACCGCGGCTGAGAGTTCATGGCATGGCGCGGTCGATCCGGATCCTCCATACGGCCGACTCGCACATCGGGGCGGAGTTGCCGGCGCGGCCGCGGCATAGCCGGCCGCGGCGCGGGGACGATTTCGTCGCCAGTTTTTGCCGGGTGCTCGCACGGGCCACGGAACTCAACGTAGACCTCGTCATTCACGCCGGAGACCTGTTCAATCGCTCGAAACCGCACACGGCTGCGATCAATGCCGCCACCCGGCCGCTCCTCGAAGTCGCCTCGGCCGGCATACCCGTCGTAATCGTCCCGGGCAATCACGAGCGCTCGACTATCCCGTCGTCGGTGCTGCTGGCACATCCGGACATTCACGTGGCCTCCGAGCCGGCGACGTTCGATATTCGCACGGCCGGCGGGCGCATAGCCGTCGCCGCCGTGCCGTGCATCCGCCGTGACTCGGCGGGCGCATTTGCCGAGGCACTGGGTGCCACATCGTGGCACACACGCCACGCCGACGCGACGATCCTCGCCTGCCACCAGACGTTCGAATCTGCGCGGTGCGGGCCCGCCAACTATCGTTTTCGCTCGGGCGAGAACGTGGTCGAGCGCGAGATTCCGGCCGGCATCGACTATGTCGCCGCCGGGCACGTGCACCGCTACCAGGTGCTCGAGTGCAAGGCCGGCGACGGACCGCCGATCGTCTATTGCGGCTCGTGCGACCGCATCTCTTTCGCCGAGCGCGACGAGCCGAAGGGTTGCGTGCTCGTGGAGATCGATGGAAACGGACTTCGGCACTCGTTCATTGAGCACGACGTGCGGCCGATGCGCGTCGTGCCGATCGACGTAACCGGCCTGTCGGGCAAGGGCGTGCGCGACCGGATTGCCGAGGCGATCGAATCGCTGCCGGTCAATGTCATCGCCGCGATTCGCCTCAGTGGGCGAGCGAGCAACGGCAGCCTGCGCGGACTGCAACTGGCA
>JBECKQ010000298.1:0-4961 GCA_040235375.1 Phycisphaerae bacterium | reverse complement strand
CGGCCCGGGGCGGGGGGTTGCGCGGCGCGCCACGACGCGGTGCAGGCGGAGCTCGACGTGGCCGAGCGCCACCGCCAGGCGGAGTACGTCAAGATCCTCTTCTGCGTCAAGGACGGCAAGGCGGAACCGCGGCTGGCGATGACCGGGATCAGCGACACCGAGAACGTGGAGATCACCAAGGGCCTCGCGATCGATGACGTGATTGTCACCGGCCCCTACCGGAGTCTCGATCAGCTCAAGGACGGCTCGCCGATCAAGATCAAGGAGGCCAAAAGCGAAGCGCCGGAGAACAAGAGCACGACGCAGCCGGCCGAAGACAAACCGGCGGCGCTGGCCGCCAATTCGGAGCGCAAAGCCGGCTCGGCATCCGACGAGTGAAACCAATGATCGCCCCCCGACACGACAACGAACGTGCTGCCGTGATCGAATTCGAAGATCTGTGGAAGACGTACCGCGTCGGCACGGAGCTGGTGCATGCGCTGCGCGGCGTGACGCTGGCCATCCACGAGAACGAATACGTGGCGATCATGGGGCCTTCCGGGTCAGGCAAGAGCACGATGATGAACATCCTGGGCTGCCTGGACGTGCTCACGACCGGCAGCTACCGGCTGGGAGGCCAGGATGTCTCCAAGCTGTCGCAGTCGAAGCTGGCGACGATTCGCGGCCGGCAGATCGGTTTCGTGTTCCAGTCGTTCGAGCTGCTGCCGAGGATGACGGCGCTGAAGAACGTGGAGTTGCCGATGACGTACACGCGCGTCCGGCACAAGCGCCAGCGGGCGATCGAGGGGCTGCGGCGCGTGAACCTGCTCGATCGGGCGCACCATCGGCCGAACCAGCTCTCCGGCGGGCAGAAGCAGCGTGTGGCCATCGCCCGGGCGCTGGCCCAGGAGCCGGACATCATTCTCGCCGACGAGCCGACGGGCAATCTCGACAGCGCCACTGGCGAGGAGATCATGGCCATCTTCGATTCGCTCCACGCCGAAGGCCAGACGGTGATCATCGTCACGCACGAAGACCACATTGCGCGGCACTGCCGGCGCGTAATTCGTCTGCTCGACGGCCAGGTCGTCTCCGACGCTGCGGAGCACGACCCCACCGCAAGGCCGGAGGCGGTGCGACCATGAGCGTGGCTGGGTATCTGACGAGAGCGCTGCTGTTCATACCCGATCGAGTCGCCTCGATCGCCAGCAGCGTGGCGACCGCGCTGGTGCAAATCTGGGCGAACAAGGTGCGGTCGCTGTTGACGGTGCTGGGCATCATCATCGCGGTGACGGCGATCATCAGCGTGGTGTCCATGGTCGAGGGATTCGGCAACTACGTGACGAACTTCCTGCGCGGCCTGGGCACGAACATGATGGTGGTCTATCCGGAGTGGGAGCGCGGCCGGCACGGCGAGTACGTGCGCCCGGCCGAGTTGACCGTCGAGGACATCCGCGCCGTGGACGAGGCCGCGGAGGCGATCCGGCGGACATCGCCTCTGGTGTTCGCGAACGCGACCGTCGAGTACGGCAGGCGGCAGCTCGACGGCGTGCAACTGCGCGGCACGAACGAGTTCTTCCAGCCGATCCGCAACTTCTACGTCGACGCCGGGCGGTTCTTCGGAGCGGTGGACGTGGAGGCGGGCGCCGCGGTTTGCGTGCTGGGGCGGGAGGTCCTGCGCAAGCTGGAGTGCGACGAGTCGGTGGTGAACGACTACGTGCACATCGACGGGCAGTGGTTCCAGGTGGTCGGGCTGCTGGAGTCGAAGGGCAGTTTCATGGGTGAGAACCAGGATGAAACGGTCCTGATCCCCTGGACCACCGCCCTGAACATGTACCCGTACAACCGCGATCATCTCGCATTTTACGTCGAGGCGATGAGCGAGCCGCAGATTCCTGCCGCCGAGGGCCAATTGGTGAACATTCTTCGCCGCCGGCACGGCATCAAGCCGGGTGCGGTGAACGATTTCGGCATCTTCAAGCAGGACCAGGTGCTTCAGGAATTTAACCGCGTGCGCGTGATCGCGACCGCCGTGCTGGCGGGGATCGTGAGCATTTCGCTGCTGGTCGGCGGGATCGGGATCATGAACGTCATGCTGGTAAGCGTGACGGAGCGGACGCGGGAGATCGGGCTGCGCAAGAGCGTCGGCGCCCGGCGGCGCGACATTCTCATGCAGTTCCTGACCGAGGCCGTCGTGCTCAGCACGGTTGGTGGGGCGATCGGCATCGGCCTGGGGTTTGCGATCAGTTCGATTGCGTCGATGCACCCCAGCATGGTGGAGATCAAGGTGCCGATGTGGTCGGTGGCGTTGGCCCTCGGATTCAGCGCCGCGGTGGGCATATTCTTCGGCATCATGCCGGCGTTCAAAGCGGCGATCATCCACCCGATCGACGCGCTGCGCCACGAGTAACGCCGACGGCCAGATGCTGCTTGCGCTGGTAATCGTTGGCCCGGAAAAGACTCCCGACACCTTTGATCTTTTGATCAGGCGGCGGAGATTGCAACGCGCCGGCCGTCCTGCCGGGCGGACTCGAGGAGGGCGTCCAGGACCCTGGCATTGCGGACACCGTCGTCTAGCGGCAGCAATGCGCTCGATCCGGTCTGGATGGCCCGCACGAAGTCCTCGACCTGGAGCCGGAAGACGTCCACGGGCTCGAAGGCCGTCTCCGCGCGCTTGCCGGCGGCGTCAACGACGAGCGTGGTCGGCTTGCCGCTGTTCGCGAAGGCGTCGGGCAGGTCGATCGTTCCCCGCGGGCCGACGGCGCTCGCGCAGTTGCGCAGCCCGCCATCGAAGCCGCATGAGACGATACCGAATCGACCGCAGCCGAAGTCCATCACGCCGTGCAGCGACGTATCGATATCTTGTTGCGGATGAAAGCAGCCCAAGGCGACGACCGCGATCGGTTCGGAGCCAAAGAGATAGCGGCACACGTTCACGCAGTAGCATCCCACGTCGAGCAACGCACCGCCGCCCCATGACGCACTCCAGCGTACGTCCTCGCTGTTCGACATCAGGAAGCTGAACGAAGCCTCGACCCTCGCGATCTCGCCGATTGCGCCTTCGTGCAGGAGTGATTTTGTCCGGAGAAGGCGCGGGTGATGGCGGTACATGAATGCCTCGACTAGCAGGCGGTCGTACCGGCGGGCCGCAGCCGCCATCTCTTCGGCCTGCGCCGCGTTGCACGCCAGCGGCTTCTCGCACATCACATGCTTGCCGTGCTCCAGCGCCGCGAGCGTAAGCGGATGGTGCAGTCCGTTGTGCGTGGCGACGTAGACGGCATCCACCTCTTCGTCGTCGAGCAGGTCCTCGTAGCGGTCGTAAGCGCGGTTCGGGCCGGCCGAGCGAGCTCGGGTGATGTCGCGGCTGGCGACGGCGGCGAGTTCGGCGCCGGCGGCCGCGCGGATGGCCGGCGCCATCGCATTCAAGGCAATCCGCCCGGCGCCGAGGATCCCGAAACTGACAGGCTTCGATCTGGTCATCATGAGGGATGCTACGGCCGGCCCGCCTCACGGCAAGTCGCGCGATCGAATTCGGCCAAGGGGGCGGTCTCGCGGGTGCTGGCCTCGAGCGCGGCGGTGACCTCCGAGCAGCCGGCACAAAAAAGAAAGCCCGCTTGCCTCGCGTTTCACGAGGCAAGCGGGCAGGCATGCTCAGCCGGCAAGGCCGCCGAAGCGGCCTGCCGGATGTTGTTGAGCGATTACTGCGGACCCGTCACGACCAGGAAGAACAACTGCGCGTCGAGTCCGTCAACCGTCCCGTCCTCATTGAGGTCGGCACAGCCGCACTCGCAGCCCGTGCACACGCCGGAGCCATCGGTCGACGCAGCCCCGGCAACGATGCCAGCGCAGTCCTGCATGAAGCTGTAGTCGTCGAGGTCCACGTCGCCGTCACCGTCCAGGTCGCCGCCAGGCGTCGAGAGGCAGCACTCGTCGGGAATGCCGTCACCGACCGGGTAGCCAGGCTGCACGTCCTCACTAACGGGATCAGCGCCCTCGAGATCTTTCCAATCGGGCTGACCGTTGTGGTTGCAGTCCACCTCGCACTCGTCGGGCACGTCGTTGCCGTTCAGGTCCTCGACGGTGCCGTTGGCGATTTCACCCAAGTCGACGCAGCCGTTGCCGTTGCAGTCGGCGGCACCGCCCGCGATCTGGGCGTCATCAGGCACACCGTTCGAGTCGGCGTCACAACTACCACCGCCGAGCCGGGTGAAGAAGCAGTGGCCATCCGCCGCATCCCATTCGTTGTCGATATTGCCGAAGCAGTTGCAGTTCGGGTAATCGAACATGGCGATGTACGGCAGGTCAGAATTGATGTCACAGCTATCCGGAATGCCGTTGTTGTTGGCATCGGACTCGCCGCCACCCATGCCGTTGCAGCCCGGCGCGTTGGCGTCGATCTCGCAGGGATCGAGGCAGCCCACGTCGCCCGCCGACAGCGGATAGCTGGCCGGGCAGTCGTTGTCGCAGTCCTGGCAGGCATCGGGGATGCCGTCGCCGTTCTGATCGAACGCAGGACCACCCACCGGATTGCTCGGATCCAACCAGTCAACGTCGGGATAGCCGTCGTAGTCACAATCGGCGAAGGTCTCGTACTTGATGTTGTCGAACCAGAACTCGGGGGCATTGTCACCGTAGCCATCGACCCGGATCCACATCTGACGGTCACCGCCCTTACGCACGCTGATGGAGGGGCAGCCGGTCGGGTTCGGCACGTAGGAGCCCTGGGTCTCGCTGACGCCCGCCAGATTGATCTGGGCGCCGTCATAGAAGCCCGCGGTCTCACCACGCGTATTCATGATGTCGATCTCGGCTGATTTGACCGAGCCGAATCCGCCCGCGATATCGCCGGCGCTCGTCGTGCCGTACAGCCGCTGGCCGGCATCCTCGAGCATCAGGAGCTCCGCCGTTCCGATAGCGGGCGGAGCGTAGGTGTTGCCGTCTCCACGGAACTCGAAGCCGGTGTTGGCCACCTCGCCGAGGCT
>JBECKQ010000454.1:0-14529 GCA_040235375.1 Phycisphaerae bacterium | reverse complement strand
ACCGGTCAGACTGCCGCGAGGCGTTTCGGCCCCGCCGCTTTGACCTCGTCGGGGCAGCCGGACGCGAAGAGCTTGAAGTTCTCGATGTATCGCGCTGCCAGGGCGTCGTACTTCTTCCAGTACTCGTCCTTGTTTCCCCACGAGTGCGACGGATCGAGAACGTCCTGCGGCACGTCCGGGCAGTTCGTGGGCACCTCGAACCCGAACAGCTTGTCCTTGCGGTACTTCACGTCGCTCAGCTTGCCGTCGAGCGCGGCGTTGAGGAGGTTGCGCGTGTGGCGGATGCTTATGCGCTTGCCGACGCCGAACGGTCCGCCCGTCCAGCCCGTGTTGACGAGCCAGCACCGGGCGCCATGCTTCGCCATCTTCTGCCGCAGCAGTTCGGCGTACTTGAACGGATGGTGCACCATGAACGGCGCTCCGAAGCACGCACTGAACGTGATCTGCGGCTCGATGCCGAGCCCGATCTCCGTCCCGGCAATCTTGGACGTATAGCCGCTGATGAAGTGGTACATCGACTCGTTGGCGTTCAGACGCGCGATCGGCGGCAGCACACCCGATGCGTCGCACGTGAGGAAGATGACGTTTCGCGGATGCGCGCGGGCCATGCGGTCGGGAACGACGTTCGGAATGAACTCGAGCGGATACGACGCCCGCGTGTTTTCCGTGAGCGCGTCGTCATCGAGATCGATCCGTCGCGTAGTCGGATCGTACACCACGTTCTCGAGAATCGTCCCGAAGCGCCGCGTGCACGCGTAAATCTGCGGCTCGTGCTCCGCCGACAGGCGGATCACCTTCGCGTAGCACCCGCCCTCGAAATTGAACACGCCGTCGTCGCTCCAGCCGTGCTCGTCGTCGCCGATCAACGCACGCGCGGGATCGGCGGAGAGCGTCGTCTTGCCGGTACCGCTCAGGCCGAAGAACAGCGCCACATCGCCTTCGGGCCCCACGTTGGCGGAACAGTGCATCGCCAGCACGCCCTCGAGCGGCAGCAGGAAGTTCAGCACGGTAAAGACTGTCTTCTTGATCTCCCCGCCGTAGCTCGTGTTGCCGATGAGGGCGATACGCTCGGCAAAGTTGATGACGATGGCCGTATCGGTGCGCGTGCCGTCCACCTTCGGATCGGTCTTGAACGAGGGTGAGGCGATAACCGTAAACTCGGGCACGTGCCGCTTGTACTCGTCCAGGTTTGCGATGTTGATGAACATGTTGCGGGCGAATAGGCTCTGCCACGCCCGGTCCGTGATCACGCGAATGGGCATCCGGTAGTTGGGATCCGCGCCGGCGTAGCAGTCCTGCACGAACAGCTCTTCGCCCTGAAGAAACGCCTGCAATCGCGCAAAAAGACCGCTGAACTGCCCGGGGCTGCACGGACGGTTGTATTCACCCCACCAGATGTTGCCTTCTGTCGTGTCCTCGCGGACGATGAACTTGTCGGCGGCCGCCCGGGCCGTGTGCTTGCCGGTGTTTACAAGCAGCGGGCCGCCGTGCGTCATGTGCGCCTCGCCCCGAAAAACCGCCTCCTCGTAGAGCGCCGGCGTGGGCAGGTTCCAGAACACGCGATCAAGATGCACCAGGCCGTGATGCCGCAGCCGGTAATCGCTCGCCAGGTCCTCGGCCTGCCGGCCGGCCGGCGTCTCGAACTCGAGGTATTTCGTCATAGCCAGTCTCTCACAAGCTTCCGATCGCCGATGTACAGCTCGTTCGGCGAGTTCGGATCGAGCACCCACTTGATCCGCTCGATACCCTCGGTGATGTCCTTGACCGAACCGCAAGTGGAAAGCCGCAGGTAGCCCTCGAGCCCGAACTCAACGCCGGGCACCGTAAGCACGCGCACCTTGTCGAGAAGACGCTGCGACAGTCGCGTCGAATCCTTGTCGTAGCAGCTGAAGTCGGCGAAACAGTAGAACGTTCCGTCCGGCTTGGTCGCGCGGACTCCTTCGAACGCCCCGAGCCGCTGCATCATCACGTTGCGGTTGTTCTCCAGGGTAAGCCTCAGGCTCTCGACGCACGATTGCGAACCATTGATGGCCGCCGCCGCCGCGTGCTGGAGTACCACCGACGGCCCCGACGTCTGGTGGCCCTGGATGTTCGTCATGACTTCGATCAGCTTCCGGTTCGCCACCGCCCAGCCGATCCGGAACCCCGTCATCGCGTACTGCTTGGACACGCCGTTTACCACGACCAGCTTCGAATTCTCCCCCAGGTCTCTGGCGTAGTCGTAGCAGTTGATCGGCCGGCGCCCCTCGAACAGCAGGCGGTGATAGATATCGTCCATGATGAGATAGAGCCCCCGCTTTTCGCAGAGCTCCACCACGTCGGCGATGAACTGCTCCGAGTACATCGCTCCGGTCGGGTTGTTCGGGCTGTTGATGATGACCGCCTTCGTGTACGACGTGATCACCTGCTCGATATCGGCGATCCGCGGGTAGAACGAGCCGTCCTCCGGCCGCACGGGTACGGGCACGGCCCCGCACAGCTTCACCATTTCCGGATAGCTGACCCAGTAGGGCGACGGAAAGATGACCTCCTCCTGCGGATTGAGAATCGCCTGCAGGCACACCATGATCGCCTGCTTCGCTCCGCCTGAGGCGATGACGTTTTCCGGGTCCACTTTCCGGTGATAGAAGTCTTCCGTGTACCGGATGATCGCCTGCTTGATTTCCGGAATGCCGTCGGCCGGAGCGTACCGCACCTCGCCGCTGTTGAGCAGGGCTGCCGCCGCGACAACCGCGTCGAGCGGTGCCTTTGATTTCGGTTCGCCGCCGCCGAGATGGATGACCGGCTCGCCCTTCGCCCGAAGGATCGCCGCCATCTCGTTCAGCTTCAACGTTACGGATTCGCCAATCGATCGTCCGATCAGGCTGATGCTCATCGTGCTTCCTCTGACAACTCGGCAGGAAGTCCCTCGGCGTGCACTGGTGCGTCCATCCGCTGCTCGCGAGCTCTCACGCTTCTCGCAGCCGACTCGGCATGCAAGGGCGTCAAGATATCCTAGTTATCAGGTGGAAACTCGTCGGACAAGAGGCGCGGTTGTCGTAGCCGAGGCGTGCACGGCGTGCGGCGGCGCTGCTCGCCTGACCAGGGCGTGACACGCGTCCACCAACGCCCCGCGGCGTGCGTGTGCCCGACTCTCCTGCTGGGGCCGATGGCGGATCTACGCCGCCGTCAGTCAATCGACGGGCGGCGGTCGCCGAACGCGTCACGGTCCGCAGACGTGCTGGCCGGGCGTGGTGACGGCGGCAATTCCCGCTTCCCCCACCCCGTCCAGCGCGTCGGCCCCCGCATGGTACCAGTTCGAAGCCTGGAAATCGCCGCCATTGGGCGCCCTGCCGGGCAGCGAATAAGCGTAGCTGTCCTGGTACCACCAGGCGGTTCCTTCGCCGTCGACGCCGATCTGCCCATGTGCGTCAACCAGGACTTCTCCCGTGCCCGCGCTTCGCAGGAGGTGGTACACGTCGTTACCGTTGCTGTTGGCGCTGCCGAAGTACAGGTCGGCTTCATACCCGTAGACGCTCAGGAATTCGGCGCCGGGGCCGGAGTTGTCATTCGCGACCACGTAGCTGTCCCCCGGAGCCAGGAAACCGGACATGTCCCCATAACCCATGCTCAGGAAGTTCTCTGTGACGCTGCCGTTCGCAAACAGCGCGATCCGATAGTTGGACAGATCCACTGCCTCGGTACCGCAGTTGCTGATCTCCAACCACTTCGGCTTTCCGCCGGTGAGCGTTCCATCGACCACCTCACTGAGGATGACCGGCGGCTCGACCGGAGCCGCGCCGGCGAACACACGCTGCATCGCGCCGAAATCGTACAGGTCCACGTCTCCGTCCGCGTCTGCATCGAAGCAGTCGCAGTTAAGAGGCAAGGCACCGTCAGGTCCCCCGGCGCAGAGGGCGAAGTGCTCAAAGTCCGGCAGGTTGACCAGCGTGTCTCTGTTGCCGTCCGCAGTAAGGCCGCCATACGCGCAGCCGCCCTGGATGATCCCCGGCAGGCGCCCGGGAGAGCCCACGTCGTCGCTGGTGTATGGCGTTCCGGCGGCATGGTCATAGCTCGCGTTCGGCTTCACGGCATACGCGCCGTTCAACCCCACCGTGGAAACGTCCCAGGCCGCCGGGTTGTCATTCCCGATCGCGTTCAGCAGGGCGCTCGACGGCAGATAGATGCTCGGCCCGTCGGGACTCACCTTCGGCCAGGCCGGATCCTGGAAGCCGTTCACGTAGAACACCGCGTCCACGACCTTCACCACGTCGTCGCCGGGCTCTTGAGGCCGGATCAGTTGCAGGTTCTCCCCACTGTTGGCCAGGTTGGAGCCCGTAATACCACCCACCAGCGTCTGGCCGTTTGTCGTTACGTGGACAAACGACGGCACATAGGTGGGGTCGAACGACGGTCCCGACCACGCGGACACGAAATCGGCCGGGTCCACAGCCGGCGGAATCGCCACGACCGCCGACTTCGCACCCAGAATGTAGCTCGGGAAATCGCCGCTGCGTGTCGACTCATCCGCGAGGTACCAGCCGGCCAGGTCGATCGGCTCGTCGGTCGTGTTGTAAAGCTCGATCCATTCGGGCTTGGCGGGGTAGGCTTCCTCAGAATCCGGGTTGTACATGATTTCGGTGATTGCGACCTCGCCGCACTGCACGAACAGGTTGACCGTCGCCGTGTCCGACGCCAGCAGGCCGTCGTGGTTGTAGAACGTGAATGAGTCGACGCCGCACGTCCCGTCGTTGACGTATCGCACCTGGTCGAAGGGAATTCGCGGCATCAGGTAGCCGTCCGTCCCCAGCATGGCGGGTGTGATCAGCTTGTTCGAGGCGACGTCCCAAAGCTGGCCGTGCTTGGGTAGCGTTTTGATGAAGAACAGCAGCAGCCCGAAAAAGGGGCGCGTCTGATCCGTTCCTTCCATGACGATCGTGCGCGTCTCGCCCTTATCAAGAAGCTGGCTCTGCGCCAGCGAGACGGGCGATCGATTGCCCGCCGTCACGCCGTAGAGGTATCCCGGCGAGCCCACGTCGTAGCCGCCGTATACGCCCGCCGCCCGCCGCTGTTGGAAGCCGCCCGCGATGTCTCCGTCCTCGTGAGCGATCCAGCTCGTGCCTTCGTCGTTCCCCGCCGCGGTATATGTCGAAAAATCCGTATCGTCCGGGTAGTCCGCCGGCACGATCGTGATGCTGCTGTACGACGTGCTTTCCGGCCAGGTCGGATGGAACCCCAGGTCGAAGTCATCGTCGTAATTGACCACGTCGATGATCTGCGTACCGTCGTTCAGAGTGAGGACTTCGTTGTCGTACAGCGGGTTGCCCTGGGCATCCTCGCGGGCGAACCCCTGCGAGTCGCACGGCTGCCAGTCGAACGGATCGAACTGATCGAAGTCGTTGATCGGATTGTTGTCGTTTCGTGGGCTGTTCGAGAGGTTGCGGCCGACGATCGCTCCCCCTGCCGTACCGTTCGTGTTCAGTTGGAGAACATTTGCGTCATCAGCGAGGTCCCAGGCTTCCTTGAAGTCCGCCACTGTCGGCCGATTCAGCTCCGACCCGTCTGGAATGATCACGACCACTGTTCGCGAGCGCAGCACGAAGTCGGGAATCGTCCCGCTGTACATCAACTCGCATGGAGCCCCGTCGCTTACGTCCTCGTCCTGGAAAAACCAGCCGCCGATGTTGATGTCCGTCGGCGACGCGTTATACAGCTCAATCCACTCGGGTGCCGACGTATAATCGATGGGCGGCGTACCCTCCTGCGACTTCGGGTTATACATGATCTCCGAGACGATCACGTCGCCGGGCTGCGGGCTGGTGTTCACGGCGATCTGCCCGCGTACGGCGCCTCCGGGGCACGTGGCCGACGCGACCTGCACGTACAGGCGCCCCGCACGCAAATCCGCGACCCCGTTGGAATCGATCGGGAAGGTTGCACCAAACGTGTTGGTATTCACGTAATCCAACGTGTACATGAACGCGCCGTTGGTTCCGACGTAGCCGACCTGCACCGTCGCGCCGTTGCTGTTCGCATCGGGAAGATCGTGAAAGACGGCAAACGCCACTTGCGTCTCGTCCGTCTTCAGTGTCGCGGTTCCCACGGCGGGCGCATCGCACGTCGACGGCGGAACCACCTGGTCATTCGTGAGGACAAACGAAAAAACCTCGTCCGCACGTGCCGTCGCAGTGAATACGACCACCAGCAGAAATGTCCGACACCCGGAGATAAGATTGACTCGACGCATAGCTATCCCTCTCCTTTCACGCCTGTCTCACTGCTCCGGACCTCTGATCCGGACAGGTAGCTTGCCTCTCCGGGGCCTTGCTCCAGCCAAGGCTCCATGGCAGCATCATCTCCCTCCTGCGGTTTAGGAACCACACCGCAATGGGCCGCGCCGCCCTCCATACACCACCAACACGCAGACCTCCGATGGCCGGATGATCAGTACTCGATCACAACGAGCGCGGAGCGTACCCGTCAGTCGTCGGATCCGAATCGCGCCGAGTGTATCCCTGGCTCGGCGCCCGCCATCGAACACCGCCTCCACAACTGCTTGGCGAGATTCGGCCCGACCCCCTATCGCACCCCACCCCGAGCTGCCCCTTTGACCTCATGATAATGACTTGCCCGGAGAAAAGCACCATTAAGATTCGGCGAAGATTTTGGTTCAAAGCCGAGAATTGTTTCGGAAACGTCCAATAACGGGGTTCTTGCACGCCATGGCTCGTGGAAGCTGATTCCGCCTCCATTAGGTCTCGATTGCCTTGCGGGCCCACTGTGCAGGCTCGGGTCTAGCCATTAGAGTACCGTCTGCGTGGGCAGTCGCTGACGCGGGCGGCGCGCTGAAGAGGCAAAACTCTATTCCCGAAGGGGTGACTTGCGATGAGGCTGCTGCTGGGAAGCGGAGGATTTCGAACGGAACAGCGCCGCCAGCGACTGTTCGAGCAAATGCGTGTCCACTTCGGGCCGGTTGAACGCATCCTCTTCGTTCCCTTTGCCTTGGCCGACCACGATCGATACCTCGAAGTCATGCTCCAGGAAGGGTTTAACGCCGGTTACCAACTCGACGGGATTCACCAATTCGAAGACCGGATCGCTGCCGTCGAGACCGCGGAGGCCATATTCATAGGCGGTGGAAACACGTTCCGCCTCGTCAACGACCTTCACCGCCACCGGCTTCTAGACCCGATCCGTCGCCGCATCCGGCAGGGAATGCCCTACTTGGGCATCAGTGCCGGTACCAACGTGGCCTGCCCGACGTTGATGACGACTAACGACATGCCCATTGTGATGCCACCAAGTTTCACGGCCTTGAATCTTGTGCCCTTCCAGATCAACCCGCACTACTTCGCCGGCCAGGTCTTTATCCGCGATGGGGAGGAGTACCGGGCGCATTTCGGCGAGACGCGAGACGATCGCATTCGCGAATTTCACGAAGTGAATGCGCTCCCCGTCGTCGGCCTCTGGGAAGGCGGAATGCTGCACATCAACGGCGAAGCCTGCGAACTCCTCGCCGCGCCAGCGAGGATCTTCCGCAAGGGCGCCGAGCCCGAGGACGCGGCCCCCGGCGCCCGGCTCGACCGCCTGCTCTCTCCCTGAACGGATAATCACTTTCGCGCGTCGGGCGGCAGAGCGGCACCATATACGGCGCTCATCTCCTTCAGGCAGAACTTCTCGGCAATGAGGAAGTAGCCGACCGGCCTGTTGAACATGGCGGCGAACGCCCCCATGATCGTCATCATCGCGTGCGCGCACCATACAACCACAGCCGGCGAAGGAATACCCGCCACGATATGCAGGGCAACGAAGATGGCGAACACTACAAACGTGTACAGCGACCATACGACGTTCGCCTTCGCCCAATACCGGACGTAAGGCGACCGGCCGTACCGCGTCGAACGGATGATCAGCCCGGGTATGAAGAACAGGATAACCGATGCCACCTGGACGAACGTGGCGCACGTCTTTTCGGCTTCGCTCGGGGTGTAAGTCATACCGTCATCCCCCAATATGGGATCGCCCGGCCGTCGTCACCTGCGTGGGAGTGCATCGCGCGCATCCTACTCGCAGGCCCCGCGTGGCGTACCTGGAATTGGCGTTCGGCGCCGAGCCGCGGCTGGTCTGATGTGCCCTACTGCTTAGTATACACCCGTTCTACTGACGGGTGAAAGCCATTTTTTCCCTTCCCGAGCGATCGCCGTGGGAATGGGCGGGCCGCAGCTACTATGAAACATAGTACACACTGCCCTCAGAAGTGCAGGTGACGAGCGAACGCTGGCGGGATGTTTCGCCACACCGTCGTACGGCTGTATTGGTGCGCGTCGATCATGTCGTCGAGGTACGCAGAAAGACGGGAAACCTCCGCGCGGTGTCTGCCGATGCTGAGTGCCCGGCGGAGTCGCCGGAGACCAGCGTATTCGAAGTAGCTTAACGTGCCCCCGGGCGCCAACAGAAGCCTCATCGCCCCGATGATCCGGTTCACGTCTTCGAGGGCGAATGCCGTAAACGGAAGGCACGAGACGATGAAGTCATACGCACGGTCAGCCTGGATCTCCTCGACGGCCATGCGCAGCAACCGCACCCGCCCTTCCTGACGCGGCTTGGCCAGTGAGTCTCGTGAAAGCACTTCTCGGTCGAGGATATCGGCGAAGCTTGGCTCGATTTCACACACGTCCAGGCGGTCGTCTGGTCCGAGCAGGTCGCCCAGCACACGCGTCACGGCCCCTGTACCGGCTCCCACCTCGAGAACGCGTGCCGGCTTTTCGTGGTCGGCGAAGGGCGCCGCGAGGGCCAGCGCCAGTTGGCGGGAACTCGGCAGCACAGCCCCGACCGTCTGGGGTGCCTCCAGGTACCGGCGTATAAACTCAACTTGATGCGCTATGGGCACCGTGTCCCTCCCTGCTTTTGATCGACGCGGACCGACAGAGACCCGAGTATTCGCTTGACCGCGCAGCGGGCTTTATCCATCAAAAGCCGGTCCGCTGCAAGCGCGGACCGAGCATTTCTTACGCCCCACGACGCCGCCGGCACCCCGACGGCAGCCACCCTTGCTGGCCACAAATTGCATGGCGAAGGCTGCCTGCTCTGCGTGCGGCACGCGGACCTTGGCGATAGACGGCGGTCCGACAAGCTGCTCGAAGAGCTCTGTCGGTACGAGGACTGCATGCCCGAGCACGGCTGGGACCTCGACGTTCTGCGTACCCGCGGGAACGAATCGCGTCAGCGTCTCCTGCGCCGGCCGTCGTTGGGCGCCCTGCGCCGCAAGCACGTCATCGAGCGCCTGCTGGCACCCATTCGGGGATAGCGTCAGTCCCCCGGCGCCACCTCGATATCCTCAATGCCGTTGAGATCGAAATCGCGCGCCAGTTTCTTGCGCAGGTTCGTCAACCACTCGCCGTGCATGTCCTGGTAGAGGAAATTCGTGCCCCCGTAGTGCCGATCCGAGAATCGATTGCCGGTCTTGCCGTCGATGCCGCTGATGTTCGCCTCGCCGGCGTCGATGTAGCTGCAATCATCGGCAACCGTCGTACTGGGATCGCCGTCACCGCGCTCAGAGTAGGCGTTGGCATCGCCGATCAGCACCATGCGCGGGCTCGCCGCTGACAGACTCACCGAGGCCGTCGGGTCCGGCCCGCTGCCGGTATCGAACATTCCATCAGGATGAAGCGAATACGTGCCCGCCGCCCAGCCGGGCAGGTAAACACGGTAGTCGCCTGACCCCTTGCCGCCGACGGGGCTGGCCTTGCACTTGAAATAGGGGAAATACCGGTCGCTGTCCACGTTGCGCTGGACGGGGAATCCGGGCTGCGGTTCCAGCTCCGGCCGGTAGACCTTCTCCTTGTAGACGAATTCGTAAACCAACTCGCACCAGCCGTAGCGCAAGTCCGGTTGATTCGCCTCGTCAGGGCGCCACTCCGCCGGTGGAAGATGGTCGTTGCTCGTGTTCGTGTACGCGACGATCGCATTGCCCATGTCTTTAAGGCGGGAAAGACAGACTACACCCTTCGCCTGGTCGCGCGCCCTGCTGAGCGACGGCATGAGGATCGAGATCAGCAAGCTGATGATGGCGACGACCGTCAGAAGCTCGATGAGCGTAAACGCGCTTCGACTGCCGGTCGGGCTTGCCTTCCGATGGGTCATGAATCCAGTCCGGCTCGGAGCCGTCCACTGAGCGAGAACCGGCGCAAAATCCAACTGCACCGGCCACCGTTATTGATCTTACGCCGCCCCGCCGGGCCGATCAAACCGGCCTAGACGCCTCCGGTGGTCGGCAGGCCGATCGTCATGTTCCCCAGCGAGAGCGGATCGTAGACGTTGTTCGTCGCGCCCGCCCAGTTCGAGTACTCCTGCGTCGCCAGATCGAACCGCGTTACGTTCAGGCCCCAGACGGCGTGCTCCCGGCTGCCCGGCGGAAACGCGTCCAACGGCAGCTCCAGTTCCACGCTCCAATGATCCGCGTAAACGCGGGTTGCGTGCCGAATCCCTGCCGGCCACGACGTGCACGGGCCGACCGGAGGATCAAGCGGCACGCCCTTCGACCAGACAGCCCCGCCAGGACCGACGGCGATCCGGAATAAATCCGCCGGCGAACGTGTGCCGGCATTCGTTGGATCGATGAGAAGCTCCACCAACTCGTGCCCCATCGGCACAAGGTCCTGAATGCCGCCCACGTTACCTCTCACCGTATCCACCGATGCCGCCGGGTCGGTTTCACACCGGATGCCGAAGTACAGCCGGTCCGCATACCGCCCCACGAAAGCCAGCGTTCGATGCGCCGGCGCCACCGTGTCATCGTCGTTCGATCCGCTGCCTGCGGTGATCAGACGAAAACCCGTGGCGAAGTTGCCCACGCCGGTTGGCCAGTCTTCGAGGTCACCGTCGATGCTGATTGGCGCCGCCAATGACTGGGCAGTCAGATGGCACAGCCTGGCCCTGGACCGCCATTCTCTTCCTTCGCCGCTGCGGAAGAGCAGGGGAACATTGATTACCCCGCCCTCGTTCCAGGCCAGGGCGGCGCTGCTCGCGCGGAGCGCCACGCGCCCGACATATCCCGGTGGCACCTCGAGCGGCCTGGATACCATCGAGTCGGCCACCCAACCGACCGGCAGCTTCTCGAAACGCAGCGTACCGTCGACCGGCGTTCGCGACTGGTTGTAACACGATGCCGTGCAGACAATGCGGGCGTGTTCGCCGGGCGACGTCCCCGCCTGCTGAACGCGTACGCCCTCCACCTTGAAGTGCGCCCGCCTCGTCGCGCCCATGAAGCGCCGCCACCGCAACGTTTCCGGCAGGTCGCTGGCGTCGGTTGAATCGCCGTCGACGGTCGCGAGCAACTCGTCAGCCATGATTCGGCGCGCGACGCGCCACCATTCGTTCTGCCGTACCCATGCCCACGCGCGCCCGTCGGCGTAATGAACGCCGGCAGCTTGCGCTGCGAACAGCGGCGCGAGCGAATCGCCCAGCGCTGTGCAGATGTGCTCCCTGCCTCGGGACGCCAGGAGCGCCAGGTACGCTGCGTCCTGCACACCGCGGCGCAGAGCCTTCAACCGCACCGAGGGAACGGGACGATCCAGTCCGAACGCGCTTCCGGGATAGAGGAGTACGGCCGGGTCGTACGCCGCGCACGCCTGGGGCTTTGCCGCCTCGACTGCCGGCCAATTGTTAACCGGACCGATGTATACGGCCTCCGCCCCCGCTTGGTAGCCTTGCCACGCAAGAACACGCACGTCGGCGAGCGGCGCCCGCAGATCCGTCGTGCCGCTGAACGGCGGCCGATCCATCGTCAACCACGCGGCGCTGCCGGCGTCACGCGCGACCGCGGCACAGTCCAGAAACTGCGCCGGCGGCGCCCACACGTCCACGCTTTCCAGCGGCGCCTGACTGCCTTCCGCCGGCCAGCCCTGCGCCGTCATGTCCTGCGGGAACAAGCGGCTGACGACGCGCAAGCGCGAATCCGCCTTGCGGATCGCGTACGAAAAATGCCTCAATTGATCGCTTGTGGCCGGATTCAGCGGGTCTCCAAACGGCTCGCGCAGTACGGAACGCTCCAGCCAGCCACGGTCCGCGAAGTGAGCGGCGGCCTCGGCCAGATACGCGCGCAGCACGTTCGCATATGCCGGCGAGAGCTCTGCGGGATACGATGGCTGACGCGGAAAACTTAGATCAAATGGGATCGACCAAAACCCGCCCATGGCCCGCGAACGGCCGGCGACACCGAGCACCAGCGACGCGACGCGATCGTAGTCCGTCCAGTCAACGGACACCTGCCGATTCGCGTCAATCTTGATGACCGGATACAGACGCGGCATGGCGACACGGACGCCGTGATCACCCAGCAGCTTAACCGTATCCGCGAGCACGGCTTCAAGGTCCGCCCGCGCCGGGTCATCCGCGAAAATCCGTGCCGGACCGTACGCCACGCCGCCCCGCCGGACGTGCTGGGCGAACAGCGACCGCTGCTCGATGTCCCCGATCACCAGCGGTCCTGCGTCATCGGGCAGTCCAAACGGCCAGACCGTCAGAACAACATCCACCGTCTCGGCAACCCGACCGTCGGACGAAATATGAACCTTCGATCTGTATTCGCCGGCAACCGCATCCTCGGGAATGTCCACATCGAACCACAGCACCAGCGGAGAGTCCTTTGCCCCACCGGCCGGCAGCCCGCCTCGCGGCGCGTTCCGCGGAACCAGAACGTCGGCCACCTCTCGCACGTCCTGCTCCGGCGGCACGAACCGCAGGCGCCACGCCGGCCAGCGATCTATCGTCACGGCCTGCATACGGTAGATGCTGATACGGTCACGTCCGATCCGGTTGCCCGCGCTGGTGAGATCCTCTACACCAACGTCCAGGACTCCCGGACCGATGAGCGCGAGCCGAAAGCTCAGCACTTCGTTGGCCGCTCCCTCCAGGCGGATTACACGCTCGCTCGGATCAAAGACATCCGAGACGCCGTCAAAGGGAGGCCGGAGCATCTGCGCAGCGTCATCCGTCACGTCGGGACCGGCCCATACCGACACCGCCGGTCCGTGAGTCGTCGGCTCCAGGCAACCGGCCGGCCCGGCAACAGCCGCGCACGCCGCGATCAGGACCACCTGCCGCAGCGCGGTTGATAACGCTCGGTGTGTGGTCCTTCGTTCCTTCTGTCCGACAGTAACGTGCACGTAAGTCAGATTTGCTCCGCCTCGGCCGGTGCGGCGACCGTCTCATCGCGCACTTGTCGGCCGAGCCGCGACAGAACGTACTGTTTCAGCTCATCGACAAGCTGATAGAGCGCCGGTACAAACAACAGGGTCAGGATCGTCGAGAATGTGAGTCCCCAGCATATACTCATCGCGAACGGCGACCAGATTTTGCTGTAGCCCCCCATCCCGATGGCCATCGGCGCCAGCCCGACAATCGTCGTGATCGACGTCAGCAGGATCGGCCGCAGCCGGCGACGGCTGGCGACGCGCAGGGCCACGTCGAGCGGCGTCCCGCTGCTGCGCTCGTGGTTGACGAAGTCGAGCAGAACAATCGCGTCGTTCACCACCACGCCGCACAGCCCGACCATCGCCACGGCCGTCACCACACTGAACGGATATCCGTTGACCACCAGCCCCATGATCATGCCGCCCACGCCGAACATGACCGCCGTCAGAACGATGAACGGCTGCACGTAGCTTCGAAACTGCGCCGCCAGGATCAGGTACATCAGGCCGAGGGCGATGGCGGCGCTGTCCTTGAGGCTCCGGAAACTGTCCCGCGTCTCCGCGTACTGCCCGCCGGCGTAGATGTCCAGCTTGTCGTCGCTCTGCGCCAGCGGCGCGAACTCGGCGAGAATCCGCTCGTTGACGATCTTGCCGTCCGTGAGGCGCTCGTCGACGCTGGCCGTGATCTCGGCGCCCCGTTTCGAGTCATAGTGGTATCGGTTCGTATATCCACGGTCGAACCGCAGGTCCGCGACCTGTCGCAGCTTGACCGACTCGCCGGTCACCGGGCTCACCAGGTCGATGTCGCGGAACTGATCAATCGACTTGACGTACTGGCCCGAGTAACGAACCTTGATGTCCACGTCCTCATCGTGCTGAACATCCCGGAAGACGCCGACGGTCAGCCCTTCCTTCGCCCCGCGCAGCGCCGTCGCCACGTCAAGGAACGACAGTCCGTGCTCCGCCGCTTTCTTGTCATCCACGCTGAGGATCAGTTCGCGATTGCCGAGTTGCAGATTGTCCGACACGTCTTCAACGCCCGGCATGGAACGCAGCCGCTGCTCGATCTGGTTGCAGACATCTCGAACGTAGTCGTACTCGGGATGCTCGACGCGGATCGCCACCGGCTTGCCTACCGGCGGCCCGTCGCGCACCGGCCACACTCGAATCGTCTCGACGCCCAGTTCCGGGTTCTCCGCCAGGTGCTTCTGCAGCGCCGCGCGCAGATCCGACATCGTGCGCACCGGGTCCATCCGCCCCCCTCGGCCCGAAACCACCTCCACCCACGACTGCGCCATGTCCGTGCGCATCGTGCGATTGCCGTCCTCGTCCAACTGCAAGCCGACGAACGTCGCCG
>JBECKQ010000371.1:0-9331 GCA_040235375.1 Phycisphaerae bacterium | reverse complement strand
TCAAGCAGGAAGACGCCGACTGGGTCTACTGGATCGAATTGCAGCAGCGCAAGGCTCCGCCCGGCCGCCGCGTCAGCCTGCACGCCCGGCCGATTGACGTGGCCGCCAGCCTGAAGGACGCCCTTTTCTCCGTCGCGCCCAGCGCCGTGCTTACCAGCGCCACGCTCACCATCGGCCCCGGCGACGGGTTCGGTTATCTGCGTGGCCGGATCGGCCTCGACGACGGCATCCAGGCGTGCCTCGGATCGCCGTTCGACTACGCCGAGCAGGTCAAGCTATATCTCGAAACCGGCATGCCCGATCCGACGAGCGGCGAGGCCTACATCGACGCCGCATGCCGCGCGATCGAGAAATACGTCCGGCAGACGGCCGGCCGGGCCTTCGTCCTCTTCACCGGTTACGACATGCTCACGCGCTGCGCCCGGCAGATGGCCGAGTTCTTCGCGAACGAAGGCATCGAGCTGCTGGTGCAGGGCCAGGGCATGCCCCGCTCGAACATGCTCGCCCGGTTCAAGGAGAACGTCGGCAGCGTGATCTTCGGGACCGACTCGTTCTGGACCGGCGTGGACGTGCCCGGCGAAGCGCTCTCCAACATCATCATCGTGAAGCTGCCGTTCGCGGTGCCCGACCGGCCGTCGGTCGAGGCGCGGATCGAGCGCATCAAGCAGCGCGGCGGCAATGCGTTCCTCGAATTCCAGCTTCCCGAGGCGATCCTCAAGCTCAAGCAGGGCTTCGGCCGGCTCATTCGGACAACCACCGACCGCGGTATCGTTGCCATCCTCGACCCCCGCGTCCGCACCAAGCCCTACGGCCGGGCGTTCCTCAACGCCCTTCCCAAGTGCGAGATCATCGAATCCGGCCCGGAAGATGCCTAGCTGCGTTTCGGCGTCGGACCGCGAGGCCATTCAGAGCCGCGCCTGTAACAGACTGTCGGAATACTCGGCGCGCACGCCAGGGAATGAATGCAGGAATAATGGCCAGCTTCAGCGCTCCACGAAGCCCGGCGGCTCCGGCGCAAGCTGGCGATGCAAATCGGTTGCGGGAAATCTCCTCGCACCGAAGTACACAAACGCCGCGCCCTCGCCGGCCTCTCCATTGTCATACAGCGGCGCCCCCACGATCACGTCGCTGTAGCCATCGCCGTTGACATCGCCCGCGGTCGCCACCGACCAGCCGAGCCAGGCATTCCGCCAGCTACTCACCATCACCATCGCTGGCGCGGTGGGCGGTCCGGTCGGGGAGCCGAGATACACGAATGCCCGGCCCTCATCCTGCTCGCCATTGTCGTAGTCGTATGCCCCGACGACGACGTCGCTGCAGCCGTCACCGTTCACGTCACCGGCCGTGAAGACGGACATTCCGAACCCTGCCTTGCTCTGATTGCCGTCCACGGTCCAGCCCGGCGCAGCGGAGAGGCCCTCCGCCGAGCCGAAATACACGTACACGCGGCCGCCGTCCGCGATGTCGGTGTCCTGGCTGTGCGCTCCGACGATCACGTCGCTGTAGCCGTCGCCATTCACGTCGCCCGCCGTCGAAACGGACAGTGCAAACGACGATCTTTCCTGCTCGCCATCCACGGTCCACGCCGGCGCCGGCTCCAGCCCGGTTGCCGATCCGAGGTAGAGGTACGCGCGGCCGGCATCCTCGAAACCGTTAGTCGTGCCGAACTTGGGTGCGCCGACGATAATGTCGCTGTAGCCGTCGCCGTTTACGTCACCGGCCAGGGCGACACTCGCGCCGAACTTCGCGTCGGCCTGATTGCCCTCCGCCGTCCAGGCCGGTGCAGATGCCAACCCCGTGGCCGAGCCGAGATATACGAATGCCCGGCCCTCGTCCTGCTCGCCATTGTCGTAGTTGTATGCCCCGACGACGACGTCGCTATAGCCGTCACCGTTCACGTCTCCCGCCGTCGCGACGAAGAAGCCGAAGTAACTGCTCCCCTGATCGCCCTGTGCGGCCCACGCCGGCGTGAGGGACAACCCGGATGCCGAGCCCAGGTAGACGAACGCAGCGCCCTCGCCGAACGCGCCGCCCTCGTACAAAGGTGCCCCGACGATGACGTCGCTGTACCCGTCGCCGTTCACGTCTCCGGCTGTCGCGACCGACCAGCCGAAGCCCCCAAAGTCCTGGTCGCCAGTGGCCGTCCAGTCCGGCGTGGTGGCCGGGCCGGTAGCCGAACCGAGATAGACGTGCGCCAACCCCGTGGTCATGTCGAAGGTGGGCGCTCCGACGATCACGTCGTTGTAGCCGTCGCCGTTGACGTCGCCTGCCGAAGCAACCGAGTAGCCGAGATTGGCGTTCAACAGGTTGCTTTCGGCGGTCCAGTCCGGATCGACCACCACGGATTGGTGGCCTGCAAGATCGCGCTGCACGGCCGACAACCGATCCGCCGAAGCGTCCGGCGGCGCTCCCTCAGCACGCGCCGCCGGACCGCACAAACAGATAACCAGTAATGATCTGAGAAAGAAGGGAGTCCAACTCTCACTCGACGCGTTCATCTCTTAGCCCTCCAAGAGATGCCCTGTTGGTCCAGTGACAAGAGGTCGGACTTAATAATACCCTCCTTGGGTGTCCGATATCGCTATAAAAAGGCGCGTAGTTTGGAAAGACCTGGACTCCTATCTCCGATTGTGAACACCCGATGTCTGTCCCGCACCCGGTGAACGCGCCGGCGGCAGGTTCGGTTTATCCCGCTTTGCTCCCGGCCCGCTCGTGCTCCCGCCGCATCTGCTGGGCCATCGATTTGATCTTCGCCAGGTCGAGCTTCATCGCGCTCCAGCCGTACCAGAACGCGTAATCCGGGTTGGCGTGGAACGCGCCCTGGAACGTCCGCATCCGGTGCTCCAGGAACATCTCGAACAGCGTCAGCTCGATCGGGGTCGGCGCCTCGTGGAACATGAGCAGGTCGGGATACGCGTATGGATAGTTGTCCGGCTTGGCCAGCACGCCGTCCTCGTACAGACCGGCCACCACGCGGATCCCCTCCGCCATGAGCTTGTCGGCGCGGCGGATCATCTCGTCGCTCTTGTGCAGCTCGCCTTTCGCGAAGTTCTCCGAGTGACACTCGCTGCACACCTTGAGCATCCTGTCGCGCTCCTGCTGCCAGCTTTCCTGCGTCAGACGCACGACGTCGGCCGCCTTCACCGCCTCCAGCCGCTTCGTTGGATTGCCTTCCGGATCGAGCACGCCCAGGGCCTTCAGAATCGTCGTCCGGTCCTTGGCCCACTCCTCGTTGTCGGGCATGGGCAGGCGTACTGCCAGGAACCCCCAAGCTGTGCGGACCTCGTGATTGCCATCCTGCATGTGGCAGGTCTGGCACGTCGGCGCGGCCGCCTCGGGCAGCAGCGTTCCGGTCTGCTTCAGCAGGAACCGCGCCCCGTGTTTCGACGTTGTGTACATCTCCCACTGCGGATGGTCGAAACCCATGTGGCAGGTCATGCAGGCCTGAGGCTGCCTCGCTTCCTTCGTCGAGAACAGGTGACGCGTGTGGCACACGTCGCAGGACGAGGCGGCGAACGCCCCGCCCGCCTGCCTGAGCTCCTCGATGTCGGCCTTCGACTTGATGCCAAGTACGTGGCACCCGCCGCACCCCTTGGCGCCGTCGATCAGCTCCATCGGCTGATAGTGCGTGGTCGGCATCACCTTCATCGACATCCACGCCAGCGCGTGCTTGCCCTTCTTGAACTGGTCCACGCGGTCCTCGTGGCAACCCGCGCACACTTCGGCCGTGGCGAGCCCCGCCTTTTCAGGGTTCTCCGCGGAATCGTGGTCGGTGCCGTGGCACACGTCGCACGTGACGCCCGCCTCGCCGTGCTTGCTCAGCTTCCAGTCGCTAATGATGTTCGGAGTGACTTTCGTATGGCACTCGATGCAATCCTCATCCGCGCCCATCGCCGCGCATACGACCAGCGCCAGCATCGCCGTCGCGATCCTCTTCATCGCCCGCCTCCTTATGCAAAGTGCCCGCTTCGAAACGCCCTCACTCGACCGCCGACCGCGCCGGCGCCGCACTCTCCAGCCGGTCGATCACCACCGCGCCCACCGCGTCCCCCCAGACGTTGACCGTCGTGCGGAACATGTCCAGGATGCGGTCGATCCCGATGATCAGCCCGATTCCCGCCAGGGGGATCCGCGGCGCCGTCGCCCCCAGGCTCTCGTTCACCGCGTCCACGACGATCACCATCGTCACCAGCCCGGCGCTGGGAATCCCCGCGGCTCCCACCGCCGCCAGTGTGGCCGTCAGGGCCACGATTATCAACTGCGCAGCCGACAAATGCACGCCGAACGCCTGGGCAATGAACACGACCGCCACCGCTTCGTACAGCGCCGTGCCGTCCATGTTGATCGTCGAGCCCAAGGGCAGCACGAAGCCGGCCGTCCGCTTGCTCACCCCGGCCTTCTCAGTCGCGCATTCGATCGTCACCGGCAGCGTCGCCGACGATGAATCGGTCGCCAGCGCCGTCACCAGCGCCTGCCACATGTGTCCCGCGAGCCCCAGCGGGCTCGAACGCCCGAAAATGAAGGCGACCAGCGGCAGAACCAGCAGTGCGTGAATCGCCAGGCCGCCCAGCACCGCCACGATGTACCAGCTCAACGGCCCGACGAGCGAGTGCAGTCCGACCCGCGCCACCGTCCACGCCAGCAGCGCGAAGACGCCGACGGGCGCCACCCACATGATCGCGTGCACCATTTTCATCAGCACTTCAAACGCGGCGTCAAAGAAATGCACCAGCGGCCGGGCCTTCTCGCCCACCAGCGTCACCACCACGCCGAAGAAGATCGAGAACGTGATCACCCCCAGCGGCTGCCCCTGGGCCATCGCCTCGACAATGTTCGTCGGGATCATCTGCGAGACGAGGTTCTGCGCGACGCCGATCAGGCCGCCTTGTGCCGTGCTTCGGACCGCTTCGCCCGGCTCGTACGTCGGGGCCGGCTGGCCGGCCATCTTCTCGGCCAGACCGCTTCCCGGATGCAGCGAATCGACCAGGACCAGGCCGATCACCACCGCGATCAGCATCGTCGAGAAGTAGTACACCAGCGTCCACGCACCCATCCGCCCGAGGCGGGAGAAGTTCCCCACGCTCGTCACGCCCACGATCACGCTCGCCGCGATGAGCGGCACGATGATCATCTTCAAGAGGCCCATAAAGATGGTGAAGCCGAGAAAATCGAAGAGCTGCAGCGCCGTCGCGTGGGCGTGCTCGGCGATCGGCTGCGTCGGGCTATACGAGAGGTCCTCGAACAGCCACCCCGCCACCAGCCCGAGGACGAGTCCGGCAAGGATGAGCGCCGTTAAGAGATGCTTGCCCCGCACGTTCTGGCCCCGCAAGTGCCGCCGCCCGATCGCGCGCCATCACGTTTCGCCATCCGCGTCTGGCCACGTGCTGCCGCGATGAAGCCACGATACCAACCTGACCAGCCCCGACAACCGAACGCGCTGAATCCGATCCCCGTGCCGGCATGAACGCTTGGCGACGCAATGCACAGCCCGGTCCTCGGCCCTCCTCGATTCCGGCCGCGCCGCACGCGGAATTCGCCGGTAAACAAGCGTTTTTCAGCTTGATCGAACAGGGTTGACGCCTCGCGCCGCCCATTGCTAGACTACCGCCCCGCGCTGGCTGGAGCGGTCCTTGTCACCGGTCAGACTCGCGCGGCGCGTGGCTGCTCATCACGGGACCTGTGGCGGTGGTCGCCGCGGTCGCTCGAGGTCGGCCGCGACTTTGGCAAAGCAGAGACCGGCGGCGGAAAAACACTCTGCGACATTGGCGTTGCTCTGCCGCTTGACGGGACGTATGCTGCCCGGCCGGGAGATGCTCCACGCATGACGGGCGGGCGGCCCAGCGACAAACCGACGTGGTTGCGGTACAGCGGAGTCGGCTTCGAGTTCGCGGCCGCCCTCGTGGTCTTCGCCTTGATCGGGTATTGGATCGACCGGACGTTTGGCACCGAGCCCTGGGGGCTCGTTATCGGCGCGGCTCTGGGGCTCATCGGCGGAACATACAACCTGATCCGCGAGGCCACCTCCGCCTTCCGCAGCTTCGATCAGAACAAAGGCCGCAAACGTGCCGACGACGACGACGAAAGCCGGGACTGACGCAGGAACCTGGTGAGCACATTTGGCCATACCTACATCCGCCTGATCATGGCCAGCCTCGGTGCGGCACTGTTGATCCTCGCAATCGGGTACTATCCTACCCTGCGTTGCGCCGGCCCGGCAGGCATACGGTCAATGCTCGCCGGCATCGCCGTCAGTCTGGTTGCCGGTTGCGTCGGCGCCATCCCGATCGGGCTGGCCGGCGACGCCGATCCGGCCAAGCGCGCGCAATCGATCCTTGGCGCGACGGCCATCCGTTTCGTCATGGCCCTGGCGCTGACCTTGATCGTGATCTTCGCGGGCTGGACGCAGCGGGGCGTCTTCGTTGTCTGGGTGGGGATCGCATACTTGACGATGCTCGCGATTGACACGTTCTACGCCGTCCACGTGGTCGGCCGGCAACGGGAGAAGCAGCCTTGACCGTACTTCTTGCAGAAGCCGGCCCGCTCGACCACGTCGTCCAGTGGATCTACTGGGACACGGGCCAGGGGATGTGGTCCCCGTTCCTGATTTCGAATCAGGTCATCGTGCAGATCATCGCCGCTCTGCTGCTTGTTCTGCTCATTCCGCGATACGCGTTTGTACGCAGGACAGGCGATACCATCGAAGACCTGACGCCGCCGCGCGGACTCAGCCACCTCTTCGAATACGCCTGCAATTACCTCCGCGACCAGGTGGTCCGGCCGGCGCTCGGCCCGTACACCGATCGCTTCGTCCCTTATGTCTGGTCCGTCTTCTTTTACGTGCTCTTCTGCAACCTGATCGGCTTGCTCCCGCTCGAACCCATCACCCGGCCGATCGTCAAGTCCATCTGGACGAACGCTCATCATGGCATCGGCGGGTCGCCCACCGGCAACATCTGGGTTACGGGCACGCTTGCCTTCTGCACCCTGGTGATGATCGTGGTCAACGGCATTCGCCTGAACGGCCTGGCGTACTTCGCCCACTTCTGCCCGGGTCCGCTATGGCTGGCCCCGCTGCTCATTCCGGTCGAGATCGTGGGGCTGGTTGCCAAGATCTTCGCCCTGTGCGTTCGTCTGTTCGCCAACATGGTCGCCGGCCACGTGCTGCTCGCCATACTACTGGGCTTCATCTTTACGGTGGGCGCGGCCAGCGTTGCCGGCGGACTCGTCGTCGGCGCGATCGTTGTGGCGTCCAGCGTGGCGTTTTACTTCCTCGAGATATTCGTCGCTTTCCTGCAGGCGTTCATTTTTACGTTTCTGACCGCGCTGTTCATCGGCCAGGCCGTCGTGCTGCATCACGGCGCCGAAGAGCACGAGCACAAGGAGCACGCCCACGCATAGGCGCGACTGATGATAATCACGCCCGCCGGCGCGGATGCGGCGAGGCGCCAAAACCGAAAGTCGTAAACGTAGAACGGCTGCCTTCCTCAACGGGCGGCCATGAAGGAGAAAGGACCGCTTCATGAAACTCAACATGCGTACACTGCCGTTGTTGATGATCGCCGCCGGCACGGTGCTCTGCGCCACGTCGATCGCCAACGCTCAGGACCACAACGCCACACCGGACAAACCCGCCGCGTCCAGCGCGTACTTCCTCGACAACGTCGGGGCGAAGGCCATCGGCGGCGGGATCGGCGCCGGCCTCGTGCTGATCGGAGGCGGAATGGGCATCGGCCGGATCGGCGGCGCCGCCGTCGAGGCCATGGCCCGCCAGCCGGAGGTCGCCGGTCAGATTTCGACCGCCATGATCATCACCGCGGCGATGGTTGAAGGGGCGACGCTTTTTGCCGTCCTTGGCTGCTTCATTGCTCTTATCAAGTCGGCGGGCTAAGGGGAAACTTCGCGCGGTTGTCCCGGCACGCACGGTATGGATCGATCAACCATGCGCATCGCTAGCCACAAACGAATTGCCGCTTGCGCGGCCTTGGCGCTGCTGGCGCTCGCCCCGGCCGTACTCGGCGCAGAAGAGGGCCATTCGCCCGGCCTCTTCACCGGCAACATCGGCAACATCATCTGGACGCTGATCACCTTCATTGCCGTGGTCTTCGCCCTCGGCCGTTTCGCCTGGAACCCGCTCCTGCGCGTCTTTCAGTCACGCGAGGAGTTCATCCGGCAATCGCTGAAGGACGCCGAGCAGGCCAACAAGAAAGCCGCCGAGCAGCTTGCCGAGTACACCGAGCAGCTCGCCACGGCCAAGGCCGAGGCCTCCGCGATCATCGACGAGGGCCGCCGCGACGCCGAGAAGGTCAAGCGCTCCATCCATGAAGAGACGCGCAAGGAGGCCGACGCCATGATCGCCCGCGCCAAGCGCGAGATCGGCATGGCGCGCGACGCCGCGGTCAAGGAACTCTACGACACGAGTGCGACGCTCGCGACCAATGCGGCATCCAAGATCATCGCCAAGGAGCTCGATCCGGCCGACCATCGCCGTCTCATCGAGGAGTCGATCGCCGAGCTCAATCGCGTCAAGCCCGGCCGCAACTGACGCCCAGGAGTGACCTGCAATGGCCGGCTTCGAGCACGGCACCATCGAAATCGCCGACACCTACGCCCGGACGCTCGCCGAGCTCACCCAGGAGTCCGGCGCCTCGTCCGACGTGCTCGAGCAGTTCGGCGACTTCATCCGCCTGATGGAAGTGGAGCCGTCATTCGGCGAGTTCCTGCGGAATCCGGCGGTCGATGCCGACGCGCGCCGCGAGCTGCTGGAAAAGCACTTCCGCGGCAAGATGGCCGACGTCCTGCTCAACACGCTCCAGGTCATCAATCGCAAGAATCGCGCCGCGCTGATCCCGCTGATTTACGAACGATATCGCCTCGCTCTCGAGGAGGCCCGCAACGAGGTCGAGGTGTACGTGACCTCCGCGATCGCGCTCACCGACGAGCTTCGCGCGCAGATCCGCCGCGCCGCCTCCGAGGCGACGGGCAGAAATGCCCGCCTCATCGAGAAGGTGAAACCCGATATCCTCGGCGGCCTCATCGTCCGCATCGGTGACGACAAGATCGACACGAGCGTCGCCGGCCGGCTCGAGCGCATGCGCGACACGCTCCGCCAGCGGGCCTCGCGCGAGATCCGCAGCGGCAAGGAGTTCTTCGAAGCGGTGGAGAAATAAAGCCGTTCGGCGCCGCGCCGGCGGGAAAAGGGGTCGGCGGGCGGGAAAAGGGGTCAGGCACGTTTTTGTGAGATGCCGCTGCTGAGCTTTGTCGCTCAACGAATGAGAAAACCACGCTGAAAGCCATGGTATTGTGGCAAAAACGAGCCAGACCCCTGTGAGAT
>JBECKQ010000293.1:0-4752 GCA_040235375.1 Phycisphaerae bacterium | reverse complement strand
CCTTCGCCCTCATTCAGGGCGTCAATGAACAGCAAGGCACGCGCTCCTGCGGCTTCGCCGGCGGCGTTCAATGCCCCCAACAGCTCGGTGGGCTTCTGACACGTCAGCCCGAGGATCTGGGTCATTTGCGACCATGGTTCGGACGCACACATCTTTTCAGCGAGAATCAGCACGGTCGGAAGGCGAGCGTCGACGCGCTGCTTAGCCACATGGCAGAACAGGTGCGTTTTGCCCGTTCCCGCTTCGCCGACTAGAAGGAGTGCTGGCGTATTGGCGAGGTGGATTGCATCGCCTTCGAGGAACCAACCAATCTCGGCGATTGCCGTAGCCAGCCGGTCCAGGGCGCTTAATTCACTGCTGTACTCGTCCGTAGTTGTGTACGTCGATCCTGGGTGAGTCTCGCGACGCTTTGAGTGGAGGTCTGAGATTCGATCGAACACCACTTTCTTTGCAGACTCGCAGCCGTGCTCAAGCCCACTACGAGGGATGTGCGTCGGTCCGTGTGCGTCGAAGAGCAGTACATCGAATACAGGTTGCACCGCGCGTGTGACGCTGTCCAGCACCGACCGACCCTCGTTGTCTTTCGCGGCGGAGGTGTAACTCCGGATTTGTTTGCCCGCGGCGCTGCAAAGGTCTTCCCACCGTTTTGTAAATGCCGCTGTACGTCCCAATGCATCAAAACAGTCTATCAGCGGCAGCGTGACGTTAGCGCCGGGGGTGTATCGATCCCCGGCGTCCTTGAGCGCGCGTTGGACTTGCTCTTTGAACCAGGCGGGGTGCAGAAACTCGGCATTGAACCAGAAATACAGGCGACCAACGTGTTCCTCTCGTGACAGTCGCTGGAAGATGTGGTGAGTGCCCCAGAACTCAAAGCTGACACACATGCTGAGCTTTGCAGCCCAGCGTTCCCATTTTGCGACCCGCGCGTCCCACTTGTCCTTGAGCGACTGGCGGCGGGCGATTCGAGCGTCCGGTAGATTAAGAGGGAGACAGATGACGTAGCGACGGAGCCGCGGATGTCCTTTAAGAGCAGCGTCAACAGACTTGTCAATCTGTGACCATTGGCTTGTGCCGAGTTCCGTGAAGAACTTAGCCTGCCAACCGCGCTCCTCGCCTGTGGGCAGAACCCAGTAGCCCTCCACGCCGCTATCGGGTGTGCCCTTTCGCTCGAAACGAGAACCGGCCGGGGCGTGCTCTGCCGCTGCAAGTTGGCAACAGAGTTCTTCAAACGCGTTTGCCTGCGACCCGTTCCAATCACGAAGCCTCGTCCATTCGATCTGTAGCGCCACAGCAGCACCCCTCGGGGTTAAGTCGCTTCATTTTCGCGCTTAAGTGATGTGGCCGCAAGCCATGTCTGATGCTGCCTGATGGTGCAGAGACGATATGGTGGACCTCGGAGATCTCATGGGAGCCGAGGCTGCTCACTTCGACGAGGCCATCAGACAGTGGAGGAAATTGCGGCGTTGACATCACGGTCTGCGGTGATGCAGACCTGAAGTTGGGTGCGGACAAAAAAAAGGGACATCACTGACATCGCGCTTGCCTTCGTTCCCGCTGGGTCGGAGCAAGCCATCCCACCGCGGAGCCCTCGGCCCTGATTCACTCCGTCTCGCCCAACCCGCTCCGGCCAATCACGCAGAAAAAGTGACGCGCGGTGCGCGTTGTATGGGTGAGGACCGGGGCCTCGAGGAGATCGGAGCGCGCCCACATGCGGCGCCTCCGGCGCGAGCAGGTGAGGGTGGACCAGGTGAACAGGAGAGAAGATCCAGAAGGCAACAGGCGGCGGGCAGCACTCCACCGCGCGCCCGACGCTCGCCGTCATGGTTTCGTGGCTCAGTGGCCCCGTCGCTTCGACTACCCGTCCGCCGTTCTGCGTTCCTCCGCTCCCTACAGCCTCCAGCCTCCGGCCTACAGCCTGCCCCGCCAACGTCCGCTTTTCAGCGACCGCATTCTTGACAGCGCCAAGCCCGATCTCCCACCCTCATTTTTGAGCAAATTCACCGATAGACGGTATTTTCAGATCGGCTGGAGCCCTCGAAAACGCGGTTTATATACGAATCGGCTGGCGCCCCCAAACACGCAGGTCTGCCCCACCCCCTTCTCCCCCCAACGTCCGCTTTTGAGCGACCGCATTCTCGATAGCGCCAGGCCCGGTGCACTACCCTCGTTTTTTAGCAAATTCACCGATAGACGGTATTTTCAGATCGGCTGGAGCCCCCGAAAACACCGTTTTTATACAACTGCCCTGGCGCCGCAAAAACGCAGGTCGCCGCTGCCCCCCCCCACGCGTTCCTATTGCCTCCTTGACACGCTGCAGCTCGCGTGGCGAGCAATTGCGGGCTCCGCCCGCGGCGGCGAGTCAAGGATGCCTATTGCCTCCCTTCCTCCAGCCTCGCCTTCCCGCGACCAGCGCCATTTTGCGTGCAGCGCACTTGCGCAAGGGCCGATAACTCACTCGGATGGGCAAGCGACGCACACGCTCCACCCGTTTCGCGCGGCACAGGGACCGTCGTCCAGAGACGGCCAACGACCATCTGCGAAAGATGACACGACCATGAGAACCGGTGCTATCGTGCTCGCCAGAATGACGTCCGACCGGCTTAGCGGCAAGGTGCTGCGGCAACTGGCCGGCAAGCCGTTGATCGATCATGTCATCGATCGTGCCATGCGTATCACGTTGGCCGACCAGGTCGTCGTGGCCACGTCCACCGACGCCGAGGACGACGTGCTCGCCTGCCATTGTGAGGCGCGTGGCGTGGATGTCTTTCGCGGCTCGCGCGACGACGTGGCCGGCCGGGTGCTCGAATGCGCCCGCTTCTGGGGCTGGCGGTACTTCGCCCGCGTCAATGGCGACAGCCCGTTCTTCGATCCGGGGCTTATCGACATCGGCCTCGAGCAGGCGCTCGTGCGCGACATGGACTTCGTGACCAACATCTGCCCGCGGACCTTCCCCTACGGCGTGGCCGTCGAGGTAATGAAGACCGGCGTCTTCGAGCATGCCTGCCACCGGTTCACGCGCGATGAGGATCGCGAACACGTTACGGCGTTCTTCTATCGCCGGCTGCACGAGCTGCGCCACCTGAGTCTCACCGCCGATGGCGAGAACACGAGCGACATTCGCCTGACGGTTGACGACGAAGACGACATCGTACGGATGGAGACGCTCATGCGGCGACTGGGAGCGCGCAGCGCCGAAGCATCCCTGACCGAGATTATCGCCGCATATCGAGAACTGTGGCCCGCCGAGCGCGTGCCGCAACTGGTGGGCGTTTGATCATGATCAACCTGTTCTGCATCCGGCCCAAGGGCTTCAACATCGGCAACGATGTCATCTACCAGGGCCTGCTGGGGTTTCTCCAGCGGGCGTTCGGTTCGCAGGTCAACGTCATCAGCCTTCCCGCAACCTCGCGGTACGAGACGCACGCCAAGGCCGGCCTCACACCCCGCACCGTCCACGAAATCAACCAGTACGGCCACGGCGTCATCGTGGGCGGCGGCAACCTATACGAAAACGGCGAGCTGGAAGTGAGCCGCCGCGCCCTGGCGGCGCTCGACGTGCCGCTGATGCTCTTCAGCCTCGGCTCCGGCCGGATCTACAACCGCCGTCACGAGCTGACGCCGCGAACGGACACGATGGATGAAGACGTCATCCGCGCCCTGGACGAGCGCGCGTCGCAGTCGCTGGCACGCGACGAGACGACCGCCCAGCGCCTGCGATCGTGCGGCTGCCGGAAGGTCCGCGTCGGCGGCTGTCCGACGTTGTTCCTCGACGAAACGCTCGATCGCATCCCCGTGTTCTACCACGTGCCGGAAGTGCTGCTTTCCGTGCGGACGCCGGAGCTGATGAACATTCCGTTGTGTGACCAGGCGCGGGTGCGGTCGGACGTGCTCGACATCGTCGAACTGCTGCGCGAGCGCGGCTACCGCGACGTGAAGCTGCTGTGCCACGATCATCGCGACCTGGCGTTCGCCGCGTCGTTCGACGGGATCGAGTACCTCTACACCGACGACGTTTTCACGTACCTGGGGTGGTTAAAGGCCTGCCGGCTGAGTATCGGCTACCGCCTGCATGCCGCCCTGCCCTGCCTGTCGCTCGGCACCGCGGCCGTCTCCATCAGCTACGACGAGCGGGCATTGAGCCTGATGCGGACGATTGGCTACGGCGACTGGGACATCAACATGATCGCGTCGGGCTGCGTCCGCGACCAGGTCGCCGACCGGCTCGATCGTTTGGGCGAGCTTGAGCACTTGCGCGACCGAAGCGCTTCGACGTGGCGCGCCCTGCACCGCGCGATGACGGACGCTTTTCGCATCTTTGCGGGGGAGGTTCGCGCCGTCGCCGAGCGCGACGGAGCGGCTTTGGCTTCCGAGGAGCAGCAATGGCTGACGCACGTATCCATCTGATTGCCGAAGCGGGCACGAATCACAACGGCAGCGTGGCGACGGGCAAGGCGCTGATCGATGTCGGCGCCGCGGCCGGGGCCGATTCGGTGAAGTTCCAGATGATCTTCCCCGAAGGCCTGTACCTGCCGCAAGTTTTCGACAAGGGGCGATACGTCGAGTCCGAGGTGTATCAGCGACGCTGCCGCACGGCGCTGTCGCCGGATGACTATCGCGAGATGGCGGCGCACTGCCGGAGCCGGGGCGTCGGCTTCAGCGCGTCGGTCTTCGATCAGCAGGGCATCGATCTGCTCGACGAGCTTGACGCGGATTACATCAAGACGGCCTCCTGCGATCTGAACAACCTGCCCC
>JBECKQ010000270.1:0-6072 GCA_040235375.1 Phycisphaerae bacterium | reverse complement strand
CCGTGGACCCGACGTACATGGGCATGGCCGGCATCGCCTTTTTGTGGGGCATGTACGTGCTCCAGTGGACCGCCGTCCACATCTGGTTCACCTGCTGGTTTGCCGCGATGTTCCTCGTACCCATCTACTGGCGGACGCGGATCGTCACCACGCCCGAATACCTCGAAAAACGTTTCAATCTCCAGTGCCGGGCGCTCTTCTCCGTGCTGATGGCGGTCGTTCTGGTCATCATCCTCACCAGCGCTCTGTACCTCGGTGCCTTGCTGATTGCCGAAATGCTGGGCTGGCCGCTCTCCGTCAGCATCGCGGTCATCGCCGTCGTCTGCGGGTTCTACGTCATCCTCGGCGGTTTGCGTACGGTCCTCGCCCTGGACGTCTACCAGGGCGCGATCCTTCTGGTCACGCTCGCTGTCATCGCCTGGCGGGTGCTCGCGGAGGTCGGCGGCGTCCACGGCCTCGCCGCCTTTCACGCATTGGGCAACGGGCACACGCCCATGTCGAGCCTCATTCCCCCGACCGACGTGGACCCGCTCTCGACCACTTTTTTCCCTGGGCCTGCGATCCTGATCTGGGCCACGGTGGCGGGCCTGTCGTGGCTTGGCTGCAACTTCGGCGTCGTGCAGCGTCTGCTTGCCTCGCGCAGCGAAGTCGATGCCCAAAAGAGCCTCTTCTTCCTGGCGATTCTTGCCAATATCGCCTGCCTGCTGACCTTCGTCGTCGGCATCGCCATGCGCAAGCTTCACCCCGAGATGGTCGCCGACAAGGCGTTCATGAGCGTGATGCTCGATCTGTTTCCGCGCGGCGCGCGCGGCCTGCTGGTGGCCGGCATGATGGCCGCGCTTCTGTCGTCCGCGGACGGCCTGCTCACCGCCTCCGGCACGTTGCTCACGCAGGACATCTACATCCGCTTCGTCCGCCCCGGTGCCGAGCCCCGCACGGTGAAGTTCGTCACGCGTATGGTCGAGGCCGCCGTGCTGGTGATAGCCGTCATGATGATCCGTATCGTCCGCGAGATGCCCTCGGCGGTGACGTTTGTTCAGGAGTACTTCGGTGACGTGCTCGGCGTGGTGGTCGCGTTGTACATCGTCGGCGTCTTCTCCCGCCGGGCGACCGCGTGGTCCGCATTCATTGCCATGATTCTCGCCATCATTATGGCTTTCGTCCTGCACATCGCCACACCGTTGAACTTCGCCTACCGCGGATTCGCCTCCTTCGCCGTTGCCATCATCCTCACGCTCGCGCTCAGCCGCTTCGAACGACCGCCGGACCCGAAGTCGCTCGACAATCTGACCGTTTTCACGCTCGCGGATGCCCGCGGCCCGTGGGTCGGGCTGAAGGCCTGGCCCAACCTCTGGAAGGCCGCCTTGGTCATGGCCACCGGCTGGTTTATCTTTACCTTCGCCTGGGAGTGGTACGCCCGCTCGCTCTGACGGCTGCGCACGCGGCCCACATGCACGGAGATCGATCATGAGTTCAGCAGAGAGAAAGCACGTTCTGCTCATCGGCGCCCACGTCGGCGACGCCGAGATCACCGGCGGCCTGCTCCTCGCCAAGTACACCGCCGCCGGCCACCGCGCTTCCATCCTCCACCTCACCGGCGGCGAACGCGGCAATCCGCGCATGAGCGCCAACGAGTACCGCAAGCAGCGCGTCCGCGAGGCCGAGGCCGCCGCCCAGCGCCTCGGCGCGGAAGAATGCCTCGTCCTCCAGCACCGCGACGGGGAGCTCCACGTCAACGAAGAGACCATCTGGGAGATGTGCGATCACGTCCGCCGCCTCCGGCCGGACATCGTCCTCACGCACTGGCGCGGCTCCTTCCACCGCGACCACCGCGCCGCCTACCAGATCACGATGGAAGGCGGCTTCCTGGCCGCCCTGCCGGACATCCAGCGCCAGAACCAGGCGCATCTGATCCGCGGTCTGTACTATCTCGAGAATTGGGAGGACATGGAAGACTACCAACCCGACTTGTGGGTGGATGTTACCGACGTGCTCGACACCTGGACAGCCGCCTGCCGCGAGCACCAATTACTGCGCGGCGAGATTTCCTTCGACTACTTGCACTACTACACGGGCCTGGCCGCCAAGCGCGGAGCGGAAGTGGGCGTCAAGTACGCGGTGACCGTCAGCCTCCCGCCGATATCACGCAAGCGCCGCGTGGACTTCCTCCCGGCGGACACCGAACCGGTCCTGATCTTCTAACGTGCCAGCACCGCCACCACCCGTGTGCTCCGATGCGTCGGGACTCTAGCCGTGCCCATCAGATCGGTATCCGGTACGTCGCAATCCCGCTCTCGGGCATGCCCGTTCGCCGGCCGCCGGCCTGGTCGAAGAGGTGCAACATTGCGGCATTGGAGACCAGCACGTCGGCGCTAAACGCCTCCACGCCTTTCTTGTGCGCGATCTCCGCGAGGTGACGCAGCAGCGCCCGGCCGATGCCACGGTCCTGGTAGCGATCGTCCACGACGAACGCCGCGTCGGCCGTTCGGCCGGTCGGGTCCAGCGTGTAGCTCGCCGCCCCCACGATCGTCTCGGCCGGCTCCTCGCCGATCGTGGCGACGATGGACATCTCCTTCTCGTAATCGAGATTGCAGAGCTTCTGCAACGCCGCGTGCGGCATCACCTTGCGCACCTGGAAGAACCGCTTGTACAGCGACTCGTCGCTCATCGAGTAGTACAGATCGTGCAGGCGGCCCTCGTCGATCGGGCGCACCGGCCGCAACCGCACCAGCTCGCCGCGCTTGTCGCTTACCTGCGTCTCGAACCGCTTGGGATAGACCGGCGTGTGGACCGGCGGCTCGATCTGATCGAGATACACGAAACGCCGCTGCTTGGCCTCGGCCAGCAACCACGGTCGGAACTTGGGATGGGCGATCTCGATCAGCGCCATGGCCCGCTCGCGCACCGTCTTGCCATGAAGATAGGCCACGCCGTACTCCGTCACGACGTAATGCACGTCGCCGCGCGTCGTGACCACGCCCGCGCCGGGATCGAGGCGCGGCACAATCCGCGACAGCGAGCCGCCCTCGCCCGTCGAGGGCAGGGCGATGATCGGCTTGCCGCCGTAGCTGCGCGCGGCGCCGCGGAGAAAGTCAACCTGCCCACCGATGCCGCTGTAGAAGCGGTCGCCGATCGAATCGCTGCACACCTGGCCGGTCAGGTCGATCTGGATGGCGGTGTTGATCGCCACCATGTTGTCGATCTGGCCGATGTTGTATGGGTCGTTGACGTGGTCGCTGGGGTAAAGCTCGATCAGCTCCGGATGCTCGCGGGCGAATTGATACAGCCGCCGCGTGCCTAGCAGGAAGCTGGCCACGGTCTTGTTCGGATGCAGCTTCTTGCGGGCGTTGGTGATGACGCCGGCCGACGCCAGATCGACGAACCCGTCGCTGAGCATCTCGGTATGCACGCCCAAGTCGCACTTGGCCCTCAGCGCGGCGAAAACCGCGTCGGGAATCGCGCCGATGCCGATCTGCACCGTGCTGCCGTCGCGGACCAGCTCGCTGACGAACGCGCCGATCTGCGCCGCCTCCGGACCCGGCTCGCGATGCTCGAGCTCGGGCAGGTCGTAGTCGGCGGAAACGAAGTAGTCGATTCTTTCCACGGGCACTTCCGTATCGCCGCCGAGCATGGGCACGCGCGCGTTCACCTCCGCGATCACGAGTTCGGCCGATTCGATGGCCGCCTTCACCACGTCTACCGTCGCGCCGAGGTTGCACTTGCCGCCTGACGGCGGAGCGATCTGCACCAGGGCGACGCCGAGCGGCATCCGCCGGCTGCGAAACATCCGCGGTATTTCGGAAAGAAAGATCGGCGTGTAGTCGGCCGCCCCCTGCTCGACGGCCGGGCGGACGTTCGGCCCGATGAACAGGGCGTTGTGCCGGAAGCTCGCTGCCAGCTTGGGATCGGCGTACGGCGCATCGCCGAGCGTGCGAATCGACACGACTTCGTGATCGGTGAACCGACCCGGGCGCTTACGAAACTCATCGATGAGCGTCAGCGGCACGGACGCGCCGCTGCCGATGAAAATCCGCGCCCCCCGCGGAATGTTCGCCATCGCCGCAGCGGCCGGCGTAAACGAAATCGCGTCAGTCGCCGACACCGGTCTCTGGCCTCACTTGCGGCTGGCGCCGCGGACACGGTGGCAGTTCCAGCGCCGCAAGATCGATGCTGCCATCCTGACGGTTGAAGACCTCCTGCACAAGCCGCCGCTCCTCGTTTTCGTGTCGGTGAAAGAGGGCGATGAGGTTCTCCAGCCGGCGAATGATGTCGCGACCGAGGTGCGGTTGGACGTCCGTCGCTTCGTCCAGTCGCGATTGAATCTGCTCGCACTCGGCAAGCATGCGGCGATGCTCGTCGCGCAGGCGGGACGCCTGCTCCGACCGCTGCGGCGAGACTTCGTTCACCTTCGCGTGCACATCGCTGGCTTCCTCAAAGCCGATGTGCCGCTGAAGGCAGAAGTAGAAATCGCTGAATGCGTTGCGGCACCGCCCGAGCCACTCCGGAAAACAGGCGACGGAGCGCGCCCAGATCATGCGCGAGAGCTTCTCCGCCTCCTCGGTGATCGGACAGCTCGCTTTATGTGAATCGATGACCATCGAAATCGCCCTATGAATTTCTCGCGCCCGCCGGACGTTTGCTCGCGCCGGCGGCTGCCACCGCGTCCCTCTGCCTTCGAATCCACTCCACCAGCCGGTCGTCGCCCGGCAGTCCCTTGCCCGTGTGAATGATCTGCGCGTCCGTATTGACCACGCGAATGAACTTTTCAGCGCGGCTAAGATCAAAGTCCGTGTGCTCGACGAGGTCGCACTTGCTCAGGGTGACGGCCGTCGCCCGCGTGAAGAGCAGCGGATACTTCGCCGGCTTGTCGTCGCCCTCCATTACGCTGAGCACCGCCAGGCGGGCGTGCTCGCCGATGTCGAACTCCGCCGGACACACGAGGTTGCCCACGTTCTCGACGAACAGCACGTCCACCTCGTCGAGCGGCAGCGTGTTGAGGCCCTCGTGCACGAGCCACGCATCGAGATGGCACGAACCCTGCGTCTGAAGCTGCGTGACGGGCGCGCCGATTCCGGCGATGCGCTCGGCGTCGTGCACCGTGGTGATGTCTCCTTCGAGCACGGCACAGCGCAGCGGCGCGAGCCTGGGGATCAGCCGTTCCAGCAACGTCGTCTTGCCGCAGCCGGCACCGCCCATGACGTTGATCATGCAGATGCCCCTGGCGGCGAGAAGGCGGCGAACGTCTTCGGCCGTAGCGTCGTTATGCTCCTGCACGTTGCGCAGGATCGTGATGTCCATGCTCGTCCTCCAGCTCGAGGCTGATCGATGTCAGCAGCATGTCGGTGCCGCCTTCCAGGCGGATTTCGTACGCTTCACAGTGCGGGCACTCATACGTAACGGTCTCGCAGACGGCCTCGCGACCGCAGGCGTTGCAGGTCACGTGCACGGGTTCGATTTCGATGTCGAGCTCGGCGCCTTCGGCGAGCGTGCCGCTACACACCGCTTCGAACGCCGTGTGCATCAGCTCGGGCACGACCTGCCGCATCGCCCCGATCCGGCAGACGACCTTCGAGACGCGCACGGCCCCATGCGCCCGGGCGTGCTCCAGGGCGATGTCGCGCATCGGCATGGCCAGCGAAAACTCGTGCACGTCAGCTTCCCGTCAGCAAATTCTCGGCAGTTCCTCGCCGTACGGCCGCTGCACGATCCGGGTTCCGCCGATCGCCGTGTGCAGTTCTACCAACGGCGGCGTGTCCGTCATGAACTCGCCGATGACCGCCGCATTCTTCCCCAACGGATGCGTGCGGCAGGCGGCCAGGACGGCGTCGCGACCCGCTGGTGACACGACAATGACACATTTTCCCTCGTTCGCGACCGTCAGCGGATCGAGCCCGAGCACTTCGGCCGTGTGCCTCACCACTTTTGAAATCGGCAGCGCCGCCTCGTTCACGCGAACTGTAAGTCCCGTTTCCTCGCAGAGATCGCACAGCACACCGGCCACGCCCGCACGCGTCGGATCGCGCATGAACTTCACGTTCGCTCCCGAATCGAGCGCCGCCCCGATCAGTCCGT
>JBECKQ010000260.1:0-6112 GCA_040235375.1 Phycisphaerae bacterium | reverse complement strand
GACCGCACCGGGCATCACCCTCGACGGTGATGTCGGCACCAAAGACTTCAACAGCGACCTGACCTTTCTGGGCACCGTGAACTTTCCCGAGATCGGCAACCAGAACTGGCTGCCCGTGGGCGAGCAGCTCATCTTCTCGAGTGCCAATCTGGATCAGTTTGTTTCCGACGCGCTCGCCGGTGGGGCCACCGCGGTAACGCTTGTGTCGACGGTGATTCACGGCGGGGATGCACCGTTCGCAAACTGGATCAACTTCAATTATCTGTTCAACCCCAAAGAGCAGACCACGCTCAACAGCGACCCGAACTACGATTCGAATATCAACGATCCCAACAACCCGTTGGGCAGTCCTTACTCGGGCGCGGACAACAGCAATGGGTTGTTCTCGCCCTCGTTGCTGATCGCTCCGGAACCGTCCACGGCGGTGTTCGGTCTTCTCGCCCTGCTGGGTATTGCAGGAAAACGCCATCGCCGTTGTCGATGACCGCCGATCAGAGCCTTGGATTGATGGGGCCGAATTACATCGCACGCGACTGCTGCGCAAAGACAACCCTACTGTCGCGGCAAACTCATCAGGGGATGGGGGACGTCCGGCGGCCCGCCCCCTCCCCGTAGGGAGCAGGTATCAGAAAGTGCGCCGTGCTAAAGAGGACAGTTTGTCCCTGCACGCCTCGGCCAAGGGGCGGCTGCCGATACAGACCACCTCGTCGAGGGCAGGTCCAAAACGTTCGGTCTCTTCGTGGCAAAGCCAGGTCGACTGCCCGTTCGGTCATCTGTGCACCAGCGGTCATCCGTCTGCCCCGACACGGGACGCTCCCGCAGCGTCCTGCTCGCCTTTCTGCCGGTAGGCATTCAAGGCAGGGCGAAGGCAAGCTCGAGGAGCTGATGGCAGCGTAACAAAGACGGCTGGAAACCTCACACAAAATCGGTCTCAGAGATTCCACTGGAGCTGCGAGCCAAGACAGGCGAATCGTGTCCTGGCCTGCATCACCTTCGTGGATGGTTGAGGCGACGGTCCGATCTGCCGGACGATCGCACGGAACAGTCCAGAGGAAAAGACCGACTCACGCGAGCAAGCGTCATAGCCGAAGCGGCTTCGACCGTCGCAAGTTGCTGAGGGCCCTGGCGCTACCGACGTGTTCGCCGGCAAAGTACGCGTCCCCGACCAGGTTGACGAGGTCAACGAGGTAGGCTTCCGTCGGATCCCCCTCGTAGAACGCCCGCGTACCGGCACACGCGTGACCCAGGATGGACTCTCTTTCGTCTGCAGGCCTTTTGTGCTTCTTGCCGACACTTGGAGCGATGTTGCGGATGTGCTTCATCGACCATGCCGTCTTCAGCCCCGCGTCTCTGCGCAGCCTGCCAAATGCATCGGAGAGCCTACCCGACGTGTAGGGGAGCTTGCGCTTCGTTCTGAAGACAAGCCCCTCCTTGACGCCTTCGGCAACAAACCAGCGACGCAGCGCGGCAACGACCGACGGCAGCAGGGGGATGAGACGTTCGACCGGTCCGTTCGAACGGGCCGTCTGTTTTCGCGGAAGATCCAGGTGCGGAATGGCGGCGTCGAGCTTGAGGTTTTTGCGCTCGACGCGCTCGATGTCGACGTTGGACAACGCGGCATTGGCGGCGAGCCTGAGCACGGCACCGAGAAGGAGTCCCTCGCGCTTCTTGTGCTTGGCGTGGCTGCGGGCGGCGTAATCCGCTGCGTTCTCCTTGGCGATGGCCTCCGGATCGACTGCCGCCCATGCATCCGCGGTCAGCAACAGCCTGGCGAATGCGTCGGCAGGCAGAGGTTGCCGGTACTCTCGCTTCGCGGTCACCGGTTCACGGCGGTGCATCTCCGCCCATTCGCTGATGCCGTTGGGCCACGCCCACTCGGGCGACGGGTGTCGACGGCGGGCGAAACGCAGGACCGACTTGATCGCTTTCACCTGCTCCATGTACCACCGGCCGGAGCGCGCGCCTTTGTTTTTCAACAGCTGATCGTAGTACGTGCGGAAATCGGCAGGCGTAAGGTCGCTGACAGTTTTGTTGCCGACGGCGTCAGCGAACACCTTGAAGTATTTCCTTGTCTGCTGGAGGCTGCGGCTGCCAACGCCTTCGAGCCGCTTACCCTGTTCCCAATCGGCGAGCACCTCCGACAGCTTGGGACGCAGGCCCGGCAGTCTGTTTTTGGCTCCCTTCCGCGAGACGACATATTCCGGGATCCCTTCGGCAGCCGCTTGGGCATCGAGTCGCTGGAAGTACTGGATGACGGCACGCCGCCCGTCGCGCAGGAACTGCTCGGCCACTTCCTCGAAAACCAGGTCGTCGGCTTCGCTTGCGCGGCCGTCCCGGCGGAGCTTGTCGCGCAGGGCGGCGGCTCGAACGGCACGCTGGGCGTTGTGGATGGCGCGTTCCTCTTCGGTCATACGCGCCTGTTCGTTGGCAATGTAGGCTGCCCTTGCAGCGTGCCAGCCTCTGAAGTATTGTCTTCGCCCGGAGGCGTCGATACAGTAAAAGCGCCGCGTCGCGGCGTGATAGCTGACGCCCGTCGCGGTTTTGACCACGTGGCCTTTTTCATTGACGTACGTTCGGGGACGCGCCATGGCGATACGAATCGGGGGCAGAGGGTTGTGAAATTCTGCCGTACGAGTCTAGCCGAGCCGGGCGTTTGGGTCAACATTAAGGTCAAAATCACTTGGGAGTGTGCCCGAGCGGCCAAAGGGGACGGGCTGTAAACCCGTTGGCGTATGCCTTCGAAGGTTCGAATCCTTCCGCTCCCAGTCGCGTTTCCGGCCGGAAGCCATCATGAAGATCATCGACTGCATCCGTGCCCAACGGCCGACTCTTTCGTTTGAGTTCTACCCGCCGAAAGACGAGATCGGCTTTTGGGATCTGTACAAGACGATCCTGTCCCTCAAGCCGCTCGAGCCGACGTACGTCTCGGTGACCTACGGCGCCGGCGGGTCCACACGTCGCAAGACCGTGGATCTGGTCAGCCGTATCCTCTCCGACGCCCAGATCGAACCGGTCGCCCATTTGACTTGCGTGGGGGCGTCGCGCCGCGAACTGGCCGAGATTATCGACGAGCTCTGGAATGCGAGGATCCGCAACGTGCTCGCCCTGCGCGGCGACCCGCCGAAGGACTCCGAGACGTTCACGCCGCCGCCGGACGGCTTCGCCCACGCCTCGGAGCTGGTGGCGTTTCTCAAGGATCGCTACGACCTGTGCATTGGCGGCGCGTGCCATCCGGAAAAACACCCGGAGGCCGTTGATGCCGACACCGATCTGCGATTCCTCAAGCAGAAGGTCGATGCCGGATGCGACTATCTCGTGACGCAACTGTTCTTCGATAACGAGGACTTCTATCGCTTTCGCGATCGGGCGCGTGCGACGGGAATCTCCGTACCGATCATCGTCGGCGTCATGCCGATCCTGAGCGTCCGGCAGATCAAGCGGTTCACGCAGATGTGCGGAGCGCGCATCCCGACGGCGCTGCTCGAGAAGATCGAGGCCGTGGAGGACGATCCGGAGGCGGTTCGCCAGATGGGCACCATTCACTCGCTGCAGCAGTGCCAGGATTTGATCGAGAACGACGTGGCCGGCCTGCACTTTTATACGCTGAACCGGTCGACGGCGACGCGGGCGATTTTCCAGCACATCAAGGAGCTGGTGCGCAAACCGCGGAGCCAGTCGGCCCCGGCGAAGGAAGCGGCCGGGCCGCGGTCGTCGCGCGATGCGGGTGGGGCGGTCGAAGGCATGCGCTAGCAGCCGGCGCCGGGCAGGCGCGGCGCGTGGCGATCGTCGCCGGTGGCGTTTGCCTGAAGGTCGGTGACGTTACATGGTAGTAGTTGCGAGCGGCCGCTGGCATCGTTTATAAGTTCTCGCCGTTCGTTCGAGGTTCTTTGGCGTGAGGAGCATCAGATGAGTGCGGCGATTCTCTCGTTGGTTTGCCTCTCGTTTTCCGCGATCCAATTGCCCGAGATCGAGCCGGTTCCGCAGCCGAACTTCCAGAAGCCGGTCGACTACGTCGCGTGGTATCGCCAGCAGTTGAGCTACGCCGGCAGGGACAACGCCCTCCAGGACTACGCGGCGTTTCTTTACAAAAGCGAGGGCATGGAGCCGGCCAATCCGCTCGCCCCTCGTCGTGACTCGCCGGTGGACAAGGCGATTGCGAAGGTGATGCAGGCGGCGAAGCCGTGGCGCACGGCGGAAGAGAAACTCCTCCAACAATGGGTGACGAAGTTCTCCGGGCTGTACCTGCAACCGTTCCTGAAAGGCGCGAACCATCGCTACTTCGCGATCCGCGTTGAACCTTCCGCCAAGTTGCTATCCACGATGCGCCTGCCGACCTTGGCCAACGGCCGAACGCTGGGCAAGCTCGCGTTCGTCAGGTCGTGGCACGTGACAAATAACACGTTTGATCCCGGCCTGTACGTCGAAGCGACGAAAAGCAACCTGGCTTACGTCCGCGCGGTGGGGCAGGGGCTGACGATGGACGAGCAGTTCATCGCCGGCGGGCAGCGCATGATGACCTACGACGAAGTGACCCGGTCGCTGGCCAACGCCGTTCTGCTGCCGGAGAAGTGGAAAGAGATACTCACGGTTGTCGCCGCGTACGATGACCTGTCGGTCACGGATCTGCAGAGGCGGTCGTTCTACTTTTCCGAGGCCGCCGCTCAGCAGTTGCTTCAGCACTTTTGCACCGGCAGCAGCGAGCCCGCCTCGCGGCAGGCGGAAGGCAAATCGGGTGCGTCCGTGAACATGGACCTCGTGACCGCTTACGTCGAGTCGCTCTCCGAGCAGGCGCGCCCGAAGGACGACCAGCTTGCGGCGCTGGAAAAAGTGAATCCGGCGGAGCTCGCCACGCTGATCCACGAGTATTTCAGCGGCCTCCGCGACATCGCCGCCCAGCCGTTCGTGAGCAACCTTCAACAGCAGGTGCACGATCTGGAGGTGAAGACGCTCGACGCCCACCCCGCTCTGCACGTGTTTGCCGAGCCTTACGGGCTGACGCTCGAGACGGCATTCCGGCAGGAGGCGACGCGGCGGATGTTCCGGCTATTCTTGAACCTGGCGATCGCGCTGAAGGATACGGGCAAATGGCCGGAGGAACTTCAGGCCATTGCCGGTCCGACGACGGAGGGCTGTATGATCGATCCGTTCAGCGGCAAGCCGTTCAAACTGGTGAAGGCCGGCGAGCGGGTGGCGGTGTATTCCGTGGGCCCGGACGGCGAGGATAACGGCGGCAAGCAGGGCGAGGATATCATCTTCTCCGGCCCGGTGATCCACTGACGCGACCCGGTGTGACACGGTCTGGCTCGAAGGCCGTGTATAAGGCTGGAGACGCCGCGAACAAGCCGCCGGGCGGGCCGCTTCGGCTGCAGTAGAAGGCCGCGATGAATGGGGCCGCTGTCCGGCATGTGGCCCTTTTGGTGACGGCGGGCCATGACTTGCCAACCGGTGCCGACTGCCGGTAGTATACGGTAGCTACGCGGGTGTAGCTCAGTGGTAGAGCGTCACGTTGCCAACGTGAATGTCGTGGGTTCAAGTCCCATCACCCGCTTTCAGCGTAACACACGCCGAATCAAGCACTTCTGATACCCGCCGACGTTCGGCGGTGCGGCTCGAAACCCCAAGGAAAAACTGTAATTACCGTTTTAGGGCCTGGAGGTCGCACCGATGCCCCGAACGATGAACCCCCCGAAGTACCGCCTGCACAGGCCCTCCGGCCGCGCCGTGGTCACCATCGCCGGCAAGGACCACTACCTCGGCCGGCACGGTTCGGCCGCCAGCAAGCGGGAGTACGCCAGGCTGCTGGCGGAGTGGAAGCCGGTCGCGGACACCGGCCTGCCGCCCGTGGTTCAGCATGATCTCGATGTCAAGGAACTGCTGGCGGCCTACTGGCAACATGCAAAGGCCAAGTACGGCAAGCGGTCGTCCGCCCGGTCGCGGCTTTCGCTCATCAAGCGGGCGACCGTGCCGGTCCGCAGGCTGTACGGCGACACGCCGGCCAAGGACTTCGGACCCCTGGCGTTTCGGGCGGTGCGGGCGAAGCACATCAGCGACGGCAAGGACCGCGAGGCCAAGAAGCAAGCCGCCCGCGAGCGCAGCAAGGCGGGCAAGAAAG
>JBECKQ010000205.1:0-13301 GCA_040235375.1 Phycisphaerae bacterium | reverse complement strand
GCTCGTGGCCGAGCTCGCGAAGAAGATCCGCGGCGAGCTTGGCGATGAGGTGATGGTCCTCCACGAGGAGGATTCGTGCCGAAGCGACGGACTCTTGCGGTGGCTGAGGCATGGAGCACCTTCTGCTGCACAAGCGAACCGATCGGAACTCACCGCCGTTCCCGCCTGTCGGCGAACTTGAGCATCCAACGTATGCCGCAAGCGGTTCCCGGACAATAGGGGCTGCCCCGGTATGCGTACCATAATTGTCTACACGTGAAAGTGGGTGCGGGTTCGCCGGGACATGGCCGGCAAGGCTCAGCCAAGGAGATTCGGCCGGCTAGGGAGGGCGGCAGCCCGTGTTACTCGCGGGACGCGGGTGGTCGATCTTCTGGCGGGAAGGTCAGCTCAATGCCGATTTTGAACCCTCCCACGGTGCCAGTGCTGTGAACGACGGTGCCGGCCAGACGGAATACTTCGTCGCCGATGTAGAGTTCGATGGCGACCTGCGTATCCATCGGGATGGCGATCCGGCTTCGGCAGGTCAATCCGGTTGTCGAGGCTTCAAGCAGGGCGCAGCGGGATTCGACTGATCCCATCCGCTCCGACGCCTGCGTAGTTACGGTGGCGGAACCGGCGACCCTGCAGCGCGGCATGTCCCTGCGTCCCAGCGCGTCAACGGGGTCTTCGAAGCTGTCCATGGCCTCGTGCCACTGGGCCTTGGAAGCAGTATGTTGCTCCATGGATTCGTGCATCGTCTCCTCCGCAATTGGGGCAACCTTGTGGGTCTGATATCGGCCATCTGGTGTTGCGACTTGGGTAAGGACCGGTGTTTTTTGGAGGGGAATCGGGGAGTAACCCGGTGGGTTATGTGCGGCTGAACGCCGACGTACAGGTTATGGGCGATTGGGGGCTGGATGGCGGTGGACGAGGGAGCAGGCCCTCCTTTGGTGCCGGGCTTGCGCCATGGGGCTCTCCTGTCGCGTTAGTCTGATCACCGCGTCAGGGTGCCGGTGAGGTCGGCGATCCGTGCAATGTGATGGCGGCGAAGATGGTTTTCGAGGCCGTCGACGACGGCAAGCGGGGCGCGGGGGTCGATAAACGTGGCAGTGCCGACCGCGACGGCGGATGCCCCGGCGATGATGAACTCGGCGGCATCGCGCCACGTGCGAATGCCGCCCATGCCGACGATGGGAATGGCGGCCTCTCGGGCGACCTTCTCGTAAACCTCGTGAACCATGAAGACGGCGACGGGCGTGATGGCCGGCCCGCTCAGGCCGCCGGTGACGTTGGCAAGCATGGGGCGCCGGGTGTCAACGTTGATGGCCATGCCGCGGAGCGTGTTGATCATCGATAGAATCGCCGCGCCGCCGTCGATCGCGGCACGGGCGAGCGCGGCGACGTCGCCGGTATTGGGCGTGAGCTTGACCATGAGCTTTGCGCGGTTGAGCACCGCTCGCGTTGCAGAGACGAGTCGCTTCAGGCGGTCGGCGTCCGTGCCCCAGTCGAGCCCATCCTCAACGTTCGGGCAGGAGACGTTGAGCTCGACAATGGCGACGCACGGCACATCGTCGAGCGCCCGGCACACGGCGACGTACTCCTCGAGATTGTGCCCGGCGACGTTGACGATCACCGGGACGCGAAGCGTGCCGAGGTAGGGCACCTTGTCGGCGATAAATCGATCGAGGCCGACATTGGCGAGCCCGATGGCGTTGAGCATGCCGGAAGCGGTCTCGACGGTGCGCGGCTGCGGATTGCCCTCGCGCGGGCGGAGCGTAACGGACTTCGTGACGAAGGCGCCGAGGGCGTTGATGTCGATGTAGGGGGCGTATTCGGGGCCGTATCCGCTCGTGCCGGACGCGGTCATGACCGGGTTCTGCATCCGCACGCCGGCGAGATCGACCGACAGATCGACGGGGTCGCTGTTGGCATCATGCGTATCGTCCATTGCGTGGAAGAATCGTAGTCGCGGGCCACGATGTCAAGCGGCAGTGCCGGGAGACGATGGCGACAGCGCAGCATGCTCGCATGGACGAGCGGGGGGAGATGGGGTATCGTCAGCGCCGTCGTAAATGGAGCATCTTGAGATGGGCAAACGCATAGCGGTCTTTCCCGGTTCGTTCGATCCGATCACAAATGGCCACCTCGACATCATCGAGCGTGCGGCGATGCTCTTCGACGAGCTGATCGTGGCCGTGGGAAGAAACCCGGAGAAGGCGGAAGCGCTCAGCCGCGATGAGCGCGTGGAGATGATCGCGGGGCTTGTCGAGCGACTGCCGAACGTAAAGGTCAGCTCTTACGACGGCCTGACGATCGACTTCGTGAGGCAGGTCAAGGCCGACGTGATCGTGCGGGGAATCCGCGACAGCGTCGATCTGCGGGACGAGCTCCAGGCGGCGAACACCAACCTGATAGTGGGCGGGGTGGAGACGGTATTCCTGATGGCGGCGGAGCAGTTCGCGCTCACGTCGAGCACTTTCATCAAACAGATCGTCTCGATGGGAGGGCAGGAAGCGGAACGGCTGAGTGCCCTGGTGCCTCGGCAGGTTCTCGAACGACTGCGGCGGAAGCTGGGCGGATAGGCGGCCGGACAAGGCTCGCAGAGCATTACAAGGGCTGTTTTTTTGACCGATAATGCCTGGTCGGTATAATCTTCAGGTGTAGTTGAACTTACACTGATGGCGGATTGGTAGGGGCCGTTTTGAATTCGCGCTGACGCCGCAATTGGCCGATAATGGCTGCAGTGGTCTGTGCGGACTGACTGAGCGACGGGCCGGAGCGCGAAGCTGAATCAGTGATGCCATGAGGAATATCATAGCCATGTTTGGTTTTCCGGGCTGGGCCGAGGTCCTTGTGATCGCATTTGTCGGCCTGCTTGTGTTCGGGAAACGCCTGCCCGACGTTGCCCGTTCGCTGGGCAAAAGCGTGGTCGAGTTCAAGAAGGGCGTTCGGGACATCACGACGGACGTGGATACTGCGTCCCGCAAGGATGACAGCCCTCGCATGCTCGAGCAACGCGCGCCGCACGGTGGGGCCGACTCGGTGTCCAACGCCACGCCGCGATCAGAGACCACTCCCGAGCAAACCGTTCGGCAGGTCGAGTAACGAGCTGCTGCCGGCGAATCGCTCGGGTTGTCGAATACGACCAGGGCCTCGCCGCGGCGAGAACGTGCCACCCTGGTTGCAGCATCTCACGGCCTGTCCCTTCGGGCCAGAGCGTGCCACCGCCATTGTTGTCAGCAGCCATTGAGGTCGATGGCGTAGCTTCGAGAGAGCACTTCTGCGAAGTCGTATACGTTCTGGAAATCTGCAAGCGCATCGCTGGGCTGCTTCTGCATCTGTCCGGCTTCGATCAGCTCGAAGACGATGCGTCCGAAGTCGTAGGTCGAGGAGATGTTCCAGGAACGCAGGACGATATCCGCGAGGCAGCCCCAGCGGTAATGGGCGTAATCGCGCAAGCCCCAGCAGAGATCGGCGCCGCTGACGTGACGATTGAGGCAGTCGATGCCGCCGGCCTCTTCGACGGCGGCGCGCAGGGACTCGCTGAGCTTATCTGATTCGTACAGCTCGCGCAGGTCGTCCAGGTCGATCTGGTTTTTGAGCAGGAAGCGAAACACCGCGGTCTGCGCCGGCGATTCAGGCCCGTGAACCTGCTGCACGGCGAAACTGAGCCCCTCACGGATGAACTGAAAGGCGTCATCCGGATAGGAGGGGCCGGCGTCGGCCCGGCCGCGAGGTTCTCTGTGCGGTGCCTTTTTCATAAGTTCCCCTGAGGCTGCCGTGTCAAAAAGGGCGATACAGGCGCGCGCGAAAAATCTTCCGCCCAAGTTACATGCACAAAAATTATAGATCCCTGAGCACGGCGCCGCACGGTGGACGTGGCGGGCGCGGTTATTTTGGCGGTGCGTTGTCCGGCCCCGCGGAATTGCCGCCATCTTGCCGGTGGCGTCGGTCCTTGCGGCCCGTTCCTCGTCGTCTCGAGCGGCCACGCCGATTGCCACGCTGCCGTGCGTCTCCCGTCTCGTCCTGGCGGGTATTGCCGTTCGGGTCGCGGGCGATTTCGTTGCCGTTTCCTCCCTGACGCGCGTCGCGGTTGCGGCCGCGCCCTCGGCCGCGACTCCGCCGACGGGGCTTCGCGGGGCCGTTGTCCTCCCGCTCGCCGGCTTCCGGGTCCGGGCTGGCTGGATTGGTATCTTCGGTCTCGGTCGGGATTTCCGGCTCTTCCTCAACGACCAGTTGGGGTTCGGGATTCTCCATGGCCTGCCGCTGGGCACGCCGCTGCGGGTCGAGGTCCTCGATGGGTACGGTGATGAGGCCGCCGTCGGCGGTCTGGATCTGCAGAAGCTGCGTGAGGATCTGGCGGGCCACGACGGTGCCCTCGCCGTGCGACGTCTCCACGATGCGGCCGATGGGGGGCAGTTTGCGGTCGAGGTCTTCGTAGGTGGTGTGCTCGTAGCGCAGGCAGCATTTGAGCCGCCCGCATCGTCCGGACACCTTGGCCGGATCGAGTGTGGCCTTTTGCATCTTGGCCATCTTCATGCTGACGGGCTTGAGGGTCTTGAGGAAGTTCTTGCAGCAGCATTCACGGCCGCAGGTCTCGTAATCGGCGAGCAGGCGGGCTTCGTCCCGGGCGCCGACCTGACGCATCTCGATGCGTGTCTGGAGCTCGTCGGCGAGTTCACGGACGAGATTGCGGAAGTCCACGCGTCCTTCGGCCATGAAGTAGAAGATGAGGCGCTCGCCGCCGAAAAGGTGCTCGCATTCGAGGACCTTCATGGGCAGGCCGTGCTGGTCGGCGAGCCGCTGACAGAACGATTTTTTGTGGAGGGTTTCGGCACGGATGTGCTCCCACTCGGCGAGGTCGTCGGGGCTGGCCAGGCGGAGGATGCGACCGTTGCTGAAGTGGTAGTAGTCGGGGCCGCTGGCCTCCACGTACCGCTGGACCTGATCTCGGGAGATTGCGCTGCTGCAACCGTCGCAGCTCAGGGAGACCATCTCGCCCATTTCGATTCCGCGACGCGTTTCGATGACAACGCTAGCGCCGCAGCCGAAGCGCATGTCGGGACTGGCGTATTCGAATTCACCGATGAACTTCATGTAGCCGTAGCGGACGGCCGCGGTGGGGTAGACCTTTTCGAGTCCGTTTCCGCAGGTGCCGTTTCCGCAGCTACCGGCGATGCCGCCGCCTCCGTTGCCGTTTGGGATGTTGATAACCATCACGAGTCGCTATTGCATCGGCCTCGACACGCCGGAGGCCGGCGTTGGGCCGAGAAATGCACGTTGTGCCCAAGCGAGAGCGGGCGTCTCCCGGCGCCTGGTCTTCCGCACGCTGGCGACGAACCCCACTCGCTCCTCGCTTGGCAATTGTACAGTCGCATATGGCCAAGAGCCACTTCAGGCGACTGCGGAGGCCGCAGATCAGGCGAAGAAGCCGGTCGGGGAGGTTCCCGGCGGCGAAATCGAGCCATTTCTGGGGCGCAAGAAGCTCGCGCCGCGCGCGGTGGGGCTACAAAATAGACGAGTGGGTTGCCCCTCCGGGGCATCCGGCGGGGGCCGCCACGGATCACAGCGCCGGCCGGCTGTTCGTGGGACTACGCTTCCGCGAGGCAGGCGTCGAGGGCGTCCTTGAAGTCCTTCTCGCTTCGCAGGCCGACGAACTTCTCCTTGATCTCGCCGTTCTGGAAGAGGATGACGGTGGGGATGGCGCTGATTCCGTACTTGGCGGAAAGCTGGGTGTTCGCATCCGTATCGACCTTGCCGACCTTGGCCTTGCCTTCGTACTGGCTGGCCAGCGAGTCGATGGTGGGGCCGAGTGCCTTGCAAGGGGCGCACCATTCGGCCCAGAAATCGACGAGCACGGGAACGTCGCTCTGCAGGACCTCCTGCTCGAAGGTGTCGTCGGAAAACTCCTTGGTGTGGGGACCGGCCATGACAGCTCCTTTGCAGCTCGGACTACGACTTTCAGGGGTTTCCGCGCCGCCTCAATCGACGGGTGCGGAGCGCCGACCGTGACCCGGCCGTCCGCGCGAATGCCCGAAGTAATCGGCGGATTGTAGTTGTGGTGGAATGGGTGGTCAAGAAACGGGGCTTGGCTCAGGTGGGGACGGGCGATGGTTTCGCCAACTCATTGCGCGGGCGGGATTTCCAGCGACGGTGAATCCACAAATACTGCTCCGGAGCGCGGCGGATGGATGCCTCGATCGCGGCGGTGTACTCCTGCGTAACCCAGCGCAGGGGATCGTCACGATGCTGCCATTCGTCCGGGCGGATGATCCGCTCGACGCCGACCTCATACTGGAAACGGCGTCCGATGCGGCGTGCATAGCCGACGATGATGGGTGTGTTGGTGCGGATGGCGAGGATGCCGATGGACCTGTACGTGGAGGCTTTGATGCCGAAGAAGTCGACGAACATGCCCTTGTGGCCGGCGTTCTGATCGGCGATGAAGCCGAGAGCGCCGCCGCGGTGGAGGATATCCTCGGACAATTCCATCGCGCCGCGCTTGTCGATCAGTTCGAGGCCGCGCCTGCGCCGGACGGAGACGACGTAGCGGTTGAGGTAGGCGTTGTCCAGGGGGCGCATGATGGCGGCGAGCTCGAAACCGAAGAGGGCGAGGAGGTAGCCGGCCAGCTCCCAGTTGCCGTAGTGGCCGGTGAGCAGCAGGGCGCCCTTGCCGTCGAGCATGATGCGCAAGGCGTCGCGCATGTTGCGAAGCTGGATGTAGCGGGTCCAGCGCCACTCGGTGATGAGGTGCGGTACGAAGATGAAATCGACCGCCACCATTGCGAGCTGCTCGAGCGATTGCCGAGCGATTCGATCAACCTCGGCTTCGGTCAGGTCGTCGCCCAAGGCCAAGCGGATGTGCGTCCGCGCCCGCTGGCGGTGGCGGGGGATGACGTGCCACCAGACGCGGGCAAATACGCGGGCGGTCACCAGGTTCCAATTCACGGGGAAGCAGCGCAGAATCGCTATGACGACTCGAACGGCCGCGTAAACGAGCCAGGCTCTGACGCCGCGATCGGAGTTCATGCCGTCATTCTACGCGACAACGCCCCGGTCGCGAGTCTACGGCGCAGTGGAACCGGAAACGCCCGTACGCTGCGCCGGCAGCGTGGACAGCGCGCTCGGAGGATCGTCGCCGTACAGCAAGCAAGGCAGCGTAGCGCCGTTGGGGGAGATGGCAAAGTCCCGCTGGAGTGCGGCAAAGTCGGCCAGGTCGATGTCGCTGTCGCGATCGAGATCAAACGCGTCCGCGCAGCGGCCGGTGAGTCGCGACATGAGCAGGCCGGTTGGTCGAGGCCCGGTCAGACACCCGGCGAGGGCGGCATAGTCGGCCAGGTCCACGTCGCAGTCGGCATCGTAGTCTCCGGGCGTTGGGGAGAGGTCGCCGAACTCGCGATAGCAGAGGAGCCAAAGCTGATAATCGACGGAGGTGACGAAGCCGTCCCCGTCGAAGTCGGCGGCAGGGTTGTAGCCTTGCTGGCCGTCGCCGTGGCCGAAAGCGGCGAGGAACGCCTCGTAGTCGACGGCATCGACGACGAAGTTGCCGTCGATGTCGCCGCAGAGTTCGCACCGGTCGGGCACGCCGTTGTCGTTCCTGTCCCGGCTCGTTCCGGCGGCGATGTCGCATGCGTCGGGGACGAAGTTGCCGTCGCAGTCGGCGCCGGTATCGAAGAGGTAGGCGGCTCCGGCATCCGTTGCGATGGTGTCGTCACGCCAGGCGCCGATGAGAATATCGCCGTTTGCCGGGGCCAGGGCGGCGCCGAACGAGTCGCCGGTTGCCGGCGTGGGGTTCTTGAACGTTCTGTCGAGCACGCCTTCGTCGAGGTCAAAGAGATAGACGGCGCCGACACCGGGGATGGCGAAGTTGTGCAGGGTGGAAGAGACAAGCAGTCGGCCATTCAGTTCGGCGGCGGGCGAGCCGAACTGCTCACCGGCCTGCGGATCGGGTGAGAAGAGCGTGTGGACGAGCGAGCCGTCGCCGGCGAAAACGTAAACGGCGCCGGCGTTATCGGCGACGGTGTCGTCAAGGTACGCGGAAACGGCGTAAAGATCGCCGACAATCGCCACATCGGACCCGAAGGAATCGTATGCGTTCGGAGACGGATTGCCGAACGTCCTCAGCATGGCGCCGGTGTCCATGTCATAAAGATACGCTGCGCCGGCACTGGTTCCGCCGCCATCCTCACGTGGTGCCCCGACCAGCACGAGCGAGCCGGCGCACGCGAGGGAGGAGCCGAAGAATCCCGACTGCTTGGGCGCGGGACTCAACAACGTGCGAATGACCGTGCCGGAAGTCGCGTCGAACACGTACGCGGCGCCGGCGTTCGTGAGCTGCGTGTCGTCCACGTACGCACTGATGATGATTTTGTCGCCCGCGGCTGCGATGCCTGCGCCGAAGCGATCGCCGGCGTCGGGCGTCGGGCTCATCAGCGTGTGCAGCAGCGCTCCCGTCGCGATATCAAACACGTACACGGCGCCGGCGTCTTCGGCGGCCGTGTCGTCAAACGGCGTGCCGATGGCGATCATGCCGTCGAGAACGGCGATGGCGGAGCCAAACCCATCATCCTCTGCGGCGTCGGGTTTGACGAATGTATGCAGGATCGCGCCACTGTCGCGATCGAAGGCGTAGACGGCGCCGGCGTCCGGAGCGGCCGTTTCGTCGGACGGCGAGCCCACGAACACCTCGTTTCCCGACGCGGCCACGGCCTGGCCGAACGACCGATCGAAAGATGGCTGGGGGTTGGTTATGGTCCGCAAGAGATAGCCGCCAGCCATCTCGCACTGGTCCGGAACAAGATTCCCGTTGCAGTCGGCGGCGCCGGCAGCGACGTCGCACTCGTCCGGCACCTGGTTGCCGTTGCAGTCCTGGCTGTTCCAAGTGGCGAGATCGCAGGCGTCGGGGCTGCCGTTGGTGTTGCAATCCGGGTCGCACTCGTCGGGGACGCCGTTCGCGTCGCAGTCGTTGCTCGTGCCCGAGAAGATGTCAAAGAGATCGGCGACGCCGTTGTGATTGCAGTCTGCTTCGCATTCGTCGGGCAGGCCACTGCCGTCGGCATCCACGCTGGTGCCGGCGGCAAGGTCGCACTCGTCGGGGATGGCGTTGGAATTGCAGTCGCCGCTGGCTCCCGAGGCGATGTCGCAGGGATCGGCGATCATGTTCAGGTTGCAGTCGGGCTGGCACTCGTCCGGCACCTGATCGGCATCGCAGTCGTTGCTCAACCCGGAGGCGATGTCGCATTCGTCCGGTATTGCGTTGGAGTTGCAGTCACCGCTCGGGCCCAGTGGGGCAAGTTCGCACACGTCCGGCAGGCCGTCGGCATCGCAGTCTGATTGGCATTCGTCGGGCACGTAGTTGCCGTCGCAGTCCGCACTCGCGCCGTGCATGATGTCACAGGGGTCGTGTATGCCCGTGCTGTTGCAGTCGCGGTAGGTTTCGCAATCGTCCGGGATCCAGTTGTCGTCGCAGTCGGTGCTGGAGCCGAGGGCGATCTCGCAGGAATCGACGACGCCGTCCGTGTCGCAGTCGGGCTCGCACTCGTCGGGGATGCCGTTGCCGGCCGGGGCGCAGTCGGCCGAGGTGCCGGCGTCCACGTCGGCGAAGTCGGGGATGCCGTTTGAGTTGCAGTCGGGGAGGGCGTGATGGTAGCCCAGGTCAACCGTGCCCGCGTCGCCGCGGCCATCCGTCCGCGTGGTTCGCCGATCGAGGGCGAGGTCGGCCGCGGGCGCGTCGCCGGCGTCGACGCAGGGGCTGGTCGTTGCCTGACCGGCCTGGGCCTGGCTCAGGAAGTGGTCAATGAAGATGTTGGCGACGAAGAGCGGGTCGGCGTCGAACGACCCGCCCAGCCAATCAACCTGGCCTGACAGGACGAGAATGTCATCGGCGAGGCCTTCGATGTCGCTGTTGCCGATGGCGAGCGTCGAGGAATCCCAGATTCTGGCGAACGCCCCGTTCGTCGCCGCGTTGTTCCAGGCGATGGAGTTGCGGAGCGTGACGCGGCTTCGACCGACTTCGATGGCGCCGGCGAGTTCGGCGATGTTGTGATGAAAGGTGGAGTTGATGATCGTCGTGTCGCAGTCGACGTTGGACATGGCCCCGCCGGCGAACGTGGACTCGTTGTTCACAAAGAGGCAGTCCACGTATGTTGCGGTGCTGCCGCGATTGTGGACGGCGCCGCCCTCGGCCGACGGCAACCTTAACCGATTGTCACGAAACTCGCAGTGATAGAACGCGGGGTTGCATTGTTGCCAATTGGAGACCGCGCCGCCGAGGTTGCCCGCATCGTTGCGAATGAAACGGCAGTCGGTCACTGTCGGGCTGCTGGCGACGTTGAGCAGGGCGCCGGCCATGTCGTTGCCGGTGGCGTGGTTTTCGGTGAATTCGCAACCGCTGATCGACGGATGGCTGGCGCCGTTTGTGATCGCGCCACCGGAATAAGCGGAGTTGCGGATGAAGCGGCAGTCCTGGATGACGGCATCGCTGCCCTCGGTGTTGAGAATGGCGCCGGCGTTGATCTCCGCCACGTTCTCCTCGAAAAGGCAGCTCAGCAGTTCAGGAATGCTGGCGCCCGTGTTGTACATGGCGCCGCCGAAGGATGAGCTGTTGTCGAAAAACGCGCAGTTCGTGAAGGAGGGATGCGCGCCGTTGGCGGCGAAGACGCCACCGCCGCCGCCGGGAAAGACGCCGCGGGCCCAGTTGTGTTCGATCCGGCAATTGGCGAAGCTCGGCGAATCCGCCACGAGGTACAAGCCGCCGCCGACATCGAACTCATCCTGGGACGAACCGTCGGCGTGTCCGCCCGTTATCGTGAAGCCGTCGAGGATGCCTGTGCTGGTCACGTCGCCGCCGACCACGACGTGATAGCTGTTGTCCGCATCGTTGCCCGCAGCGCCGATGTCGCCGCTGAGAATCGTGGGGTGCGACGTCCAGTCCCGCTGCGCGGCGTCGGTTTCCGTTCCGGCAAAACCGCCGAGGACTTTTGCACCTTCCACAAGCTGGAAGCTCGCGGCGCGATCCGTTCCGGACGTGGGATGGTACGTGCCGGCGGCCACCCATATTTCCACGATCTGGGGCGAGTTGGCAGCGACGGCCAGAGCGTGGACCAGGTCGGTGTACGCGTGACGCCAGCTCGTTCCGTTGTTCAGGCCCGTGGCCGAGGCGTTCACGAAGACAACCGGGCCCTCGCACTCGTCCGGCGTGCCGTTGGCGTTGGTGTCGTCGCTGCTGCCGGCGGCCAGGTCGCACTCGTCGGGCACAGTGTTGGCATTGCAGTCATCGCTGGATCCCGCAGCGATATCGCAGTCGTCGGGCAGGCCGGTGCCGTTACAGTCCGCTTCGCATTCATCGGGGATGACGTTCCGATTGCAGTCGGCCGAGTAGCCGTCGAAGACGTCGCACGAGTCGGGGACGCCGTTGGCATTGCAGTCCGGTGCGGCGCCGCTCGCCAGATCGCACTGATCGGGGATGCCGTTCAGGTCGCAATCCACGCTGCTGCCGGCGGCGATGTCACAACTGTCCGCAACGCCATTGAGATCGCAGTCGGGCTCGCACACGTCGAGCCATCCGTTGTTCGTGCAGTCGAGCGACGGATCGGCCTGAATCTGCGTATCGTCGGGCACGCCGTTCGTGTCGCAGTCGCGCCGCAGGCGGGGCCGTGCGCAGATCGAGAACGTCTGAGTCTGTCCGCTGACGGCCTGGCCGATCACATTGACGCGCCACAGGCCGCTGGCGGGATTCGATGCGTTGACCTGCTCGACGTTGTTCGTGTGGTCTTCGCGCGTCTGTACCGCCGGCGCGGCGGGCGCGGCGGGATCGAGCGTCCAGGGCATGTAGCGGGCGCCCTGGGGATCATGCACGACGAGATCGAGGTCGTTGACGAGCGAGGGCACGACGTTAGGCGCCGCGGGTGGATCGTCCCAGGCGAGAGTTACTTTCAGCTCGGACGTTCCGGGCGGCACTTCGATCATGAAGCTTTCGGTTCTTCCCTGGGCAACCTTGCCCTCGGCAAACCCGCCGTCACGCACGAGGTCGATGGCATCGCGGACGCGCACGGCGCCGTAGCCGGTTGCGTAGTCGGGCCCGGGCGTGCCGATGTCGACAGCGGTCTGGGCGAAGATGGCCTTCAGGGTGGAGTTGAAGGGGCGGGCCGCGCCTGGAAACTGGTTGTGGTAGTCCTCGAGGACAAGGGCGGCCAATCCGGTGACCGTGGGCGCGGCCATCGACGTGCCGCAGTAAGCGTCGTAGCCGCCTTCGGGGACGGTGGAGGTAACGCCGAAATCGTCGTCGCTCTGGCACCCGGGGGCCACCACGTCGGGCTTGAGCCGGCCGTCGTCACAAGGTCCCCAACTGGTGAACCAAGTCACGGAGTCGTCGTTCGAGTTGATGGCGCCGACGCCGATGGGGTTTTTCGCGCAGGCGGGAGGGGCGGTCGAATGGTAGCCGTCCGGCGTATGTACGCCCTCGGCGATGCAGCGGCAGCAATGTCCGGTGTCGCACTCGCCGGTGTGGCCGCGCTCGTTGCCGTTGGCCCAGACGATGCTCATGCTCCGTCCGAGGCCGCCGGTTACGATCGAATCCAGCAACGCAGCGGTGACTCCGTAGTCGCCGGTCACTTCGCAGGGAAATCCATTGCGACAGACGTTGGTGCCGATCGAATTGTTGGCGATGTCCACGCCGTAGAGCTGCATTGCCTCAGCGTAGTCATAGGCGATGTCGCCGGGGTCGGTGTACAGCCACCCGAAGCTGAAGGGATCGTCGGATTCGAAGGAGTACGATTCGACCTGCGCAGCCGGAGCCATGCCGCGGTACTTGCCGCCGCTGGCCGCACCGTTGCCGGCGATGGTGCCGCAGACGTGCGTGGGGTGGTCGGCGGGGATGTCGTCGTGGGCGGTCACGTGTCCAGCCAGGTCGGGGTGAGTGGTATCCGCGACGCCGCCGTCGAAGAGCAGGACGCGGACACCAGAGCCGTCAAGTCCGTAGGGCGCTGCCTGAACCTGGTCCGCCTGCGTCTCCCAGCGGTTGCTGTCGTTCAGGTTGCCCAGGGCGGGCAGGGGCGGTTCGATCCACTGCACGGCGTCCTCCGCAGCGAGAGGAAGCACGCTGCCGAACGGGAGTTCGACAAGCCCGCCGTTGAGAGCGCGAAAACTGGAACGGATGCTTCCGCCGTGGTTGCGGATGATCTGCGATCCCGTCTGCGTGAAGGCAACATCGCGAAAGAACAGGACATTCACGACGACGCGGGTGTCGCCGGCGCGCGGCGTCGCCCCGTTCGAGCTGCGCGGGGGCAGTTGCGACCAGGAAGGCGGCTCAGCGGCCGTCAGCA
>JBECKQ010000088.1:0-15666 GCA_040235375.1 Phycisphaerae bacterium | reverse complement strand
ATGAGCAAGAGCCGGGGGACGGCCGTCTGGATCAGCGACTATCTCCAGCAGTTCGACCCCGATCCCTTGCGGTACTACCTGACGGCCATCGCCCCGGAACAGCAGCGTTCCGCATTCGAGCTGGCGGACTTCGTCAGCCGCAACAACAACGAACTGCTCGCCGCGCTGGGGAACTTTGTCAATCGCACGGTGACGTTCGTGCACAAGTACTTCGAGGGCCAGGTCCCGCCCGCGGGCTCGCGCACCGACGTGGATACGAGTCATCTCGAACGCTGCCGGCAGGGGATGGATCGCGTGGTGGCCGAGCTCGACGCGTGTCACTTCAAGGCCGGCCTGGGCGAGGTCATGGAGATCGCCCGCTACTGCAACGGCTACTTCGACGCGACCGCTCCGTTCCGGACGCGGAAGACGGACATGGAAGCCTGCGGCCGGGCGATCAACGTCTGCGTGCAGTCGATGCGGCTGCTGACGACGGCGATGGCGCCGTTCCTGCCCTTCTCCGCCGCGAAGTGCCTGAGCATGCTGGGCCTCGACAAGTCGGCCCTGCAATGGGACAGCGCAACGCAGGAGCTCCCTGCCGGCCACACAATCCAACGGGCCGAGTATCTCGTCCGCAAACTGGACGCGGCCGAGGTGCTGGGCGAGTGACCCGACAGCTCTTCACGATCAGAGCCGCGCTGCAGGCGTTTGAAGAAACCTGTCAAATCGGGACACAGTGCCGGTGGTGTTGCGTTCTAGAAAGCCTGCCCCTCCCTCAACGGAGAGAATTCAATCCACGGCCTGACTTCGCCTCGCTACGTCAGACCGCGCCACCCGACCCACGCAGCGCTCAAGAATCCCGATGAATCGGGACACACGGGCTCACATCAACGGTACGCAGGGCCCGTCACGGCTCGCGGAAGAGGATAAGGCTGCTTGTATAGCCGTGGACGTACGTCCGGCCGCCGAGTGGGCCGATCTCGCCGGAGGCGAAGAAGCCGGCCGTCGGACATTCGTTCATCAACTGATTCACCACACCGATGTCGTGATTGGGCTTCTTGAAGAAGCTGCGACCGCGGCCGTTACAACTGAAGAGCAGCGCTCCGCGGGCGGACTCGCCGTCGGCGGCGCGCTGCGCCTCGAGCAGCTCGTGGAGTTCATGATCGGCGCTGGTTGCGTCGGGAACGTAAAACTGCACGGTCTGACCAGGGCGGACATAATCGGCGACAGCCAAGGCGCGGTTGTCATGCACGCCGAGCATGCTGCGGACGATGAAGTCGGTGGGTTCGTGATCGCGGATAGTCTCTTGAATGAGACGGCCGATCTGGAGGCCGGTGCGCATGCGATTACGATCGGCCGGTCGGGCACCGTCGAAGACCTCGCGAAGGACCTGCAAGGCGGGTCGGCCGCCAAGCTCCTCGATGACGTTGCGCCAGGCCTTGGTGACAACGTAGGGTCTGCCGATCGGGCGGCACCCCTGGGCCACGACGGAGTCTATGCGAATATCGCCCTGAAGCGACACGCCGACGAGGCCGCGGCGAAGCACCTGGTCGTTGAGGAAGATGCGATCCTCGCCGACCTGATCACCACCGCTGGCCATGCCACCGACGATGGTGGCGCCGGGGTAGCTCTCGTCCATACGCTCCAGGCATGACTCGATATCGAACGAACGACCCTCGCCCACGATGACGAAGCTGGGGACATTCTCCGGATGAACGCCCAGACGGTCATGCCAGACATCCGGCTCCTTGAGCGTGCCGAGATCCTCCTGATCGAGCACAAAAGGAATGATCCTGACGTTGGGGAGCTTGGCGACCCAGAGCGCGATGGCCGGCCGGCCTTCGATCTCCGCGGTCGGTCCGATAATGGAGTCTCCGGCACAGCCGATGAGGTTGCGGCAGTTAATGGCGTGGTAAATGCCCTTCACAAGGTCGTGAAATTCCGGGCCGTGATGATGCGAGGCAAAGACGACCGCGAGATCCGGCCGGAACCGTTTGAGATCGACGCAGAGGTCGTGTACTGCAGCTTCCGTTTCCACACGCAAGCTGAGCCGAGAGAGACATTCCATAACGTCATCACCGTGTAACAAGCAAACGACCCCGTCCGTTGGACGGGGCCGATCGAACGATCCGACCATCCCAACATGCTATTATACGTCACGATATCGGGCGAGAGAGCGCGGTTTTGCGAACGCAGTTTGTAAAAAAGTCACGTCCCCGCGTGTGTCCCGATGCACCTTGACTCTTGACCGGTGCCGTCAGCCGGTCCTTGTGCCACTGCTCTTGAGCGGTGCCGGTCTGCTGGCGCCTCCGTTGCCTCGGTGGTGTCGAGCAGCGCCGGGCGACCGCGTCGGGTAGCGCGGCCTTGTCGCGCCGAGGCCGTGAGACGTCGCCTTCGTCCACCACGTCCACTCCGTCCACCGCAGATAACCGCGGCGCGCGCCGGGTGATCAGACGGGGGCGCGGGCGAGCGTGTGTCGTTGGATGATGTCGAAGATGTATCGAAGAAAAGATCGTGGTGGTATGTGCAATTGAGGCGAGCGTGGTGCCGAGCTATACTGGCGGTTTTGCAACTACGCACTTGGAGTGGGAAGTGATGCACAAGAGTGCCGCGTGGATCGGGGTGGCGGTTCTGGTTGCAGGCATTTCGGGAACGGCGGCGGGCGACACCTGGACAGACTACAGCAGCATCGGCCCCACGCTCCTGTCCTACGAGTCCACCTATCCGACTTTGTGCAAACGATACGACCTCGGGCTGAGCGTCCAGGGTCGGCATCTCTGGGCCATACGAATATCAGACAACGTGCAGGTGGAAGAAGACGAGCCGGAGTTCCGGTACATCGCCGCCATGCACGGAGACGAGATCGTCGGCACGAAGCTGATGATGATGCTCGTCGACTATCTGATGACGAACTATGGCACTGATCCGCAGGCCACGAACATCGTCGACAACGTCGAATTGTGGATCCTTCCGCTGACCAACCCGGACGGCTACGACCAGACCTACCGCACGCGATACAACGCCGAAGGCGTGGACCTGAACCGCGACTTCCCGCAGTACGGCGAGGCCAATACGACCACCGGGCGGGCACCGGAGACGGCGGCGGTCATGAACTGGTCATTCGGCCGGTCGTTCGTGGTTTCGGCGAACCTGCACGGCGGCGCGCTGGTGGTGAACTACCCCTTCGACAGCACGGACACGGGATCGCAATACACGCCGGACGACGATCTATTCGTATACATCAGCGAGCAGTATTCGCAGTACAACCTGCCGATGTGGAACGGCGCCTGGTATCACGGCACCGTCAACGGCGTAGACTGGTACACGACCCACGGGGGTATTCAGGACTGGAGCTATCTGTTCATGGGGGACAATGACGTCACCATCGAGCAGAGCAACACCAAGGAGCCCTCCGCCTCGACCATCGGCACGTACTGGAATGACAACCGCCAGTCGCTCATGGCGTACATCGAGACGAGCCTGCTCGGCGTGCGCGGCATCGTGACCGATGGGCCGACGGGCGAGCCGCTGGCCGCCACGGTGACAGTTCAGGGCCGCGACCACGAGGTCTTCACCGACCCGGAGGTCGGCGACTATCACCGCATGTTGCTGCCGGGAACATATACGCTGACGTTCAGCGCAGCAGGGTACGATCCCAAGTCGATCTCCAACGTCGTGGTGGCGTCGGGACCGGCGACACGGCTGGACGTGGTGCTCGGGCCGGCACCGCCGTCGGCGGACGACGTGTCCGTCGAGATGGACGCGCTGCAATCCACCGCGATCACGCTGGCGGGCAGTGACCCGGACAACGGAACGTTGGATTACATCATCACGTCACTGCCGGCCCACGGCTCGCTTGCCGATCCGAACGGCGGAGCCATTGCGTCGGCTCCGTACACGCTCGCGTCGCACGGCGACCAGGTGACCTATACCGCGGACGACTATGTGGGCAGTGACGGATTCCAGTACAAGGTCAACGACGGCGGTACGCCGCCCTACGGCGGCGACTCCAACATCGCCAACGTGCTGATCACTCTGGATTCGCGAGCCCCGACGATCGAAACGACGTCCCTGGTGGACGGCTACAACGGCTACGCGTACGGGCCGGTCTCGCTGGTAGCCAGCGGCGGCGAGCAGCCGTTGTTCTGGCGGGCGACGAGCGGCGGCGATTACCAGGAAAGCGATCTGGGCACGAGCCAGTTCGCCGCGACCGGCACTGCGCAGGGCTGGCAGGGCGACGACAACTACTGGACCTTCGCACTGCCGTTCTCGTTCCCCTTCTACGGCGACAGTTACGACACGATTCGCGTTTGCGCGAACGGCTTTATCGACTGCGGCGTGCACGCCGGCAGCGTGTACAATAACAGCACAACGTGGCTCAAAGCGAACAAGATGATCGCGCCGTTGTGGGACGACCTCACGACGGAGAATGCGGGCGATGACGTGTTCATCGACACGTCCACACCGAACGAGGTGACGGTCCGCTGGGAAGCCACGCTGCTGGCCACGGGCAATCAGGTCCGGGTTTCGGCGACGCTGCGCCGCGACGGATCGATGCGGTTCGCCTACGGAGCGGGCAATGCGTTCCTGACGCCGACGATCGGCATATCGAAGGGCGACGGGGTGACGTATCTCCTCGCCTCGTACGACGGAGCTTCGGACCTGAACAACGCCAATTCGATTGAGATCGCCGAGCCGAGCAGTCTGCCGGCAGGCATGACTTTGTCCGCGGACGGGCAACTGAGCGGAACGCCGACGGAATCGGGCACGTTCCAGCCGACGTTCGTGGTGAGCGACGCCCTCGACCGAACAGATGAGTTGGTGATACCGCTGACGATCATCAACGGCGGGCCGCCGGACGGCGACGCGGACCTCGATGGAGACGTGGACCTGGCCGACTTCGCGGAGATGCAGGCGTGCTTCGGCTCAGCAGCGACGGGCTCGTGCGGCGACGCGTTCGAGATGTCGGTGAACGGCGTCATCGATCTGGCGGACTATGCCCAGTTCGCCGATCACATGACGGGACCCCAGTAGCGGCGGCGGGTGAGACAGGGTAGCGGCAACCAGACTTCGGCAGTGAGAGTGACCATGCGAATCGCGATATGTGCAGTTGTATTGGCGGCGTTTGTGGCAGGAGCCGGTCCGGTAGTGGTGGCGCCGGCGAACCAGCCCGAGATTCTGGCGGCGGCCCAGGCCGGCGACGTCGAGACCGTGCAGCGTCTGCTCGAAGGCGACGCTGCCGCCGTGAAAGCAACCGATGCGTCGGGTCGGACGGCATTGCACGCTGCGGTCCTGAGTCCCGAAGCACCGGCGATAATCGACCTGCTGGTGTCGCACGGGGCCGACATTGCGGGTGTCGATCGCGCAGGCGACACGGCACTGCATGTGGCGAGCAGCCGGTTGGCGGTGGATGCAGTGCAGTCGCTGCTGGCACACGACGCGCCGGTGGAAACGCAGAACAAGCGCGGCGAGGCGGCGCTTCACGTTGCGGTGGTTGCGGGTACGGATCGCCCGATCGATGAGGCCGCGCGCATAGCGGTCGTGGCGGCGCTGCTCGATCACGGAGCACCGATCAGCCAGGTGGACACATTGGGCCACACGGCGCTCCACGCCGCGGCGGCGAAAGGCCGTACGATTGTGGTCGAGTTGCTGCTCACCCGCGGGGCTGACGTGCATGCCGCGGACAACGAAGGCCGGCAATCCCTGCACTGGGCGGCCGTGGGTGGGCACGTCGATACGATGAAGGCTCTGCTCGCCGCCGGGGCGGAGGTCAACGCGGCGGCCAACAACGGCCGGACGGCACTGCATGCTGCGGCCGGCATGGGCCGTGAGAGCGCAATCGAACTGCTGGCGGACAAGGGCGCAGACGCGAACGCCAGGGACGATCGCGGGGCGACACCATTGATCGCGCTGGCCGCAGCGGAGAGGGAACGCGAGAGCGACGCAAGTCTCGCCAGGGCGGCAACGATGCTGATCAAGCACGGCGCGGCGATCGATGCGGCGGACAACGACGGCGTGACAGCCGTTCAGTACGCCCGCAAGGGCAAGCTCGCCAAACTTGCGGCGGCGATCGAGAACGCGCCAGCGACCGAATGACCAGCGCGCGTTCCGCAGTCGAATCCCGCAAGCGCGGACTGCCGCGATTCCGGCACGAACCCCTTACCCGCGCGGACACGTGCGGGAACCCCTTCCCCTGATGCACGCGGCGCCATGCAAGGTCCGAGAAAACGCGGCGGCGTGGTCTGGTCTCTGATCACGTCCTGCACTTTGGGCAGCGAGTTTCAAACGAAGATGAGCCCAAGGGCGACTCCATGATAACCGATACTGAGCACGGGCAGAGTGGGTCGCAGTATCGAGCACGTCGGAGTCGAGGATGGACCAGCAGGATCAGCCGGTTACGTATCAGAAGCAATTCGGTGACTATGCCGTTGAGTCGGGGTTCTGCTCGCGGAAGGACGTGGACCGGGCGTTGGCCATTCAGCGGGATTTGGAGGAACGCGGCTTTCCGCACATGCTGATCGGGCTGGTCATGGTCCGGTACGCGATCATCGACAACGGGGAGCTCATTCACATCCTCAAAATCATGCAGCGGGATCGAGCAACCGTCGCGATTGACAGCGACGGCTGAGCCCAGTCAACGGCACGGTTCGGTCCGCAGGGACAGGCTGTGAACGTCATCGCTCGTTCGCGTTGGGTGAACGTTCGACTGCACCGGCCCGCGGCCGGCTCAGGAGCCCTGATAGCTCGGCACGCGAATGCCCTTGCCGCTTCAAGCCACGATCTCCCGCCCCGCAGCGGATTCCCGTCGCGCGGAGCGGTCTCCCCATTGGCGTACAGTGTCGCGTTCGACGACTGCGTCGAGCAGGAACGTCTTGTCGTCCATCGTTGCGCGAGTTTGACTTGCGCTGATTGTCATTTCCACTCCTTTTCGCCGGTGTAGCCGGACTGTAGCGGGAAAAATGATTTCGCCGGGGAGACCTTGGAGGTTAAACTGGCAGTTGAGTTCGGCTCCGTATGCCATGGGCATTCGCGGGTACGGACGATCTGCTCTCGCTCCAGGGAGGTCAAGGAAAATGCACGACGCACGATCTCGCCGTTCGCTGCACACCATCGGGCTCGCCAGCACCATTTGCCTGGCCGTCGTCTCGCAGGCGATTGGGTACCCGATGGCGGGCAAGGTCCTGCCCCTTCATCAGCCGGACGGCACGGTCGTCGAGGTGCGTCTCTGGGGCGACGAGTTCTACGCAGCGGCGGAAACGCTTGACGGTTACGCTCTCACACCCGACGAGAAGAGCCGCTGGCTGTGCTACGCCGCGCTGTCGGCCGACGGCACCGCGCTCGTCTCCACAGGGGTGCACGCCGACCAGCCGGTACCGAAAAACCTGCTCGGCAAAAAACACATTCGCATCAACCCGGCGGCCGCGCGTGCCAAGGCCCTGGCCGTCCGGTCGGACTTCGAGCGCCGCGCCTACGAAGGACCGTTGGCGCCGCCCTCGCCGGTGACCGCCGCACGGGACACGATCGGATCCGTTCAGGGCATCACACTCATCATCGATTTCTCGGACGACCCGGGAACGATCACGCCCGGAACCGTAGCGGACTACTGCAACCAGCCCGGCTATACGGGCTTCGGCAACAACGGGTCGGTCCGCGATTATTTCTACGACGTATCCGGCGGCCTGCTCACGTACACGAATTACGTGCCATCGGCCTACTACCGCGCCGCGCACCCGAAGTCCTACTATACCGATCCCAACGTGAGCTTCGGCACGCGCGCTCGAGAGCTGATCGTCGAGGCCCTCGCCGCACTCAACAGCAGCGGCTTCGATTTCAGCCAGTACGATTCCGACGGCGACGGCTGGGTCGACGCCGTCAACTGCTTCTACGCCGGCGATATCTGGAACAACTGGTCCGAAGGCCTCTGGCCCCACTCCTGGTCCGCTTACTACTGCGCGGACGGCGTCTGCACGTGGTCCTACCAGATCAGCGACATGAGCACCAGTCTCAAACTGGGAACATTCTGCCACGAGAACGGCCACATGCTCATGGGCTGGCCCGACCTTTACGACTATGGCTACGAGTCGGCCGGCGTGGGAAAGTATTGCCTCATGGCCTACGGCGGCTTCGACTACAACCCGGTGGAGCCTTGCGCCGCAATGAAGCTGATCGCCGGCTGGGCTGACGTCACCACGCTGACTTCGCCACAGACCGGCTTGGCCGCGCCCGCGTCAGGCAACGTGGTCTACAAGTACGACCACCCCACGCTCGCCAACGAGTACTACCTGGTCGAGAATCGCCAGCAGTCCGGCCGCGACGCTTACCTTTATGACGCCGGCCTGGCGATCTGGCACGTCGACACCGATGGCAGCAATGACTACGAACAGCAAACCCCCCAATACCACTACGCAGTCACGCTCGTGCAGGCCGACGGCAATTGGGACCTCGAGAACTTCAACAACTACGGCGACAGCACCGACCTCTATGCCGCGCCGATGTACACGGCGTGTACCCCCCTGACGTACCCCAACACCGACTGGTGGAGCGGCAGTCTTTCCTACCTGTCCGTCTCGAATATCAGCAATTCCTCTTCACTCATGACGTTCGACTACCACGGCCTGCTTGCAGAGGACTTCAACACGGACGGCACGGTGGACCTCGCCGACCACGCCATCTTCGTCGATTGCCTCGCCGGCCCGGCAGCGGCCGACCCACCAGGCTGCGCCGCGGCCGACCTGAACTCGGACGGCCACGTTGACTTGGCCGACTACGCCGCTTTCAGTCAGGCCTTCTGATCGCCCGGTGGGCGACGGCGACTGCCTGACAACCCGCTTCGCCGTCGGTGTGCAGCACCGGGGCACAGTGCTATACTCAACTCGTTGGATTCGCGGCAGACGGGCCGGCAGCAAGGGCGACCGGCCTGGCAGCATCAGCGGATACGGATAAAACGCAGCTTCACTTTATCAACGCCGCGCGATTCGCTGCTGAGTCGAAGCTGCCGACCGCTCATGAGCACGACACGACCTTGGCCGAACAGCCTGAGCCTGGCCTTTCTCGAGGACCTCTACGCCGACTTCCTGCGCGACCCGGGCTCCGTGCCCGACGACTGGCGCAGGTTCTTTCAGACCAGCGGCGACGGGCATGGCGGCGACGGTGCCAGGCTCGGGCCATCATTCCGTCCGGCCACTATTTTCGATCCCCGGCACGGCGACGGACGGCGGGAAATCACCGAACTTCATCGCCCCAGTGCCGAGGTGGCGATCCTGCAGGACCGCGTCGACCAGTTGGTCCGCGCGTACCGCGTGCGTGGCCACATGATCGCCCGCCTCGATCCACTGGGCCGGCCGCGGCCCGAGCAGCCCGAGCTCGATCCAGCGCACTACGGCATCACCGCGGCGGACATGGACCGCACCGTGTCTTCCCGTACGATCGCCGGAGCGCGCGTCCGTGTCTTGCGCGACATCCTTCAGCGGCTGCGCAACACCTACTGCCGTTCGATCGGCGCGCAGTTCATGCACATTGACGACATCAATGTTCGCCACTGGCTCCAGGAGCGAATGGAGGGTACCGAGAATCGCGTGCGCCTCTCGCGCAAGGAGCAGTTTCGAATCTTGAGCCGCCTCACCGACGCGGTCGTCTTCGAGGAGTTCATTCAGAAGAAGTACGTGGGCGCCAAGAGCTTCTCGCTCGAGGGCAGCGAAAGCCTTATTCCACTGCTCGATCTTGCGATCGAGCATGCCGGCGAGCACGACATCGACGAGGTTGTCATCGGCATGGCGCATCGGGGGCGGCTGAACGTTCTGGCGAACATCATGGACAAGTCGCCGCAGGAAATCTTCTGCGAGTTCGAGGACGCGACGCTCGCCATTCGCGACGGCGCCGGCGACGTGAAGTATCACCTGGGGTACAGCTCGGATTGGGATACGGCGGTTGGCCGGCGTATCCACTTGTCGCTGTGCTTTAACCCCAGCCACCTGGAGTACATTAATCCCGTCGCGATGGGCCGGATGCGCGCCAAGCAGGACCGCGTCGGCGATACCGAGCGGCTTCGCGGCATGGTGCTCCTCATCCACGGCGACGCCTCCTTTGCAGGCGAGGGCATCATTCAGGAGACCCTCAATCTCAGCGAGCTTCCGGCGTACACAGTCGGCGGAACGATCCACGTGATCGTCAATAACCAGATCGGCTTCACCACGCCGCCCGAGCACGGCCGCTCGACGCTGTATGCCTCGGCCGTGGGCAAGATGCTCCAGATTCCGATCTTCCATGTGAACGGCGAGAATCCCGAAGCGGTCGCCCAGGTCATCCGCCTGGCGATGGACTTCCGCCAGGAATTCAAGCGCGACGTGGTCATCGACATGTACGGCTACCGGCGCCACGGCCACAACGAAGGCGACGAGCCGTCGTTCACGCAGCCGCTCCTGTACAAGGCGATCGCCAAGCGCAAGAGCGTGCGCGAGGGTTATCTCGAACACCTGCTCAAGCTTGGAGGCGTTACGCAGGAGCACGCCGACGAAGTCGCTGCCCGGACCCGCGAGCGGCTTGACAAGGCGCTCGCCCTCGCGCGTTGCGGCGAGTGCGGCATGCAGCGGGAGCCGCCGCCCGGCATCTGGAGCGGCCACATCGGCGGTCCTGAAAGGCTGGTCCAGGACGTGGATACCGGCGTGGACGCGGAGCGCCTGAAAGCTCTTCTTCTCGCGCAGACAACCGCGCCAGAAGGCTTTCACGTGCATCCCAAGCTCAAGCGGGCGATGGACATGCGCCGCGACATGGTGGAAGGAGGCCGCCCGCTCGACTGGTCGGCGGCGGAAGCGCTCGCATTTGCGTCGCTCGCCGCGGAAGGCATTCGCATCCGCCTGACCGGGCAGGACAGCGCTCGCGGCGCGTTCAGTCAGCGCCACGCCGTGCTGCACGACTACGAGACCGGCCAGACTTACGTGCCCTTGCAGCACGTCGCGCCGGACCAGGCCAGCGTTGAAATCCACGACAGTCCGTTGTCCGAGGTCGGCGTTCTCGGATTCGAGTACGGCTACAGCCTGGAGTGCCCCGACGGACTCGTCGCCTGGGAGGCGCAGTTCGGCGACTTCTGCAACGCCGCGCAGGTCATCATCGACCAGTTTATCACCAGCGCAGAGGACAAGTGGAAACGCCTCAGCGGGCTCGTGCTCCTTCTGCCGCACGGCTTCGAAGGGCAGGGACCGGAGCACTCGAGCGCGCGGCTGGAACGCTTCCTCCTGCTGGCGGCCGATCACAACATTCAGGTGACGCAGCCGACGACGCCGGCACAGTATTTCCATCTTCTTCGGCGGCAGATGCTGCGGCCGCTGCGCAAACCGCTCGTCGTGCTTACGCCGAAGAGTCTGCTGCGGCACCCGAAGGTCGTATCCACGTTCGACGACCTGGCGACTGGGACGTTTCAGCGGGTGATCCCGGACACGTTGGAACGAAAGCGCCACGCTCGTCGCATTCTGCTGTGCAGCGGGAAAATCTATTACGATCTGGCCGCCAAGCGCGAAGAGCTGGGGCGCGACGACGTGGCCATCGTTCGCGTCGAGCAGCTTTATCCATTGCAGGAAGAATCGCTCCAGGCGGCGCTGGCCACATACGCGGACGGCACGCACGTGTACTGGGTTCAGGAGGAGCCGGAGAACATGGGTGCGTGGCGGTACATGCGGGCGCGGTTTGCCGAGAAACTAGTCGGCCGCCTGCCTCTCAGGGGCGTCTACCGGGCCGAGTCGGCGAGTCCGGCCACGGGATCGGCGGCGGTGCATAAGCTCGAACAGGCGCAGTTGATTCAGAAGGCGTTTGGCGACGGCGGCGGCTAAGCGGTCCCCTGACGCACATCTTTGCCTCGAATCCTCGTGGAAGGAGAGTCGGGTCTTATGGCCATCGAGCTCAAGATTCCCGAATCGGGCGAATCCATCACCGAAGTGCAGATCGGTGAATGGCGCAAGGCGGAAGGCGACCGCGTCGAGCAGGACGAGATCGTCGTCGAGATCGAAACCGACAAGGCGTCCATGGAGCTGCCCGCCCCCGTTGCCGGCGTCATCAGCAAGATCCTCAAACAGACCGGGGAAACGGTTTCGGTTGGCGAGGTCATCGGCCGTATCGAAGAGGGCGATGGCCAGGCCACGCCTGGCGCGTCCGACGAGAAGAAACCCGAGACCAAGCCCACGGCAGAACCACGCGAGGAGCGCAAGGACGAGGAAGCGGAAGCGGTCAACGCCAAGGCCGCGAAGAAGGAAGAGCGGACGGAGCCGGCGAGAGAAGTCAAGGATCGGGCCGCCGCGCGAATGCCCGACGAAGCTGTCGAGGCCGAGCCGAAGGCGGAGCCGCGCAAGCCGGCCAAGCCGCGACCGGTCGCCAAAACGGAACCTCGCGTCATGCCCGCCGCGCGACGAGCGCTGGACGAGCACGGCCTCGAGCCGAGCGAGGTGGAGGGTACCGGCCCCGGCGACCGCGTGCTGAAGGAGGACGTGCTCCGCTACGTGGACGAAGCGACCGAGCGCGAGCAGGCCGAGACGGCGCCGGCCCCCCGGGCAACGCGCGGCGATCGCCAGGAAGAAATCGTGCCGATGACCATGCTCCGCAGGCGGATCGCCGAACGCCTGGTCGATGCCCAGCACACCGCTGCGATGCTCACCACGTTCAACGAGGTGGACATGTCCGCCGTCAAGGCACTGCGGGCCGAGAATGGCGAATTGTTCGAGCAGACGTATGGCGTGCGGCTCGGCATCATGTCGTTCTTCGTCAAGGCGGTGATCGAGGCACTCAAACGCGTCCCGCAGGTGAACGCCGAAATACGCGGGACGGACATCGCCTATCGCAACTATTACGACATCGGGGTGGCCGTCGCGACGGATCGCGGGCTCGTCGTACCGGTCATTCGCGACGCCGACCGCCTGAGCTTCGCCGCGATCGAGAAGGCCATTGGCCGGCTGGCCGACCGCGCCCGCGCAAAGAAGCTGTCGCTCGAGGAGCTCCAGGGCGGGACGTTCACTATCACCAACGGCGGCGTCTTCGGATCGCTGCTCTCAACGCCGATACTCAACCCGCCGCAGAGTGGGATTCTCGGCCTGCACGCGATACAGGACCGGCCGGTCGTCCGCGAGGGCGAGATCGTTGTCCGGCCGATGATGTACGTCGCGCTATCCTACGACCATCGCCTGGTCGACGGTCGGGAGGCGGTGACCTTCCTCGGACATGTCAAGGCGCTGATCGAGAATCCCGCCCGGATGCTGATCGAGGTGTAGTCCACCGATCCGCCGGTCTCCGGCCGAGCAAGCCAGGCATCGCCCCGCGCACGCGCCGACTCGCTACAATGGCTCCCCATGACGGGAGAGCAGGCCCCCATCCAGGCAGCAGAAGAGGCGGCGTCCGACATGGTCGTGGAAGACCACAAGCGCGGGCCAACGCGAAACGTCGGCTCGATCCTCCGGCGCAAGGACGTGATTGCCTGGTGCTTCTACGACTGGGCGAATTCCGCGTACGTCACCAGCATTATCGTCGTCGTTCTGCCGGTCTACTTCCTGTCGCTGGTTCCAGAGAAGGGGCCGACTGTCGTGCAGCTTGGCCGGCTGCGTTTTGAGACGTCGGGCCTGGCGCTTTGGGGCTACTTCACAGCGGCGTACATGCTGGCGGCCGGGCTGGCGTCGCCCATTCTCGGGGCGATCGCCGATCACCTTGGTCGCCGGAAAGCGTTCCTCGGCGTGTGCATTGTGGTCGGCTCGGTGCTCACCTGCGCGCTCGTGTTTGTGACCGATGGTCGCTACATGTTGTGCGGCGTGTTGTTCGTGGTGTCCGCCTTTCTCTGGAGCTGCGGCAACCTGTTCTACGACTCGTTGCTGCCCGGCCTGACGCGCGACGAACTCGAAATGGACGCCATCTCCAGTGCCGGATATGCGATCGGCTATCTGGGCGGCGGGCTGCTGCTGGCGATCAACCTGGCGATGGTGTCGAAGCCGGGGTGGTTCGGCCTGGCGGACACGGGGGCGGCGACCCGTGCTGTGTTCGTAACCGTCGGCGTGTGGTGGGCGCTGTTCTCGATTCCCGTCCTTCGGCAGGTCGCGGAGCCGGCGCGGGAGTCTCGGAAGGCCGGCCGCGTCAACCCGCTGACCGAGGGGCTGCGCCGGCTGGCCGGCACGATGCGGCGGCTTCGCCAGTTCCGCCAGCCCGCCCGGCTGCTGGTCGCGTTCGTCTTCTACAACACCGGCATCGGGACGGTGATTGTCGTCGCGGCCGCGTACGGCAAGGACGAGCTGGACATCAAGCCGGCCGCCCTGATCGGCTGCATCCTCATGATCCAGTTCGTTGGGTTTCCGGCCACGTTCGGGTTCATCCGACTGGCAAAGTGGGTGGGGACGGTCGGCGCGATCGTGTTCGGCCTGCTCATGTATGTGGCCGTCGTGCTTCTCGCATTTTACATGAAGACCACAGTCCACTTCTGGGTGCTCGGCTTCCTGGTCGCCTTGGTCCAAGGCGGGACGCAGGCCCTGAGCCGGTCCCTCTTCGGGTCGATGATCCCGCTGAATCGCTCGGCAGAGTTCTTCGGGTTCTTCTCCATCTTTAACAAGGTCGGCAGCTTCGCCGGGCCGTTGTGGTTCGCCCTGGCGAAGGATATCACCGGCAGCTCGCGCCTCGCGATTTTGTTTTTGCTCACCTTCTTTGTTGTGGGCCTGGTGGTCCTGTTGACGGTCGACGTCAAGGAAGGCAAGTCCATCGCCGCCAACAGCACGTAAAGAAAGTGAACAAAGGGACGGACCACGTCCGAGAATGGCGCGATCACCCTATCCCGCCCAGCCGCTTCTTAGGGAAAACTTATGGCGCTTGCGGTCATGATTTGTCAAGGAGTAGCCAAGCCGAAAAAGCGCGCCTACAGATATGGTGACGGAGGGAAACAAGGAGGCCTGAGATGCCAAACGCTGTTTCAACGGATGAACTGAGGCAACACGAACTCGTGATCCTGCGTCGCCTGCGCAAGAATCCGCTCACCGAATTCGAGCTGTGTGCGGAGATTGCGGAGAGCTCCGGCTACAACGCTGACGAGGCTGCGGACCGCATCGGCGGTTGGCTGGAGGACCTTCAGACGAAGGGGTACATCTGGTACGGCAAGCTGTTCAGTCAGACCGGGCAATCGATTCACGCGGCGGCTTTGACGCGCCGCGGCCGACAGCTCGTCGCTTGAATCCTGACATTCGATATCGCGCCGCCGGCTGAAAAGTGGCCGACGGCGCTTCTTTATATCCGCCTCAAACGCAGCGAACGATTTCGATCGCGATCCTGGCAGTGCCGGGAGCGCGTCTCCCCTTCGGCCGTCACGTAGATTGCCCGCCGATCGCCCACGACCGGACACTCCCGTTCGCACAACCCACAGCCAATGCAGTAGTTGGTGTCCACGCGCGGAACCTTCAGCTCGAGCTCGACGACGACGATCGAATCGGGCTCGGGCGGCCTGGCGAATTCGCCCTCGATGAGCAGCCTGTCCCTGCCGTTGTCGCGCAGGCGGTGCGACTCGACGACGCCATCTGGATGCTGGACCCGCAGGTAGAAGCGCTTCGTGTCGTCTCCCTTCCACGCGCCGGGTTCCAGGTTCGGCGGCGCCGATGGTGCTTCCGCCGACCGGAAGGCTGTGACGGAGTCGGCCGTCGCGGAGACTGCGCGGAGCTCACCACCGCGGACGATGTGCCGTTG
>JBECKQ010000471.1:0-3082 GCA_040235375.1 Phycisphaerae bacterium | reverse complement strand
TCCCTGGAGCGCGGCCACCGCGGCTTCGAAGGCCGCTCGTCGCTTGCGAAGCTATTGGCCAAGCATCGCGGCTATCGCAACCCCAAGGGTCTCTCGCCGCTGACCGTCGATCAGGTTCTGGAGTGGGCGGACCGCCACAAGAAGCGCACAGGCCGCTGGCCCAACGCGAAGTCGGGGGCGGTGGTGGACGCTCCCGGCGAGAAGTGGCGCAACATCCAGAACTCGCTCCAGCGCGGGCAGCGGGGCCTTCCCCGAGGTCTGACGATCATGCAGCTCCTGGTGGAGCACCGCGGCGTGCGCAACCAGGGCTTTCTGCCCGTGCTGAAGGAGCCGCGGATCGTCAATTGGGCGAGGGAGCACTTTCGCCGGACTGGCAAGTGGCCGACGCGGTCGTCAGGCGCAGTCGTTGAGGCCCCCGGCGAAACGTGGCAGGGCATTCATTAGGCACTGCGCAAAGGGCTGCGCGGACTTCCCGGCGGTTCTTCGTTGCCGCAACTGCTCGAACCGCTGAAGCGGCGCTCGATGTAGGCCTGAATCGAAGGGCACCGTACAGAAGTGACGGTCACCGTGGTCCCTGGTCGCCGTGCTGTCCGGCTTCTCGTCTGTCGCCCAGAGCGACTAGAAGCGCCGCGGCTTCCTGCGCGAGTACGGCTTGATGCGACACGGTCGGCGCTGCGACCAACCCTTGCCGAACGCCTGCAGCCTGCGATGCCGCCGGACGGTCTCGAATCGGTTCGATCGGCCAGACAGCCAATCGAAGAACGCGTGAAGCAAACTCATGACGATGTCTCCAGCTGTGGTTCGACGAGGTGGTCGAGAATGCGCGACCGGCCAGCCCGGTCCGCCGGGGCTGAAATAGGCATGCTCCCAGGCCAGGGCCTCTTCGCGAGACTTCGACCAGTGCAAAACGCCGCCACCGGGTCGCCGGAGCGCGATTTCCAGAGGGGTGTGTAACCGGTTACGTGCCATTCCATCCCGGACGTACCACGCCTGCCGGCGGGCGCAGAACTCAACCTGCGAGGCCCTGTGGACCGACACGCGACCGAGCGCCTGCCAGTCGACGGCGTCTGACCAGAGGCCGCAGATGGCTCCGCCGGTGCTGATTCTGATCTTCATCGCGTCCGCTCTCTTTCCCCCTCGCTGGTCCGCTCGCGAAAGCGGGCCTCGGGCTTGTCGCGCTGATTGATCACCTGGCCACCCAGCGCGGCGAGGATCTCGCCGGTCGCAATCTGGCAGGCAGGTCCGATGAAGTTGACTGCGTCGACGGAACACTCGCCGTCGACGCCGATGATGAGCTTTACGTGTTTGCCTCGTGGCATGTTGGTGCCTCCTCTTTTTACGGATCAGGAATCGAAGATCGCGACGCGATCAGCGATATTCCTCGATCATTACCTCGATCTCGCCCCTGGGCAGCCGCTCGCACGCCACCCCGCGGCCTCGAGTCCGCGAGCGCCCCCTGAGGGATCTACACATGACCGGACAGATCATTACGCGTTTATCGTGAATACTTGAAGGGGACTCGGGTAGCTGATGTCCAGAACGCAAAACTCCGCTGGTCACGAATAGGGCGACGTCACCGGAGTAGAAAGGAGGAATTCCAGTGGAGATCGTGTCCCAAATTGACGTGGCCAATGGCCTTGTTGTAGGCCGATCGAGACTGCGCAGGGCGCTGGCATCGCGCGCCATGGAGTATGGCTTGCTCCTTGCCCTGGGCATGACGGCGTTCTACGCCGCGTGGTACGCCTTCGGCACTCACCTTGACGTTCAGCATAGCCTGCTCTGCATCGACCGGGCGCTCGAAAGCCTGTAGCCACGACGCAACGATGTCGGAGGCCGGTCAACGACATCTCACCGACACACCGAGATGTCATGCCTTATCTCTGGCGGATCCACTGCCATTATTCCTTGAGCGGACCTGGTTATCGTCTGTCTGTCCTAAAGGTGTCGACGATCAGCGGTAGCCCGCGATCGTCACTTCGATCTCGCCGCTGGGCAGCCGCTCCCGCGACACGCTCCGGCCCCGCGCCCGCTGCTGGCGGGCGATCACCTGGTAGGCGTACTCCTGCCTGATCCGGTTCTGCATCGCCGGCTGGAACCGGTGGCGGCTGTCGTACTCGCTGATCCAGGACCTGTACGAGCCGTCGGCCTGCCGTTCCCAGCCGACGTCGTTGGCGGCCGTGCCGACGTGCTGGCGGCGGATGACGATGTTCGCCCTCTGCGGCCGGACATCGCCGTGGTAGCCGTACAGCAGCACGGCTTCGGCGTGGATTTCAATCTGCTCGACGGCAAAGCCGCACTCGATGAGCGCCGCAACCAGCGCCTGCGGATCGCGGAATTCGGTCTGGCATTCGACAAAATGGGACATCGATCGTTCTCCTATATGATGAAATCATGAATTCGAAAGCCGCGACATCCAAATCGAAGCGGCGATACCTCGTGGGCGTCGATGGGTGCCATGCAGGCTGGATCGCCGCGACCAGTCGAGAAGGCGAGGATGCAATTCAACTTGAAGTGTGGCCGACCTTTGCGGATGTCCTTGCAGCAGTGGAGCGGCCCGCCATGGTGGTCGTCGATATCCCGATCGGTCTGCTCGACGAACGGCGACGCGGCGACCGGTTGTGCGACCAGGCGGCGCGCAAGCTGTTGGGAAAGCGTCGCAGCAGCGTGTTCAATCCTCCGAGCCGTGATGCCTTGCCGAGCAAGACGTACAACGAGGCCCGGCGCTTCGGCCTGAGTCGCCAGGGATTCGGCATTCTGCCGAAGATCCGGAAAGTCGATGACGTGATGACGCCCGCGATGCAGGGAAGAGTGATGGAATCGCATCCAGAGCTGGCTTTCGCCATGCTGGCCGGACGGCCGATGTCCTGCAGAAAGAACACAACGGATGGGCACGACGAGCGACTGGAGGCGCTCAAGGCGACGGCAGCCCTGGCTACATGCCGACCCTTCGCCGATGCCGTCACATTGATCAAAGCCGGGCGATCGCGTTTCAAACAGCGCGACGTTGCGACGGATGATATCGTTGACGCTTACGTGATGCTGTACGTTGCAGCCCGCATCGCGGCTGGCGTCGCCGAGCGCG
>JBECKQ010000432.1:0-2939 GCA_040235375.1 Phycisphaerae bacterium | reverse complement strand
ATTGGGCACTGACTACCGTGACTCGATCGCGGGGGATGATCCCTTCTACGGAGGCGCCAGCAACGAGATCTTCCAACCGTGCCATGTGCCACCCTTCACTCGATCGAACAACTGAGCGGCGTGTCGGCTCGCCCGCGTTGTTGCCGCAACGACATGTCGGTGCCCACCTGCGGTGACTTCGCAAGTACGAAGTCGGAATCTCAGTATACTTACCCGCGCGAGTAGAGTACAGGGGCCAGCGGCGCCCATCGTAGCGCGGTTGTGAGTTATTTGCGAACGCCTGACGGAGTTTTGACGCGTCGTGACGGCGGCTGTCAGGTGCTCGCCTTTGACAGAACATGGTCGCCCTCTCAATCTGCTCGATGACTTCGCAGGTAACACTGCCCTGCTTTCGATCAGGCAAGTCGATGGCGGTGGCGAGGCCCTGGCGAGGATGTTGCAGCCAAGCTCGCATCGGAATCGCTTACGACTGCTGTCTTTCGGGTCCCCGCGCGAGCGGCTCCGTTCGCGATAACTGTCAGCCTTACCAGTTCCGCTACGGACTCGGCGCCCGTCTTCCGCATTACGCTTGCGCGGTAGCATTCGACCGTCTTGAGGCTCAGGCCCAGTTCCGCGGCGATGTCCCGCGACCGTTGGCCTGCGACGATTCCCTCTGCCACCTGCCGTTCTCTCCTGCTCAGCCGGTGGAGCCGGTCCTTGGCGGAGTTTCGGACAATCCGGGCGCGACGCTGTCGCACGCTTCTGGCAACTGCCCGCTGCACTGCTTCTATCAGGCGTTGGCCGTTGACCGGCTTCTCCAGAACGTCCTCTGCGCCCATCTTCATGGCGCGTACCGCCGGGGACACCGTCGCGTAGTCACTCGCAAATACGACGATCAGATCGAGCTCCCGGCGGGCGAGTTCCTCAAGCAAATCAACGTCCATCGCGTCCGGGAGGCGGAATTCCGCCACGATGCAGCCCGGCCGACTCCGATCGGCCACGTCGAAGAACTCGGCGGCCGATGCGTACCCGACCGCCTCCAGGCTCACCGTGCGCAGCAACTGCATCGTTGCCTGTCCGACTCCGGCATCGCCGTCCAGAACGTAAACGACTGGCTCTTCGTCCACCGGTTCAGTTCCCTTCTGCTAGTGCGGCGCGAGACCTTCGCGTATGCCGCCTTGCCTTTAGCGTGGCGCACGCCGCTGACATGGCGTGTCGGCCCTAACAGCGAGTCGCCCCCGACAACGCGTGTCGGACCCCCTAGGCGTTGGTGACGATCAGCGACAGGACTGCAGCGCGTTGGGCGCGAAGTGGAACGACGGAATTCCTGCAAAAACCGGGATGTTCGGTCGTTACGAAGTGGAATCGGCCGGCGCAGTGCGTTGGGGGGCTGGCAGTCTGCGCCGACGGGTCAGCGGTCGTACAGTTTCGCCGCCGCACTCAGTTCCTCGGCCAACTCCGCCCGCAGCCAGTCGGGCTGGAGGACTTCGGCGCGGTCGCCGAAGCCCTTGATCCATTGCTTGAACTCGACGACGTTCGCTAGGCGGAACGTCGCGACCAGGCCCTCCGGCTCGCCGGGCAGCTCGTCAAACAGTGTCGCTTCCGGTGGCAGCCAGTGGAGTTGTTGGCTGTCGTGCCAGATCCGCTCCTCGATCAATGACGCGACGGGGCCGGTGAACCGGACGGCGATCTCCACCGGCTCGTCCGCCGACTGCGTGATGCCGAAGCTGTCGCGAAACTGGTCCTCCAGGCTGAAATCCGGCGGGCGCTGAAACACGTCCGCCGTCGCTACTGCCGATAGGACGCGGCTGACCTTGAGCACCCGCATATCGTGTGCTCGTTGCGACCGGCCCACGGCGAACAGATCTCCGTCGTACAGCACGAGGCCGTACGGATCGAACTCCGTCGTGTACTCCTCGCCACGCCACAGCGAGCGGTATTTGATCTCGACCGTGTGCTCCTCGCGGGCGCTCTCCGCGAGCACGCGAACCGCGTCGGCATGGGCCGTGTAATCCGTCACGCCCAACCTGCGGACATGGATGATCTCGTCCAGCTCCGCGAAGTAGTCGAGGGCCTTGCTCGGCACCGAGCTGCGGATCTTTTCGAGCACCGACTCCAGACCCTCGGCGAACAGCGTGCCGGCCAGCGGGGCGAGCAGCCGTTCGGCCAGATGCAAGGAAACGGCCTCGGTGAGGCCGAGCACCAGCGGACCGGTGCGGAAGAAATCGTGCGGCATCCGCCAGAACCGCTTGCCGTACTCGTCATCCTCGTGCTCGATCGGGAAGCCCAGCTCCTCGAGCATCTCGAAGTCGCGCTGGATGGTCCGCTCGCTGACGCCGAATTCGCTGGCCAACTGCCGCAGCGGAATACCCTCACCACGGGTCTGGAGCGCCTTCAGCAGGCTCCACTGACGTAAGATCTGCTCGCCGCGTGACATGCACAGCCCTCCGGCGCCTACTCACAGGCACCTAGCCCCCATGATACCCGGAATGGCAGGGCGCGAAACCAGTTTTTTCGTAGGGTCCGACACCGTCTGTCGCCAGCTTGCCGCATGCTATAAAGGGCGTCAGTACGCCCTGGAGACCGCCATGGGGCTGGCAGACAAAAAGTTCGTGTTCCTCGATGTCGAGACGACCGGCCTGTCGCCCGCCATGGGCGACCGTATCATCGAGATCGGCCTTGTCGTGCGTCAGCGCGGGCACGCAGATCGGCACGTATCGCAGCTGATCAACCCCGGCCGGCCGATCCCGCCCGACGCCCGGCAGATCCATGGCATCACCGACGACGAAGTGGCGGACTTGCCGGGGTTCGACGCCATTGCCGACAAGCTGTGCGAGATCCTGCACGGCGCGTGGCTGATCGGCCACAACGTCCGCTTCGATGTCGGCTTCCTGGCGATGGAGATCGCCCTCTGCGGGCGGCGAGTCGAACCGGCCGGGTGCCTCGACACGTCGCAGCTC
>JBECKQ010000405.1:0-5418 GCA_040235375.1 Phycisphaerae bacterium | reverse complement strand
GGGGCCGTGTCGAACCGGATGCTCAGGTCGCGCACGCTGAGCAGCACTTCATTGCGTGGCGTGTTCGCCTCTGCGTGCGGTGTCTTCTCAGCAACTCTCATCGAATGCCTCATGTACGTGGATGCTCACGTACCGCACTGCTCACGAGCCGCGGCACACGGAGGGCGGCGCGCTTTTGGCGCACTTATCCAGTCCGTGAATCACGGGCCGGAAGCCCGTACCACAACGCCAGTGCCCTATCGTGGCACCCGTTCCCAGCAGGCGACGCGGTGTCCCTCTTCGATTTCCACCAGCACCGGTCCGGCCGGCTCGTGAGCGCGAGGCTGCGTGCACGACCTCAGCACGCGTCGCCCAGCAACGATCGTGCCTTCCCGATCCGTCGATGCAGCGATCTGCGCCGACAGTTCGCACCGAGGATGAAACCGGCAGCCAACTGGCCAGTCGGTGGCCGGCGCCACCGCCCCGGGGATCGCCTCCAGGCGCCGTCGCTGTTCGCCGAGCCGCGGCGCGCAGCGGATCAGCGCCTCCGTGTACGGATGCGACGGCCTCTCAAAGACACGCTGCGCCGGGCCGCTCTCGACGATGCGCCCCGCATACATCACGCAAACGCGATCGGCCCGCTCCGCCACCATCGGCAGATTGTGACTGATCAGCACGACGCCGATCCGTTTCTCGTCGCGCAATCTTTCGAGCAGGTCGAGCACCTGCGCCTGTACGGTCACATCCAATGCCGACGTCGGTTCATCCGCAATCAGCAGCACCGGCTCGACGGCCAGCGCCATCGCGATACACGCCCGCTGACGCATGCCGCCCGACAGTTCGTGCGCGTAGGCCTCCCCGCAGCGACGTGCATCCGGCAGGCCCGCATCCTCAAGACTGCGCACCGCCAGTGCTCGCGCTTCCGCCCGCCCGACCATTCGATGCGCGCGGATCGCCTCGGCGATCTGCCGCCCCACCGGAAGTACCGGATTCAGCGCCCCGGCCGGCTCCTGCATGACCAGGCCGATCTGCGCCCCGCGAACGCTTCGCATTACCCGATCGCCCGCGCCCAGCAGGTTCGTCCATCGATCGCTGTCGCGCTCGCGAATCGCCATGCGCCGTGCGGTGATCGCCGCGGCGCTCCGTGGAATCAGCCCCAGCAGCGATAAGGCGATCGTCGACTTGCCGCACCCGCTTTCGCCGACGATGCCCAGCATCTCGCCTTGCCCGACGGAGAAGCTGACATCGTCAACGGCAACCGCATCGCGATCACTGCTGCGATAGACAACCCGCAAACCGCGGACATCGAGTACGGCGTCCGTGGTCGGACGGTTCTCCGCTGTTGGATGCATCGCCGCTTGCGTCATCCGCTCACCATCTCCGCCTTGGGATCGAGTCTGCGCCTCCAGCCTTCGCCGATCAAATGGCACGCCAGCACGGTGGCAAAGATCGCGATGCATGGCGGGTAGATCAGATGCGGCGCAGAAAGCAACTGGTCGTAGCCGCTGCGCAACAGGTGGCCCCACGACGGCTGCGTGGGCGGCACGCCGAACCCCAGCCACGACAAACCGGCCTCGATCATCACCGCGTCGGCGACGCCGAACGTCAGCGTCACCAGCACCGGCGCCAGCGTGCACGGAAGCATGTGCCGTACGGCGATCCGCAACGGCGAGTTGCCCGCGCACCGCGCCGCCAGCACGAAGTCCGCCGACTTCAGCCGCAAAAACTCCGCTCGCGCAAACCGCGCAACGCCCGTCCAGCGCGTCAGCGCAATCACGACGATCACGCCCGCCACGCTCGGCTCCAGCCACATCATGACGGCCAGGATCAGGAAAAACGCCGGAAAGCAGATCACGACTTCGATCACGCGCGACAGCACGCGATCCGTCCACCCGCCCGTGTACCCCGCCGCCGCGCCCACGGTGATGCCGATGGCACCGGCCAGCAGCGTCGCCAGCAATCCGACGCGCACCGACACTGCCGCTCCATGCACGAGGCGCGCGAAGACGTCGCGCCCCTGCTCGTCCGTGCCCAGCCAGTGCTCTCGCGACGGCGCCGCCGACAGATCATCCGTCATCTCACCCGGACCGAACGCCACCACCGGCCAGATGGCAAACGCGTCGGGCGCCAGCGCATGCTTCGCGTCGAAGCCTGGAAAGCGAAACGGCTCGGATTTCCGCAGAACACGGCCCAGCAGCGGCACTTTCTGCAGCGTGTCGACGACGGCCGGAAAGTGCACGCGGCCGTCGTGTCGGCAGACGATCGGCTGATCGGACGCCAGCAGCGGACTGAAGAAGCCGACGGCCACGATGACGCCCGCCAGAACGACGCCCGTCCACAGCCTTCGGCCGCCGCGCCTGCGGGCGAATACGCTCGCTCGTGGCAGCGTGGCTTCGACAACGTGTGCCGAGGCGATGCTCATACCGACCTCACCCGCGGGTCCGCGATTACATACAGCAGGTCGACCGCCAGCGTGCCGAGCAGCACGACGACGGCAGTCAGCGTCGTCAGCGCCATCACGACGGGATAATCGCGCTGCATGATGGCGTCGAACATCAGCCGGCCCATGCCGGGCCAGGAAAACATCACTTCGAGAATGACCGCCCCGCCGATCACCGAGGGCAGCATCAATCCGAGCAGCGTCAGCATGGGCAGCATTGCATTGGGCAGTGCGTGGCAATAGGCGATCCGCCGTTCGCTCAAGCCCCGGGCCCGGGCGGCCGTAATGAAATCGCTGCTCAACACTTCGACGAGGTTGTCGCGCAGAAACCGGGTGAGATACGCGATCAAGGGATACGCAAAACACGCGCCGATGAGGATGGAGTGCCAGACCACGTCACCGATTTGGGCGGCCGACCCAAGCTCGGCATGGTTGCGTGAGGTAAGCCCGACGAAGGGGAACCAGTCGAGCCGCACACCAACCAGAACGATCAACAGCATCCCCATCACGTAGCGCGGCACCGCGTACAGACCGAAGGACGTGCCCGCAACGATCCGATCGAACCAGCCGCCGGCACGTCGCGCGGCGTGAACGCCCAGGGGAATCGACACCACCAGTGATACGGCGATCGCCGACACCGTCAGAATGAGCGTCGGCCAGAAGCGCTCGCCGATTTTCTCCGCCACCGGCCGGCCGTCGCGGAACGAAAGCCCGAGATCCCATCGCACCAGGCTGGCCAGCCAGTGCACGTACTGCCGATGGACCGGCTCATCGAGGTGATACTGCTCCCGCAGGCGCTCGTATTGTCCCGCGGTCATGCGGGCCTCGCCGGCGCCCGCCGCCGCGGCCGCAGGATTACCGGGCGCCAGGTGAATCACGGCAAACGTGACGAAGGTGATGCCCAGGAAGGTCGGCACGCACAACAGGAATCGGCGCAGGATACAGACGGCCATGCCCGCCCCTCTGCAAGTGACTTGCGCGACGACGCGCTGCCATCAGATGCCGCGACCGTAAGGGAGCGGACGCCTGCGGCACCGTGCCCGCTGTCGATGGCGCACGCTGATTCAGGCGGCCGCACGCCGGAGCGTCACTTCGCCGCCTGCCACCAGTCGAGCACACCCGGGAAGAAGTTCACCGGACCGCGCGGGCTGTACGCGACGCCCCGAAGCTTCTTGTCGAACGCCCACAGCGTCTGCGCATGAACGATGAAGGTGTAGGGAGCGTCGTCATGGATAATGCGCGCAATCTCGTGGTAGCACGCCTGGCGTTTTTCGCGCGACAGCGATTGCCGAGCCTCGTCAAACAGGCTGTCCACCTTCTCGTTCGCGTATCCGACGTAGTTCCGCCCGCCCGCGCGCGATGTGCTGTGGAACAGGTTGCGGGCTTCGTCCGGCTCGGGGCCGGGCGTCCACGCCGACAGGTAGGCCTCGAACTCGTGCTTGAAGTTCCGCTCGTTGAACACCGACCACTCGAGCACTCGCCACTGCATCTGAACGCCGAGCCGGCGCAGGTCCTTCTGAAAGATCGACGCCACGACCGGCGACGTCTGCGAGCCTTGCACGATGTTCAGCGTGAAGCCGGCGCGCAGGCGCTGCGGCTCGCCCCCGTTCGGGGCGATCGTTTTGTACCGCCACCCATCGTTCGGGTCGGTCGTCCAGCCGGCGGCGTCCAGCAGCCGGGTCGCCTCGTTGAGATCGAACGAGTACGGCTGCAAGTCCGGCGGGCACGCCCAGGAGCCCCTGGGAAACACCGCAGTGCTCGGCGTGAAGAGCCCGAAGAACACGCGGTTGATAATGCTCGGCACGTTCAGCGCGTGACCCAGCGCCTGCCGGACCTGTGCGTCCGCGAGAAACGGCACGGAACCGCTGACGTTCCAGCCGATGTAGTACGTCGTCCACTGTTCGCCCTTGCCCTTCACGCCGACCTCAGCGAAACGTTGCGAGTCCGTATCCCGGGCGAACTGCCGCGGCGTCAGCTCCGTTTCGCCGAGATCGCCGGCTTCGAACGCGAGCAGCGCGGCGTTGTTGTCCGGTACGATCTCGAACACGATCCGCTTGAACGCCGGCTTGCGGCCGGTGCAGTCGTCCCAGCGTTCGAGCACCAGACGCTGCCCGCCGATCCAGTCCACCAGGCGGTACGGCCCGTTTCCAATCGCCTTCCGGTTGTAGAGGTGGACGTCGCTGCGCTGCAGCGTCGGGTCTTCGGCGAGCCTGGGCTCGTACAGGTGCCGCGGGATGATCGGAAAATCGACGGCCCACTTGTTCGTCGGCAGGGCCCGCTTGAAGCGGTACACCACGGTGTCCGTGCCAATCGCGCGGCAGTCGGCGAGTTGATCGATCTCCGTCGCCGCCCGGCGCGCGGTCACGTGCTCGCTGGTCAGCATCTGATAACTGAAGACGATGTCATCCGCGGTGAACGGCTGGCCATCGTGCCACTTCAGCCTGGGACTCAGCGTCAAACGTGCTTCCAGGTGATCGCCCGACTCCTGGTAGCCGGCGGCCATGTCCGGATTCAACGCCCACTCCATGTTTGCGTCGATCACGAACGGCCGCGCCCACAGCAGGTAGTCGAACTCGGCATCAATCGCCGTGAACATCAGCAGGGGATTCAGGGAGGTGGGTTCAGCCTTGAGCCGGCGGACGAGTGTCGCGTTCGTATCGACGCCGGCGCGATCCGCGGGCATCTTCTCAAACAGCGACGGCGGGTTGGCGAGCGCCTCCTCATATGGCGCCGCTTCCGCGCCGCCCAGCGCCAAACCGGCCATGCACAAGACGCTGCACGCCGCGAGCCAACGCCAGCCGCGACGTACATCAGGATACGAAGCTGCGTGTGGCGGAGGTATCGCGGACGTCCGCTCCCTTACGGTCGCGGCTCGGACGCGGTCGCCGCGCACGTTGATCAGACGCGTAATCGCGCAAGGAGTCAGTGAAGGTGGCGAGCTCACAACCCATATTCCGACCAGCGGCGCTCGACGAGCGCCGCGACCTCGGGTGTCGTCA
>JBECKQ010000357.1:0-38695 GCA_040235375.1 Phycisphaerae bacterium | reverse complement strand
CAATCCCACCGATAAACGGCAAAATCGCGAGGTCTCGTACTACCAGTACAGAATCACCCGCTACCCAGGTGACGTAGTGGTGCGCGAGAGCCGTCCGCCGGACCCACAGCGGTCCGGCTGAACGTCTGATGGTCGCCCCTGAATCGCAAGTCGTCGACCCGTGCGCTCCCCCTGCGTGCCTGGACCGCTCGGACACCTGGTGCCGCGCGTCGCAGCAGAATCGATGTTCGGCGGGAAAAAAGTCACGCGGAAGCTGGAGATTGCCCGGAGTCCGACGGATGCAGGGTAAAGGCATTCGGGCCTTTCGTGCAAACAAAACCGGCGCTTCGGCAAACAGACGCGGGATCGCGGGCACGGCCCTGCTCGCCCGACCGCGGCCGCAGTCTCGGTCAATCGTGGGATAGGACTGGAGGAGCAACCGGTGCGCCTGCGCGCCGGCCGATGTTGTTCCTGAAAGAAAGAGTAGACCTATGAAAACCTGGCGAATCGTAACGTCACTGATTGTCTTGCTTGCCGCCGGGAGCGGCGTATACGCATCACCGCCGGACGCATATGTCAGCGGGTTTGTGCACCTGATGGCTGACTCGCCCGGCCGCCGTGTTGCCTCAGCTCAACCGGGATGTGTGAAGAAGTTGCCTTCGGCGCCGAGCAGCAGGCGGAGCTGATCGTGCGCCCTGGCGCGGAGCATGTGTATCGCCCCACGCGAACGGTTCATCGACGCGGCCACTTCCTTGATGTCGCGGCCGTCGAGATCGTAGAGCCTGATGACCCGGCCATAGTCGGGCGGGAGTTTGTCGAGCATGGCACTGAGGATGCACTGCACTTCGCCGGCGGCGGCCTGCCGGCTGGGTGTCGTCGTCGTTTCGGCAAGGTGCTCGAGATGACCAACGGGCGAGTCCGCCGCGGAGAGCGCGACTCGTTGGGTCGGGCTGGGCCGTTTCTTGCGAGCGAGTTCCTTGATGGCGTCGCGGAGATTGTTGCGGGCAATGCTGCGCAGCCAGCTCACGAAAGCGGTCGAATTGCGCGCGGTGATGCGATCCGCCTGGAGGAAGGCCTCGACGTACGTAACCTGCATCACGTCGTCGGCGTCAATGAGGGACTGCCAAGCTGCACCGATGCCGCGATCAATCTCTTTCCAGACCCGCGGGCCATGCCGTTCGAGGAGCGTACGCAGAGCCCGCGCGTCGCCACCGGCCGCATGACTCAGCAAAGTCGCGTCGTCGTTCACGTCTGGAGCTCCGGCCCGAACCAGCAACTGCAGGAGCATAGTGCGCCCGCAGTCCACATGGTACCGGTCCGGCGGCGCGGGAAAACGGGATAGACAAAACCCGATTTGCTGCGCGGGCATTGCCAGTCCGCAGACTGCTTCAGCTAACGTCGCGATTGGGGCCGCAACGACTATCGAGGCTGACCTGGATCGGGGAGTCGGCCCGGTCCGGAAACCTGTGTGGCGAGCGGCAGGCGGATAGCAACCGAAAAGACGCCCGCGGAGGGCACCTCAGCCCCAATCGCGACGGAAAGCCGTTCAATCAGCATCCGGCAAAGAGGCCGGCCCAAGCCGCAAAGCGCGTCATCGCCTCGCTGTCGACAGGGATCAACCCGCCAGAAGCGATCGAAAACGTGCTTCATGTCGTGAAGGCTCGCCGGTGAACGTCCACTCACGCCGGAACGCCCCATTGAGGCGGGCGAGCAAGTCATTCAGGCGATCGACAACCGGCGCGTTCGGCGCTATTCGTCCTCATCGCCTTCTTCAGCTTCCCGTTCCAGCGCGCGGCCATCCGGCGCGTATAGAACTTCGTGTCGTCGGCCGTCTTTGCGGAACTTGAGCTCGTAGAGGATCATCGTCTTCTTCTCGCAGAAGAGCGCCGCATCCGGACCGCTCTGCTTGCGAACGGCCGCAAGCACGGCCGCCGGCACCTGCTCGGCCGGAACCTGTTGCTCGATTTCCACGAGATCGCCGCCAGCGGTGACCAGCGCGTCCACGTTGTCGCCGGTCGGCGCCTTCCAGGAGCCCTCGTAGAACTTGCTGCCATGCTCGATCTCTTCCGAGAACTCGGTGAACTTGGCGCCCGACGCCAGCTTCTTGAGCGCGGCGAGTGCGGCGGGCGGCACCTCGCCCTCTCCCACTTTGCGCTCCTGTTCCTCGGCTTCGGCGGTCTGCTCCTCTTTTTCCTCGTTGTCCTCGCTCAGAAGGCTCCCGTCGGCAGCGATCGCAATCTCAAAGGTGCGGCCATCGCGGACGAACTCCACTTCATATGTTGACTTGCCGTCGGCCGTTTCGACTTCGATCTCCTTGATATGGCCGTTTGCGGTCTCCCGCATGATCGTGGTCTTCACCGCGGCGGGCACCTCGTCCAGCGATACCTGCTTCTCCTCGTGAACTTGTGCCCAGGCGGCGAAGCCGGCCAGTGCCAGAACCGCTGCGCCCACAAACGGGACCACGATTGTTCGCGTCTTCATCCGAATCTCCTTATGAAGCTGTGCCTCAGCGTGTCCAAGCGGCCCAGTGTATCGGCCGCCGACGATGCCGGCCAGCAGAGCAGGCAAAGATGAGAGCTGGATTGGAACGACAAGGGCACAACTTCGGTGCCGAGCAGGCCTGAAGCAGAAGCTGATCTGCTCACCGATTGCGAATGTCTGCGGGCAGGTGGACGGCGCTAGGCGGGATGCTGGAGCCTGGTCCGGCGCTTGGCTGCTGCCCGGGCCTGGCTGCGAAGGCGGCGGCGTTCCTCGATGCGGGCGCGGCGTTGAGCTCGGCGCGTCCGGTAGGCGGTGACCGTCCAACGTGTAGCGAAATAGCCGCAAATGCCCAGGATGAGGCCGACAATGATGCAGCCAACCCACAACTCCGTGCCGAGGTCAACCATGAGATAGAAGAGCTGCGACCAGAAATCGTAAGTGAGCACTCGCCCCAAATGGGCGGGGTGGGCGTAGGCGGCGAGGCGGTGCATGACGGCCACATCCTCAGTGGCCGCGGCGTTCGGAACGACCGCGGCGCCGATCCGCCAGCAGGACCAGTAAATCGGCACGAACGTTGCAGGATTGGTGATCCACACGAGCGGCACGCACACGGCCTTGTTGGCACGCAGCACCGCGGCCAGGGCCAGGGCAATGACCGTTTGCAGCCCCATGGTGGGTGTAAAGGCGACAAAAGTGGCGATGGCCACGCCCAAAGCGATGCGATGGGGCGTGTCGTCGGCGTGCAGCACGCGCTTATAAACGAACCGTCTGGTTGTCTGCCAGATACTGCTCAATGCGCTGTTCCCAGGGAACCGGGACCGGCCGGAGCGTGCCTCTTTCCCCCTGCGGTCCCGAGGGCTACGCGCGATTGTAGCACGTTTAACGGGCGGCGGCATGTGTGGGGCGGAGGTCGTCATGAGAATTCAATATGAGCCGGGCGGCCGCACAGTACATCGTTGACTGAGCTGATTGCCCCAGCCGGCAAGGACACGGGAGTGACGCCGGCCGCCTCAAGCTCTATCGGCCGGCACGGATGAGGGCTGGAGGGTCGCGGCAACGCGGTCGGCAACCAAGTCAGTAGGGAGCGTCCGCATACACTTGTGTTCGTGGGGGCATTTGCTGAGGCGGCGGATGTAACAGGGCGAGCAAGGGATGTCGAGGCGTACGACGGCGTCGAGACGGCGGTAGGGGCCGGTCCGGGTGGGGTTTGTCGGTCCGGTGATGCAGACGAGGGGGCGCTCGAGAGCGGCGGCGAGGTGAAGAGGCCCGGAATCGTGGCAGACAACGACGGCGGCACGCTCAATCACGGCCGCGAGAAGACGAAGGTCGGTGCGGCCGGTAATGTTGGCCGGCTTCGTCGTACACAAAGAAGCGACGCGCTCACAAACCTCGCGCTCGTCCGGGCCGCCCATCAACACGGATTGAACGCCGGGATCGGCGGCGATTCCGTCAATGACGGCGGCGAATCGATCCGGGGGCCACTGCTTGGTGTCCCACCGGGCGCCGGGGAGGACGGCGGCGAACGGCTCGTCCCGCCGCACGCGGGCCTCGCCGACGAGGTCGGCCGCCGCGGCGCGTTCGGCGTCCGTGACGGCCAGGTCGAAGACCTTGGGCAGATCGTCGAATCCAAGGGCGCGGGCCACGGCCCAGTTGCGATCCACCGCGTGCGCCTCGCGCGGCCCCGTCGCAAGGCGATCGGTATGGAAGACCCAGGCGAGTTCCCGAGCCGAATCGAGCCCCAGACGGACCGGGGCGCGCGTGCACCAGGCAAAGAACCCACTGCGGAACAATCCCTGGAGGTCGACGACGAGGTCGAATCGGTGCGAGCGCAGATCGCGCAGGAAGCGAGCCAGCGCGCGAGTGGCCTTCGGGCTGTAAGCAGCGCGGGCGTAAAGGCGGCGGTCGAACTCGATCGTCTCGTCGAGCTCAGGGTGACTCGCGAGCAGCGGAACGAAGGGACGAGCGAGGAGCCAGGCAATGCGGGCGTCGGGATACCGAACGCGCAGCCCGTGCAGAATGGGCAGCGCGTGGATGACGTCGCCGAGCGAACTGGGCTTGATGATGAGGATGCGCTCGAAGCTGCGTCGGCTCAGGCTGTCGGAAGCGTGGCGAGGGATGAGTCAGACTCCCAATCTGCCAGGGGTATCCACTGGTTGGCGGCGTCAAGAACTTCGGCCGGCCAGAAGCGCGCCTTGTAGGCCATGGTCTTCGAGCCGGGCACCCAATAGCCGAGGTAATAGTAGGCGAACCCGCTTTCACGGCAAAGCTGTATTTCGTAGATGATCGAGTAGGTGCCGAGGCTTCGTTTTCGTTCGGCAGGGTCGAAGAACATGTAGACGGAGCTCAGCCCCTCCGCGAGCCGATCGACGATGCTGACGCCGACGAGGCGGCGACCGGCGTAGTAGAGCAGCTCGTCGGTCGGCGTGGGCGACTCGTAGAGGAACTGCTCGAAGTCGTCGTAGTCGGCGGACATGGTTCCATCGTGCTGCGAGTCGAGGTAGCGGACGAACAGGTCGTGCTTTCGGGCGTCCGCCCGGAGCGCGCCGGGCTCGACGGTGATGTCCGTGTTGCGGCGGCAGATCCGCCTCATCGAACGGGACGGATGAAACGTGTTGACCGGAACGCGGATGGGAATGCAGCGTTTGCAGCCCGGGCACGTGGGCTTGTAGATGACGCGGCCGCTGCGACGGAAGCCGACGTCGATGAACGACTGATGCATGTCGGGGCTCATCGGTGCGGCGATTTCGAGACCCTGGCTGCACGCCACCTGGTCGGCGAGGTAGGGACAGGCATGCGGCGCTGACGTGGGCAGCGCCTCGCCGTGAAGAAAGTCGGCGACGATGCGATCGTAGGGATTGGTTCTTCGACGAGCCACGCGTAAATTGTAGGTGAAGAGAACCGATGACCGGTAGTCGGCGCGTTCATCAAGGTCAAAAACGGTGCGAAAGGCGGCGGCGACCGGTCAGGCTTCGCGGGGCAGACCGAGGTAGCGCGGCGTGGCGCGCATGTAGTCGCGATACGCGTCGCCGTAGACATTCTTGAGGTAAGGCTCTTCCACGAAGATGAGGTAAAGATGCAGGATCAGCCAGAACGGGATCGCGAAGGCGAAGGCCATCGCGGACCGACCGACGAGGGCGGTTCCCAGAAGAACCAGGCCCCAGCCGACGTTCTGCGGGTTACGGCTGTAGCGGTAGATTCCGGAGGTCACAAGTGAGTCCGCCCGCGTGCCGGACACCCGCTCGAACGAGCGGAAAGCCACGACGCCGCTGACGAAGAGAAGGACGCCAACCGCGATGGATACGATGCCTATTGGCGTGCTGACGGCCGCAGGCCAGTCCAGCGGCCAGAAACCCTGCCAGGCCGAGGCGACGGTCAAGCCGCCGTGCAGGAAATAGAATGCCCAGACGGCGATGGCGCCCGGCCACGACCGCGTTCCGTTCACGCGGTAACCATGCCAGCACGCGCCCAGCGAACACACGCCGAGCGGCATCATGACAATGAAGAAGACCTCGAGAATCCACACGGTATCGGGGCAGTGATCAGAACAACGAAGGCTGCTCAGGATCGATGTCGCGAAGGCCGAGGCATCGGTTCGGGCAGCCGTCCGGTACGAGAATCATCACCAGGTAATGGATTGCTGCCACGGTACGGCACTCATGCGTCGCCCCGCGCCGCCGACGCCAGGCTCGACCGGTTGGCAGCATCACCCTGACACAGGGAGGCTAACATTGTGCCGTCAGTTCGTCAATCCGTGCCTTGCGAACGGGCCAGGCTGCCGGGGGGCAATGAGGCGAGGGACCAAGGATGCTTCAAACGGAACGCCTGCGCGGCCAGCCGCCTGGCGCGCTGGGGCTTTGGGCTCGTCCGGCTTCAGTGGCCGCGTCCCGGCGGGCCGAAATCGACGCCGCGCTGCTGTGCGCGCTGGCGCACGGCGCGCCAGTACCTGACCATCTGAGCCATGCGATCGGGATTGTACCCCTCCATGAATTGCTTTCGCTGCTCGACCGTCGGCCGATGCGATCGCCGCGCGCGGTCTGCAGACTCGGCCTGGAATTCGTCAGCATGCTTCTCGCGATAGTCGCGCATTTTCTTCATGAACGTCTGCATGTCGTCGATGTCCCGGTCAAGGAGCTCCTGCTTCCTGTCCGGGGGCGCCTTGTCGTATTCCTCGGCTCGGCGGTTCATGTCGTCGATCATCAGAGCTCGGAGATTGCCTTCCAGCCGCTCGCGATCTTCCTGGGAGAGGTCTTCGGATCGAAGACGGTCGAGCACGACGTCGAACGGCGCGTCGCGCAGCGCCTCCGTCGCCTTGCGGCGAAGGTCGGCATTGTCCTTGGCAGCGAGCTCGTCTGAATTGATCGAAGTGAGAGCGTCGACGACGCGATTCGCGTCGCCGCTGGTGAGGTCGCGCTCGCTGCCGGAGGAGCGCAGCATGGCGATGGCGGCGGTAACGACGGCAAGGCCGGCAGCGGCGGATACAATGACGAGCGTCCTGGATGCGGCGGCGCGCGCTTGATTGTTCACTTTCAAATCTCCGGGGACACCGAGTTGATTATACACCGGCGGAATGGAGTGGCGAACCGGCCGCCGCGGTCGGACAAGTGCCGACAACCCGGCGCGACGATCCATGAGTCGGGAAGTCGCGTACGCCTTGACGGGTTTTCGGGCCGTCGCTAGTCTCGGCCGCGGTCCTCCGGGGAGCATTCACCTATGGCGGCGAGGGCGAAAATCCTGGTTATCGACGACGATCCGGACTACCGGGCGTCCACCCGCGTGCTGCTGGAAAGCCGGGGATATGCGGTCATCGAGGCGGGAAGCGGCCAGGAGGGTCTGGCCGCGGCGCGGCAGCACCGGCCGGACCTCATCGTGCTCGACGTGATGATGGACAGCATGAGCGAAGGGTACTCGGTCAGGCAGGCGCTCAAGACGGTGCCGGAGTTTCAGGAGATGGGACCGATTCCGGTCATCATGGCCTCGTCGATCGAGCTCGACCCGGAGGCGATGTTCGGCTGGATCGGCGACACGAGCAGCATCCGTCCCGACGCGTACATGAGCAAGCCGTTGGACATACCGCAGTTCCTCGAACACGTCGAACAGCTGATCGCGGCGAGACGAGACCAGTGACGGCGGCGCGTCGCGGACCGCGGCGCTGCGATCTTGACCTCGAAAGGCCGCAGGGCTAAGTTGGGCTTTCGAGCCGGCAGGGAGGCATCAGCATGACGGCCAGGCGCACAGTTCTCATCATTGACGACGACGGTGATTATCGCGCATCGACGCGGAGCCTGCTCGAGCGCGAGGGCTACACCGTCGTGGAGGCCGATTCGGGACGGAAGGGGCTGGAGGCGGCGCGCAGCAAGTCGCCCGATCTGATCGTCCTGGACATCATGATGGAGAGCCCGGTGGAAGGCTATTCAGTCGTCCAGGCGCTCAAATTCCACGGCGAGTACGACGACGTTCGCGAGATTCCGGTCGTCATGGTTTCGTCCATCCAGCAGGATCCTGCGGATCTGTTCGGCATGGCCGGCGACGTCGCCATGATCACGCCGGAAGCCTACTTCACGAAACCACTTGAAATCAACAGCTTCCTTCAGTGCGTGCGGCGCATGCTGCCGCAGGACGATTAGGCAGTCGCCGGCTCGAGGCTGCCAATCGACAGTGGGCGGTGTGGTCGGCAGGAGTGACGAGACTTGATCGCCCCCCAACCCGACGGACCGATTATCGTCATCGATGACGACGAGGCGATGCGCCGCGCGTGCCAGGCTGCGCTGCGCCGGGCCGGTTACGAGGTGGAGACGTACGCCGACGGCGAGTCCGGTCTGAAGCGCATGGCGGAAGTGGGCGCCGGCCTGCTCGTCGTGGACTTGAAGATGCCCGGCATGGGCGGCATGGAGGTCATCAACCGCATCAAGAAGATAAACCCGGACATCGTCGCCATCGTCATCACCGGCTTCGCGACGGTCAGCACGGCGGTGGAAGCGATGAAAGCGGGGGCGTACGACTTCATCCCCAAGCCTTTCACGGCCGAAGAGCTGCGCGTGATCATCGCTCGGGGCATGGAGCGCCGACGTCTGGCCCAGGAGGCGAAAAAGCTACGCCAGGAGAAGGAGGCGCAGGCGCGCAAGTTCATCACTTTCGTGTCGCACCAGTTGAAGGCGCCGCTCGGAGCCGTGAAGCAATATCTCGACGTACTATGTCACGACGCGATGGATTCCATTCCCGATCAGTATCAGCCGTGGATGCAGCGCTCGTGTGCGAAGATCAACAGCATGCTCGAGGTGATCGACGACTGGCTCACCATTTCGAAAGTCGAGGGCGGCCATCTGGCGACGCAGCGCGTGCCGGTGAGGTGGCAGGATCTGATCGAGTCCGTCAAGGAGACCTGCGCCACGATGGCGCGCGACGGGGAGGTCAGGGTGACGGCGGAGCTGCCGGCCGACCTTCCACCGGTGATCGGTGACGCGACCGCCCTGCGAATGGCCCTGTCGAACCTAGTCGTCAACGCGGTAAAGTACAATCACCCAGGCGGCGAGGTGCGCATCACCGCCGGCACGGATGCCGAGACGGTTGCGGTCTCGGTGGCCGACACCGGCGGCGGCGTCGCAGCGGAAGACGTGGATCACATCTTCGAGGAATTCTACCGTTCGAAGGATGAGCGTCACGTCAGCAAGGGCGGAACGGGGATGGGCCTGCCGATCTGCAAGCGGATCGTGGAAGAGCTGGGAGGCCGGATCGCGCTGGACAACCGCCCCGGCGAGGGGGCGACGTTCACCGTGGAGCTTCCGCGCGCTGAACGAGAGCCGGCGAGCTGAACGGTAACCACGGAGCCCCCGAGATGCAGGTCGCGGCACGGCCGTAGCGCTCCGCGTATCCGCCGGCGCCGTTTCGATCGTTGGGTTGGCGAATGAGAGCCACACGCTGGACACACTCGCTCAAGTCCCGGATCATCGTCAGCTACTCCCTGATCCTGATCCTCGGCGGGTTGTCGACGTCCGCCATCGGCATCTACGTCACGAGCCGGGCGTTGCTGGAAGAGGCCCGCCGGCAAATGGTGTACGGTCTTTCGGCGGCGCACACGATTTACGCGCATCGCCTCCAGGAACTGCGGCAAAGCGTCGAGCTTCTGGCGTCGAGTGGCCGGCTCGAGGCGGCGCTTGCGGCCGACCGCCCGGCGGCAGCCGCATCATACCTGGGCGGGATTCGCCAGGAGCACAGGCTTGATTTCCTCTCCGTCACGGACTCGGCCGGCCGCGTGATCGTGCGGACGTCCGGCAACCGCGAAGTCGGGGACAACGTCGCGTGGCTCGGGCCGATCGCCAGGGCGCTCACCGGCCGATCGGCGGCATCCACGGAGCTCATGCCGATCACGGCCCTGGAGGATGAGGACCCGCAGTTGGCCAAGCGCGCGACGATCGAGCTGGTGCCGACGCCGCGATCGCGAGCTACCAACCGAGACCGGCTCGATTCCGGTATGGTGCTGTTGGCAGCGGCGCCGGTGATCGACGAGTCGGGCGCGGTGATGGCCGTGGTGTACGCGGGCCATCTGCTCAACCAGCCGAACGTGGAGCCGGGCGAGAGCGGCGCGCACGACATCGTTGACAGCATCGATCAGTCGGTATCGAGAGGCCTCCGCGGCGAGGACAAGTCGCGATTCGCGGCGACGATCTTCCAGGGCGACGTGCGTGTTTCGACGAACGTGCGGACGGGCGAAGATGAACGGGCTGTGGGGACCCGCGCGTCGAAAGAGGTTTTCGACGCGGTTATCCAGCGCGGCGAGCCGTGGATCGGGCGGGCTTTCGTCGTGAATGGCTGGTACATCACGGCGAACGAGCCGATCACGAACCTCGCGGGGGCGCGCATCGGCATGCTCGGCGTGGGGCTGCCGGAAAGGCCGTACACAGCCGTCCGCGACAAGGTGACGCTCAGCTTCGCGGTGATCGCCCTGCTGTGTTTCGTGCTGATCATGCTGGTCACGTACTTCCTGACGCGGAGCCTGATGCGGCCGCTGGAGGAGATGGTGTCGGCTTCGCGGAACATCGCGGCCGGCGACCTGAGCCGGCGCGTTCACATCTCGGATCAGAGCGAATTCGGGCTGCTGGCCACGTCATTCAACGACATGCTCGATCGAATCAGCGAGATGAAGAGCCAGCTCGAACAATGGGCTAAAACGCTTGAGCAGAAGGTCGAGGAACGGACGCAGCAGCTTGTCACCATGCAGACGCAGGCCGCCCGCCAGCAGCGTCTGGCCTCCGTCGGTCAGCTCGCGGCCGGCGTGGCCCACGAAATCAATAATCCGCTCGGCGGCATCCTGACGTTCGCCTCGCTGGTGCAGGAGGAGCTGCCGGCCGAGAGCCCCTTGCGCGGGGACCTGGACGAGATCGTCCAGCAGGCGGTGCGGTGCCGCAAGATCGTCGCCGAGCTCCTCGAGTTCTCGCGCGAGCGCGAGGCGCAGATGACCCTGGCCAACATCAACGACGTGGTGGCGCGCACGCTCGCCCTGCTCGAGAGGCAGGCGCTCTTTCACGACATCAACGTCGATCGCCGATTCGATCCGCAGATGCCCATGACGGTGATGGACGAGTCGCAGATGCAGCAGGTGTTCATGAACATTATCCTGAACGCCGTGCACGCCATGAGCGAGCGCGGAGACCTGAGTATCGAAACGGGCTGTGACCAGTTGCGGCAGCAGGTGTTCGTCCGCATCAGCGACACGGGCTGCGGCATTCCGCCCGAGCACCGGGAGGCGATCTTCGACCCGTTCTTCACGACGAAGGACCCCGGCAAGGGAACCGGTCTGGGGCTGGCCGTCGCCGCGCGGATCATTCAGGCGCACGGCGGACGGACGGACGTGGAGAGCGAGGTCGGCAAGGGAACGACGTTCACGATCTTCCTTCCACTGCGGCAAACTCCGTCGGAGAATCGCTACGAAAGCGAAACGGCGGTGTGGCAGTGACGGCAGCCTGCGTCACCTGCTGCTTGTGACCCAAACGATCGGCGACTCGTCCAGGCCTGGAGGCCGATCTTCCGCCGAGTCGGAAAGGAAATTGCCGGCGCCGGGATTACGCCATTGTTATGCGAAATTCCGTTTCTGCTCAGCTGACCCGGCTGGCGCGTCACCCAGCGCACGCCCGAGGGCTGATTTCGCTGAGATGATGGCCGAGTCCGTTGGCTGCCCGGCGACCGCATGTAACGATCGTCTAATCTGGAATTCAGTGCATCCTTAGTGCGGCCACCTACACTACCAATGTTGGCTCAGCAAGAGGCTGGAAGCTGTCGAGGTGCGAACTTCGTGCGCTCGCGCGATGGTGGCAGCCGAAGGGAGGTCGGACGATGTTGTCCTGGTCGATCGTATTCTTCATCATCGCAATAATCGCGGCGGTGTTCGGGTTCGGGGGTATCGCAGCGGGCGCTGCCGCCATCGCGAAAATCCTGTTCTTCATCTTTCTCGTGCTGTTTGTCGCGTCGTTGATTGCAGGGCTGGCACGCGGCCGAACGCCGCGACACTGACGCCGTCATCGCCTGAAGAACTATAACCTGCAGTTTCAGCGCGTGTGGCAGCGCCGGGTGCGCAAGATGCCGTGACTGGACCCCGCAAGAGCGCTCGGGCCTCGCAGGCCATGGTTCTCGCGGCCGTCGTACTGGCGACGGCCGCGCTGTACTTTGCGCGGGACGTGCTGATCCCGCTCGCCTTGTCAGTTATGCTGAGCTTTTTGCTGGCGCCGCTGGTCACGCGTATCGAGCGAACCGGCATGCGAAGGGTGCCATCCGTCATCATTGTGACGGTGTTCAGCTTCACGATTGTTGGCGCATTCGGCTGGCTGGTTGCGGCCCAGGCCGCTGACTTGGTGCAACAGCTTCCGAAATACCGGCGCAACATCGCCGAGAAAGTCCGGTCGGTCCGCGAAACGTTGACATCCGTCGGTCAGGCATCGAAAGCGGTGCAGGAGATTACCGAGCAGATCGCCGCGGAATCAACATCTCAGACTGCGGCGAAAAACAACGAAGCGAACGGCGAGGAAGTAACCCGTGCGAGCGGCGACTCCGGCGCCGCACCGGTGAAAGTGGAGGTGGTCGCGACGAAGTGGGAGGTCATTCCGTTCCTGCGCCGGATGGTCGGCCCGCTCGTACGTCCACTGGTGACGGCGGCCATCGTCGTCGTGTTCGTCGTCTTCATTCTGGTGCAACGCGAAGACCTGCGTGATCGCATCATACGCCTGGTCGGGTCACGCCAAATCACCGTTACGACGGAGGCCTTTGACGAGGCGGCCAGCCGAGTGAGCCGCTACCTCGTCGCGCACATTGTACTGAACGGTTCGTACGGAGCGGCAGTGGCGTTCGGTCTGGGGCTGATCGGCGTACCGAACGCATTGCTTTGGGGCCTGCTGGCGGCGCTGCTGCGTTTCATCCCCTACATCGGCCCGTGGGTGGCGGCGCTGCTGCCCGTAACATTGTCTCTGGCGGTGTTCGACCACTGGACGCGTCCGATCCTCGTGATCGGATGGTTCATTGCAATCGAGCTGGTCAGCAACAACGTGGTGGAGCCGTGGTTGTACGGGTCGCAGATCGGCGCCTCGCCGCTGGCGATCATCGTGTCCGCGGTCTTCTGGACGTGGCTGTGGGGGGGCGTCGGCCTCGTGTTGGCGACACCGCTGACGGTCTGTCTGGTCGTCGTGGGCAAGTACGTGCCGCCGCTGGAGTTCCTTGCGATACTGCTGGGCAACGAGCCGGTGCTCGAGCCCGACATGCGTTTCTACCAGCGTCTGGTGGCGATGGATCGTCGTGAGGCGAGAGAGATTCTAGACGACGCATTGGACAGTGCCTCGCTGACGGACACGTATGACACGGTGGTGATCCCTGCGCTGCGACAGGCCCAGCGCGACCGCCACCGAGGAATCCTTGACCACCAGATCGACACCTTCATTCACGAATCCGTGCGGGGGCTCATTGACGAGTGCGGATCGCTCAAGCCGGGAACACGGGCCTTCGAAAGCCCACCGTCGTTTCGCGTGCTGTGTGTGCCGGCGCACGACGAGGCGGACGAACTGACGGCCGTGATGCTGTCGCAGGTACTGCAGCGCGTCGGAGTCAATGCAACGTCCCTTTCCGTCGAGGCGCTCGCCGCCGAGCGCGTGAGCATGGCATTCGACGCGGAACCCCACCTTGTTTGCGTATGCGCCCTGCCGCCGGCCACGCTGAATCACGCGCGATATCTATGCAAGCGATTCCGTAAGAGCCCGTTGCACGCCGACCTTATCCTCGGCCTATGGAGCACGGCGGAGGAGTACAAGCGGGCGGCCGAGCGAATCGCACACGACTTTCACGTTACGGTTGTAGCAACACTCCGCGACGCCCAACGCGTCATTCGCAGTCGAGCTCGCGTGCTACCCGATTGACGCAGTATGGTGCGGTCGTCTCGGCACACGAGAACCGGCCGTCACGAGTGTTCATCGCGCCCCCCGCGGAACACGGGACCGCCACGAATCCGGCCACCGCACTGGAATCGTTCCCCAACTCGGCTGCGACAGACGCGCGCAAGGCGCTCGCTCGCGTCTCCTTTGGCTAGCTAAGCACATCCTTATCCGGAATTCAGGCGGCTGTCAGGGGATGACGTAATACTACACGGTAGCAGGTTTCTACGCCGCTCTGTCGAGCGCCGTCCGTGTTGCCCTGTCGGCACTCACCAGGAGGTCGAGCCCATGAATAGACAGAGGTGTTTCGCGTTCGTTCTCGCCGCCGCCGGGGTCCTGGGCGTGCCTTTCGCATACGCCCAATCCCGCGATGACGTCACCGGGAAAAACGTCAATCAGGCGCGTACTTCCTTTCGGGACAACCGTGATCGACCCGACTATCAGGGAGAGACGTATTCGGATTACTACAACCGGTTTGAGCGCAACAGGAGTGACCGAAACAGCGACAGTTACGCGCAATACCGGGATCGCCTACTTGGCCGCCCGCCGGCCAACATGGGCCCCTCCAGGCCCGAGTATGGCTATGACCGTTACGGGGAGCGATACGCTCGCGAAGCGCCGGACATCGCAAGTCAGCGTTTTGATCAGGACATGGAAAGCCCCTACTACCCCCGCGAAGATCGGGGCCGGTTCGATCAGGATGAGTATGGGGGGGGCGGTTACGGTTCACGATATCCCAGATACCAATCGCAGGAGCCCTATCGGGGATGGAATTACGACGAGAACCGCAACTTCTACATGCGTAACGACCAAGGTTTCACGGCGCCGCGCGGAAGAATGTACGGCGATCCGTACTGGAACGTGGCTCGGTACGGATGGCCTAACTCGGCGACGTACCAAGGGGGTTACAATACGTGGCGCCGCACGGAGCCAGGCCGTATCGGGCAGTACAATCCGTACGAGCGATACGAGCAACCTCGATACCTGTACCGATCGCCCACGGCGCGATTTTACAATCGCGAGGAATACGGCCCGGCGGTCCGTTTCGGTACGCAAACGTGGAAGTGGTACCACCGGCCCGGGCCTTACGGATTCGGGCAGGTCGAGTCTGCACCGCGCGGGCGTCCATTCAGCCGAAGGGCGTATGGCATGGGTGGCGTGAGCAACGCGAACCAGCCGCATCTGACCGGCAGGGGCACTTATTGAGCCGAACGGGCCCACTATAAACCGGAGAGTTCTGCAATGCGGGCAAAGGCCACGCGGTTTGTCCCGCGTCGTCGGAAAGGACGAAAGACATGAGAAGGTCGACTATTTCGCTGGCGACAGTGTGTGCGACGATCGGCGTACTGTCATCGCTTTCTTCCGCCAAGGTGATTCCGCCGGGCAAGGCGCGCAAGGCGGAGAAAGTGATGACAAAGAACAACATCACACTGGTGCAGGCCATCAAGGCGGCGGAAGGCAAGACCAACGGAACGGCGGTCGACGCCTGGGTCATCGTCAGGCCGGGACGAGAGGTTCAGTCTCAATCAGGCGAAAGCGAAGCGGGATCCAAGGCGAGCGCCGGATCGGCGCGCACACTCGAATTCGCGGTGACCTGCCTAGTCAACAACCAGCTGAAAACGGCGTTCGTCGACAGCTCCGGCGACGTGACGAGCGTGGAAAAAGGACAACCCGGCGGGGCCTCCCGGCAGAGCTGGTCGGCCACGAACACGGGACAGTCCGGCGAGTACTACGGCACGTTCGCGCAAGGGGACGGCCCCCAGCCGACGCAGCGTCGGGCCGGCGCGGCCGGCCGTGGCCCGGAATACGGCTACGGCTATGGGTACGACGTCCGGCAACCAACAAACCGCTACGATCGCTACTACGGCGACGAGTACGCGTGGGGGCCGCCTCCCGCTCCCTATAAGTACCGGCGTGCCGAACCATACTATGGAAATTGGAATGACCGATATGAGTACAGCAATTCCAACGGGTACCTGCCCGGTGAGCCGTACGGCTACTACGGGGAGAACAACGGGGAATTCTACAATCGCCGGGAAATGCGGAGCCGAACAGGCGATCGTTCACAGAATCAAGACGGACAGGGCGCTGGCAACGGGTATCAGGGCGAAATCGGATCGAACGGCCCGCGCCGGCGGTCAGCGACTTACCAGACGGCGGCAGCACCACATCTCCATCGCGCCAGCGAGCTCATCGACATGACCGTGACTAACAATCGAAACCAGGACCTTGGGGATCTCGGGGACATCGCCATCGATCCGAAGAACGGGCGAATCGCGTACGGCGTACTCACCACCGGCGGTTACCTGGGTATGGGCGAAAAGCTGTTCGCCATCCCATGGCAGTCGTTCAGCGTGGGTCGCGGCGACAATCTCGAATTGAACGTGAGCGAACAGCAGCTCCGGACGGCGAAGGGCTTCAATCCCGACAACTGGCCCGACATGGCCAATCCGCGCTGGGCGCGGGAAGTGAGCGCCCACTACGGCCACGAGATGATGTCGCGACAGGGCGAGTCGAGCTCCCGGCAACAGGCAAGCCCCCAGATCGTGAAAGGCTCCGACATCATCGGGAAGAATGTCGAGAACGATAACGGCGAGCAGGTCGGCACCGTCGAAGACCTGGCGCTCGATCCCGTTCGCGATCGGGTGGAGCTCGTCATCATCGGCAGCAAATCGCCGCGCGGATCGGGGGCCCAGTTTGTCGCGGTGCCGTGGGACAGGCTGAACGTGACGGAACGGGGGCCGGTGACGCTCGATCTGAAGGGCCAGAGCCTGTCGGGAGCTCCGCAGTTCAACGACGCCGAATGGTCCAGACTTCGGAATCCGACCTGGCTTGCGGACGTGTACGCGTACTTCGATGAGCAGCCGTATTGGGTCGCGATGCAGGCCGGGCAATCGCAACGGTCACAGCGCTCGGGTTCGGAATAGCCGCTGTCGGGCGGACGCAGACAGGAAGAGAGAGCGGGTCTGCCGGGCACGGATTCACCCGTGGGATGAAATCGTGCCCGGCGACTGCGCGCGCACCGAGAACGGCGACGCCATTACGGTGGATTTATGTGGTTTTCAGCGTATCCTCAGGGGGGCGATGGATAATGCAAGAGGGATATCCGAGTATGAATTGAGGGAGTTGTTGTCGTGTACGTTCGCCTGCTGCTTTGCGCCGCGGCTCTGACCATCGCCCTGGCGGGATGTGCAAAGAACGAATCGGAATCCGCCACCGCGCCGCCAGCAGCAGAGAATCGGCCTGACCAACACCAGTCGCTCCAGCAGCAGTTGACTGACGTGACTGGCGAAATGGCGGAGGCCAGCGGATCCCTGAAGAAAGCACACGGGCAATTGCAGGAGACGGAGGAAAAGGTCGACCTGTTGAACGCGAAGGTCGCCGACACGCGCGCGGCGGCGGCCGAGTTGAAGAACGCCGCAGAGTCGCTCACGGCAAAGCTCGGATCGCTGACGGAAAGCATGCAACTCGCCCAGGCCAACGCGGCGGACCTGAATCGGCAGTTGTCGTCGCTCCGTGATCAGCTCGCGGCGGCCCGCCGGCATGAACAGGAGCTTGACGCGCTGGTCGAGTCGCTGCTGCGGGAGCTGAAACAAACGAAGAAGGATGTCGAATCTCTCCGACAGCAGTCGGAGACGCCCACTTCAATGCCGACGACGACGGTCGCGCCATAACGCACCATGGCCAATTACAAGCGTATTCTCGGGATCAGCGCCTACATCATCGCCATCATCGTGGCCGTGGCCGTGGTGCTGTGGGGCTATATCGGCCAGGTCGGATCGACCGGCCTGGAGGATTGGATCGGCAAGCAGATCATCGGCGTCATCGAGACCCACATCACGCCGAAAGTCAGTTTCGACTCGATCGACTATCAGGCGCCTCGAACCGTCGTCGTCGAAAACCTGTCGCTCACCGCCAAGGGGCACGCGATCCTTCGGGTCGACCAGATGGTGCTGGAACTGGCCGAAATTCCGCGTCGCGATGAGCCGCTCCGGATTCAAAGAGTCGAGCTCCGGGAACCCCACGTGCAATTCCTCGCCGCATCGTCAGGAGGCTTCCTCGGCTGGAGCAATTTCGTCAAGCCGGAGGTTTCGAAGAACCCGCAGTCCGTTCCTAAAGGACAACGGCTCAGCGACGTGCTCGTTCTGCGGCACGTCTCGATCCGCGACGGAGAAATCCGATACGAGGATCAACGGGTCAGCGGCGAGCCGATGGTCCTGCCCGGGATCAACATGACGCTGCGCACGCTGCCAATCGAAGGCGACCCGGGTTGGTACGCACTCAGCGGCACGTTCGAGCGCGACCCGGTCTTCCGCGTCGATCTCGACGGTCGAATCAATCTCGACACCGCCCTGCTCCGCCTCGCCCGGCTGACGCTGAACGCGGCGCTGGGACCACAACAGTACCAGACGCTCCCTCCGCAGGTGCAGCACATTCTGCGCCGCCACGAGATCCGTGGAGCGCTCACCGCCAGCGTCGAAGGTGAGGTTCCCCTGAATCAGCCGGCGGAGGCGATCGGCCGGGTACAGGCCACGCTCGACAACGCGCATTTCGCGTATGCCGGCCTGACCGTGCCCGTCAAGCAGATTGCGTTGCACGCCGACCTGCCCGATGGCGGCGTGACGCTTACTGTTACCGGCATCGCCCTCAAACAGGACAGCCGCCCCGTCGTGTCCATCGAACAGGTCGCAGCGCTCGCAAGCGGCATTCCCAAGCCCGGCGAGGCGTTGCACATCGAACGGATCACGGTAGACCGGCCGAGCGTTCTTCTCGGCGGCGTCAGCGCGCTGTGGAAACAAGCGAAATCGACGGCTGCCAGACCACCCGCGCCCGCCGCGGGCGGCTCGTCGATCGATACAGTCACCCACGCAGTAGTCCTCGACAGGCTCGAGATCAATGACGCCGCGATCGGCTACGCCGCGGCCGGCCGGGAATATCAGGTGGGCGGAATCGATGTTGGGGTGACGACCGCGCGCAAGGAAGGCGCCCTTGACGTTAACGCAAGCATAACCCGTAAGCCGTTTCTCGACGGAAAAGTCAGCGCCCGGCTGCATCCGGACACGAACGTGCTCGACGTCCAGTCGCTCGACGTGCGCGCCTCCGTGAAACCGGCGGAGTACAACCAGATTCCGGCGGAGGCCCGCCAGTTTGCCGAGGGCTACAACATCCAGGGCGAGATTCACGCGACAGGCAGCGGAAGCATTCCGTTCGATGAACCGGCGCAGGCCACCGGCCGGGCGAAGGTCGACGCCCGGAACCTGGGCTTCACCTACGCGGGCCTTTCCGTTCCGATCAAGGAGGCGCAGGCGGAGTACGACGCCACGACACAGGGGGTCAGCGTGACGGTCGCCGGATTCACACTGCTCGCGGGTGACACGAAAATCCTCGCGTTTGACCGGGCATCCGCGCAGATCGCCGGCCTCGTTCCGCCCGAACGACAACTGCGCATTGAGGTGGCGAGGTTCGAGCGACCAAGCCTTGCATTCCTGCCAAGTGCAAACGGCGGATACGCCGGCTGGCGCCGTCTGTCCGCAGACGCCGGTGAGAAGGAGAGCACGGCGAGCGCCTTGACCGGCCTCGCGGATCGTGTGGCGCTCGATCAGCTCGAGATCGAGGACGCCTCCGTCTCGTTCGGGCCGGCGGTCGATCGCCAGCCCATCGTGGTGTCCGGCATCAACGCGCAAATCAGTGCCCTGCCGGCGCAGACGGATTCGGCGTACAAGATCGCCGGTCGGGTCGACATCAAGCCGATGCTGACGGCCACTTTCAATGGGCAGCTTCCACTCGACACGCTCGTCGCCAAGGTCGACCAGTTCAAGCTGGACGCGACTATCGACGAGCAAACGAGCGCGAAGCTGCCGCCGGCCATGCAGAAGACGCTGGAGCGTTACGGCGTGAAAGGGACGGTCTCCGTCCGCTTCGAAGGTACGCTGCCCCTCGAATCGCCCACCGACTTCAGCGGCCGCCTGGTCGTCGACGCAAGCCATGCATCGATCACCGTGGCCCATGTGGCCTGGCCCGCCGACGAGTTGCACGTCGAGGCACAGACATCCGACGGCAGCGCGTCGATCCGCGGCAAGAATCTCAGGGCGCTGTCCGGCGATGAGATGCTCATGGCCATCGAGGGGCTGAACGTTGACCTCACCGGACTGTCGATAAAGGCCCATCGGCCAATCGAAATCCAGCGACTCCAGGTCACCTCCCCTACCGCACGACTTGTGCAGACGGAGGACGGGCGCTTCGTCGGCTGGAGCGACCTGGCCGACTACGCCGTCGCCCACGGCAAGGCGCAGCAACGACAGACTGGCTCCGCCGCGTCTGCCGATTCGCTGCTATCGAAAATCGTGCTGCATAATGCGACGCTCAGCGACGGGAAACTCGTGTATGCGGAGGGGGGGGCGGCCGAGCCGATGATCCTGCCGGGCATCGACGTTTCCTTGCGGATGCCACCCATACCGGAAGAGGCCGGCTGGTATCGGCTGGTGGGAGAGGCCAAACGTGAACCCCTGATCAGCATCCAAGCCGACGGGCGGGTCAACATCAACGAGGCCTTGGTGGATATGAAGGAGTGTCGCATCCGGGCGGACCTGAACGACCAGCAATACCAGACGCTGCCGCCACAGGCGCAGGCGTTCCTGCGCAATCACGAGATTCGCGGTCAACTCCGCGTGTTGCTCAGCGGCCGGATACCCGTGGCGGACCCGTTCTCCTCTCGGATCAAGCTCAAGGTGAATCTCAAGGATGCCAGGTTGGCGCTGGCCGACACCGTCTGGCCCGTGGAGCGCTTCCAGTTGACCGCCGATTCGACGAATCGGTCCGCCCGCGCGCTATTCGACGGCCGACTGCTCGGTGGCGATGTTCAAGGAACGGCCACGATGGAGTTCCAAACGGAACGGCCGGTCAAGCTGCAATGGCAGCTCAGCGGGATTCAGATCGAGGCCGCACTACGGGCGTCGGGCCAGGGCGAGCCAAAGTACGCCGGCACGCTCCAATCAAGGGGTTCGCTCGCCGCCGAACTGCGGCAACTGCCGTCATCTCTGCGGGGCAGCGGATGGCTCAAGGTGACGGACGGGCGGCTGGTCGACCTCCCGGTGATTCACCACATCGTCGATCTGCTCGCCAAGACACGGCTCAAGGTTGACAGTCGCAAGGACCGGGCGGTTGCCGACTTTACCGTGAAGCCCGATTGCATCCACCTCACAGATGCCAAGGTGAACTGCTCGTTCATCGCGATTCTGGGTGAGGGAAATATCTACTACGACAAGCGACTCGATCTGCAGGTCAAGGCAGACATGCTCGAGAAGCTCCGCAACCGCCTGGGCAAAGTCGGCGAGGTCATCGGTAACCTCACGAAGAAGGCCGTTTCCTACGAGGTCCACGGCACCGTGTCGGACCCGAAGCTCGTCGTCAAGCCATTGGGAATCCGCATCGACGGATTGGACGGAGGCTAAGCGCGATGCGGCCTCGAGCGGGCGAGTAAGATCGTGGAGGCGCTGCCATGGCGCGACCGATCTGGAAAGGTCACATCTCCTTCGGGCTGGTGAACGTTCCCGTCGTGCTGTTCTCGGCGGAACGGCGAACGGACCTGCAGTTCAACCTGCTGGACAGCCGAAACCATGCCCGCATCCGCTACGAGAGGGTGAACGAAGTCACGGGTGAAGAGGTTCCCTGGCGCGACGTGGTCAAAGGCTACGAATACGACGATGGAAGCTACGTTCTGCTTGATGAGGAGGACTTCAAACGCGCCGCCGTCGAGGCGACACAGACCGTCGAGATCAAGGCCTTCGTCGACAAGGATGCGATCGACCACGTCTACTTCGACAGGCCATATTACCTTCTGCCCGGCAAGAAAGGCGAGAAAGGATACGTTCTTCTGCGCGAGACGCTCAAGCGCAGCAAGAAGGTGGGCATCGCGAAAGTTGTCATTCGAGCGCGCCAGCATCTGGCCGCCCTCATCCCGATGGAGCACGCACTGGTGCTGGACCTTCTGCGATTCGCTCAGGAGCTTCGAGGCTTCGAGGACTTCGAGTTCCCGTCGGGCAGCCTGAAGGAATATAAGGTCTCCACCCAGGAGATCGAGTTGGGCCGAAAGCTCATTGAGGCGATGACCGCGGACTGGGAGCCCGAGCAGTATCACGACGAGTACCGCGACGCCCTGATGAAGTGGATCGACAAAAAGATCGAGTCCGGCGAGATCGAGCCCGCGGCGCCCGCTGGGGAAGAGGAGGAAGAAGAAGGCCCGGACATTATCAATCTCACGGAGCAACTGAAAAAGAGCGTCGCCCAATCAAAGAAGGGCAAGCGAACAACCTCGACAAAAGCCAAGAGGAAGAAAAAAGCCACAAATCACCGGAAGACGGCCTGAACAATCGTGGGCGAGTCAGCGCGTCGTAAGCGTCCGGTGCGCGAGGCGGCAGCGGCCCTGTCGGCGCCCGAGGGCGCGCGCCAGACCCCCCAGCCGGAAGCCATGTCGCCGCGCTTACCACGCCGTGTGAGCGGGGGGCGCGGCCGCATGTCGCAAGCCGCGCCTCCCGATGGAGCCGTTGTCTGTCCGACAGCCTAATCGCTGTCGAAGGAAGGCTCCTGTTCGACGGTGACGCTCTCGCCGCGGCTCTGAATGCGATCGGCGATGAACATATGATGGTTGTCGAACCATCCCGGCCGGCCGAATATGTTCACCTGATCGCCCGGTTGGAGTTTGAAGTCAGAGAGCTGCGAGCTGGGACCAAGTTTGACGAACGTGGTGCGCCCGTCCTGGGTCGTGATCCTGGCGACGAGCGTCCGCCGGCCGCTCTCGGACGGTCGGGTGAACAGGTGATCGATCCTGCCCTCGACGCGCCTTGAGCCCATCATCTGGCCCGGATAATACCGGGCGGCCGCCTGCCAGGCCCGTGGACGGTTGAACATCTGCGGTTGCGGCACGTCGACTGTCTGGCCATTCGCGCGGACGACTTCGGCGATGACCGCCGGTTGACCGTTGATGCGGCCCGGGCAACCGCGCACATGAATGTCCTCGCCCCGTTGCAGGTCAAGGCTCTTGAGATCCTGCTTCCGGCCGAGATCAACCTCTTTCACCGCGCCGTTATCAAGCCGGATCCTGGCGACAACGTGATCCTCGTTGAAGCCCCGGAAGGACGCCGTTCGTGTCTTGATCACGACGCCCCGGAACGATTCCTGGTTGGCCATGGTTCGCATCGGCCGTACGTTCACGTGCTCGCCGTTCGCATCAACCCGGCAGGCCATCAACATCGACTTGTCGTTGATCTTCCCGGGTATGGCAAAGACGTTGATGCTGTCGCCGTCCTCGAGGTCCAGTGCGGACAGCCTGCTCTTCGGCCCGAGATCGACGCGTGCCGTTTTGCCTTCGGACGTTTCGACCTTGGCCAGCAGGTGCGGCTGCTCCATGCCTGAAAGCTCGATGGTCTTCAGACCGGTCACTTGCCCCTGGATGTGGTACATGGCGGGTTCTGCACCCCACCGCTCGGTCGAGGCGGCCGTGCGGCCGCGATGTCGCATGCCCATACCTTGGTATTGCGTGCCGCCGGACGTCCAGCCTTCATTGCGGTTGCCCATCTCCTGTCCGCCCGCTTCCATGCCGCCCATGCGCCGCTGCCGGCTGGCTCGGTGAGCGCATTCGATGTCGTTCGGATGCATGTACTCGCCCGAGTCGAATCGGCCGTCGTTGTCATAATCGTACCCGATGAAGACCCAGCCCTCCGGCTGCTCTTCGTAGGCGCTGCCGTTCGAATTCTGCATTTGCTGGGACTGCTCGTTCGCCAGCACGACCGCTGCGCCCGCTACCAGGCCGACGACAGCCAGGATGGTGGTCCAGTTTCTGAAATTCATGGTCTATACCTCACTCTCGGTTTCTCAAGGATAAGTTCAAGGCACATGTGCTCGGAGCCCCGCGCCGCCGAGAACGGCACGCCCGAAAGCCCTCACGGCGGCGGAACTCGTCAGTCCCCGTACCACGAGTCGAAATCGTTGTCCCTGTCATACCAGTCCGGTGTGTAGTATTCGTAGCCCCAGTCGTTGTCGCCCCAGTCGTTGTCGCCCCGGCCGTAGTCGTCGCCGTAGGGAGCATAGCCGTAATACTCACCGTAGTCGTCGTAATTGCCGTACTCACCATAGTACGGCGGGTATTCGTCCCAATAGTAGGGATTTCTGTAGTAGTACCCGTAATACGGATGATAAAACGAGTAGTCATACGGATAGTCGTATCCGTAGCCCCATACGTACGGCGCTTCCTCCTGCTCTTCCCCCCACCATTCGTCCCTATCCTCGTCCGCCGCGGTGATCGGCGCCAGGACGGCCGCGACAGCAAGGGCGGCCAGCCCGATGACCCACGGCCGCCACCTCCAGCCCATCGAGGGCACCTTCAACCTGTTTCTCATGAAACTGCCTCCTTGTACTTGGTTGGTCTTTACTTCCACGTCCGACACGCCAACGGCGGGCGGCGCACCGGCGGCGCCGCTCGCCGGCGGGTTGCCTAACGATTCGAAGAGCCGGACTGCCGGGAGGCGCTCTGCCGGGTGGCCGCCTCCCTGCCGGCGACGTGCAGCGCGCGGGCGATCAGCACCGGCTCACCGTTGAGGCGACCCGCTAGGCCCGTCACAGTGACGCGATCGCCCGACTGCAGATCGAGATTGTCCGCCCGGTAGATCGGGCCGAGGTCGACCGTCGCGATCCGGCCGTCGGTGACACGCACCTCGGCGACGCGGTGCACGTTCTGTGTGCCTTCGATCGTCTCGGGGCGCGTGCGGAGAAGCTTGCCGCGGATCGTCTCATGCCTGGCAACGGCGGAATAGGGCGCGAAACGCTGCGACGCGTAACTGGTCGTTCTCCGCTCCACGCGATTCGTCCGCTGGTTGTCGCCTTGCGACTGCTTCACGGGAGACACTTTCTGGGCGAAGAACGTCGTACGCCCGTTCAGCGATCGCGTGTAACCCTCGACGTTCACCTTCTCGCCGGGCACGACTTGCGTGCCGCCTTGCTGGAGAGCCCGCGGCGATCCGAGAAGCACGTCGACCGACTTGCCGTCGCTCGTGCGAACCGTGGCGATCACGTCGCGAATCACGCCGTCCTGCGATCGGACCGCGTTGATCCTCGCCACGCGACCCGTCACGGCTTTTTGGTACTCGTACTGTGGAATCGCAGCGCTGCCCGCGGACGTCCCGATCTGCTCGGCGTGGAACAGCCGGCGCCCGTCGACGTTCACCTCCGTGCCCCGCAAACGGACCTGCTCGCCCTTCCGGATGTAGGGCAAATGCTGCCCAACGAAAGCAACGTCCCCCAGCATGATGGACCGGACCTGGCCGCCGGGCGTGCGGATGCGCAGGCGAACGCTGTCGGGCAGGCCGATCTGCGAACGAAGCTGATCGAGCCCCACAACCGTGCCGGTCAACTCCCTGTTGAATTGGAACCTGTATGGCGGATTGTAGATGTTGCCGTACTCGTCGTAGTACGGCAAACCGTTGTACGCGTAGGGATCATAGTAGTATCCGTATTCCCATTCGTCCGTGTATGGGTCGTAATGATAACCGTACTCGTAATCATTGTACGGATAATCGTAGTCGTTGTTGTAATAATCGGAATACGGACCATAGTACTCGTAATCGTACGCCCCGGGTGGTCCGTAGTACCAAGCGGGCGGATTGACTCCACTGTCGTAGTCGAACCGGTCTCCCCAGTTGGTCACCGTCTGCCCGAATTGATTTTCGTAGGGCCCGTATTCGTACTGGTAGTCATACCGGTTCGCCTGGCCGGGCGCCGGCTGCGCAAAGCCGACCGCCGCGACCACCACCGCCAGCACCGCTGCACGCCCGCTCCAGGGATTACGGACCGTACGTCGCCAATGTCGCATGACCTCACTCCTTTTTGCTGCTCTCTGGTTCCGTGAGACCAGAGATTGTTCCTCAGCGCACCGCAACCCCCCGCGGGGCATCCGCCCGTGCGTTACCGCGCTCATCATTCTTGCCTGATCTCTCGCTTCCGTGGATAGGGCCGGCGCGGTGTTGAGGCGAGGTACGACCCCGTTCAGGACTTAGGACGCGGTCCGAGGCCGCATATCGCAGCCTTAAACTCCAATGCGTTCAGCCGATAGGGAAATACCGGACGCCGAGAAGTCGCCATTGCAGACTCTGTGAAGCAACCTGGGATATGGGCCGCCAGGGTCCGCGCGAGCGCGACGAAGCGGCGGATTACAGCAACGAAAGGTGGCTTACCTTGCGGTGACGGAAGGCGATTCGGCAGGTTTCCTGCGCACAGCCAGCGTCCACCTGGCCCCGGATCGCTCCTCGCGCACGGAAACCTCGCCGCCGGACACGCTGAGCCTGAAGACGTCCGCTTCGCCGGGAAAGGTCGGCGGCCCGGCGACTGCGGCGGCACGGTACCGGTCGAGCGATACCTCGTCAGGCGGGCTGACGCGCCAGCGATACGAACCTCGCTCGGCGTCAAGGCAGACCAGGCGTATGTCTTTCACGCCGTGCGATGAGGCATCCAGCGTTGCCTCGCGGGCAACGATGCCGACAAGGAACACGTACCACCGACGGCCGTCCACCTGGGGATGGCCGACGAGCACGCCCTGGGCGTCGCGCGCGGGCGAGAACGGCGGTCCACCTCCGACGTTGTTCACCCCGAACGTAACGCGCGCGAGTCGCAGGTCGCGCGGCGACCGCAACTGGGCAGCCTCCCGCAGCACGTTCGGGTCGCCGTTGCCGCAGTGCTGGATGTACTGCGTAACGCCGCGCTGCCATTGCTCGATGGGTTGCCCGCTCGCACAGCCGGTGGCAAGGCACGCTCCCATGCACAACAGCACTGCCGCGCCAAGACTTCTCATCGTCTCAATCCGAATGCCTGAAGGCGACGGCCGCCGCCTTGTCCTCCTCCCGCTGGTGCGCCTGTTCGAGCATCTTCAGCAGCCGCGGGTTCCGGCCGAAACGGGCCTCGTCCTGCGGCGTATGGCCGAACGCGTTGGCCAACCGCGCGTCGGCGCCGCTGTCGAGCAACACCGCGGCGACCGCGACGTGCCCCGCCCGCGCTGCGCGATGCAGCGGCGTCGTGCCATGCTCGTCCTTCGCATCGGCATTGGCGCCGCGTTCCACCAGGACGACCGCAACCTCGCGCCGGTCGTACGCCGCGGCATCATGCAGGGCCGTGCAGCCAAAGTCGTCACGGGCGTCGACCGCGGCCCCCTGATCCAGGAGCAATTCGACGATCCGCTCTTCGCCGCGGCGCGCCGCAAGGTGCAGCGGCCTGATACCGTACATTGCGACGGCGTCGACCTCCGCATCGTGCTGGAGAAGTGCGCGGACCGCCGTAACATCACCTCGCCGCGCCGCACAATGGAGGGGCCGGTCGCCGTCAACATCCGCGATCTCGAGCGAAGCGCCCCGGTCCACGAGCAGATCGAAGGTATCATCCGCGGCGGCGCGTATCGCCCAGTGCAACGGCGTGCGTCCCAACTCATCGGTGGCATCGATGTCGGCCCCGCCGTCGATCAGTCGCTCGGCCGCCTGAGACCAACTTACGGCTTTGTGCAGCGGACTCACGCCGCGCTCCGTCCGCGCATTGGGGGCCGCTCCCCGATCAAGCAGAAACGCAATCGCGTCAACCTGTCCTCGAGCCGCGGCGGCGTGCAGCGGCGTGGCGCCGGCGGTTCCGCGCGGTCCTGCGTCCGCCTCGCGACGGGCGTTGATACGAGCCCCGGCGTCGATGGCCCGCTGCATTCCGTCGATGTCGCCGGCCTCGGCCGCCCGAAACAACGCCAGGTCCGGCGGCACGTCGGCCGCATCGTCCTCGGGAAAACAGCAGTTCGCGATGCTCACCATCTTGTCGATCGACCCCGCGCGGTCGTACGGTTCGCCGAAGTAGGTCGCCAGTTTCTCCTGAATGTCCAGGAACTGACGCCTGGTCCGCGGCTCGCCATTCACGTCGCGGTACCAGTACAGCAGGCGTGGGCATCGCGCCTTCACGCTGGTACGAATGAGCGCGTCGGTCAGGATGTCAAACACGCAGGGATTCAGCGCTTCGTCCCAGTGATCGGACACGAAGAGGACAAAGAAATCGGTATGCGGCCCAACCCGATCGCTAAGCTTCCAGAGGTCGCCGTGGCGGACGAGCATCGGCCCGCGCATCTTGCCGTGAAGTCGCACTTCCTCTGTGAGATTTCGAAAAAACAGCATGCCTGCGTAATTCGCGGTGAGATCGGCATTCGAGCGAATGCCGGTCAAGAACATCCCCAGCAGGCCGTCCTCCGACAGGAACGACGTGACGCCGACGCCGAGCCCGGCCGCACGCTGGCTGGCCTCCTCCTCGGTGAGGCCGTGGGCAATGCCGTTGCGATAGTTGCAATAGTAAAGATACCCGACGTGAATAAAGTGAGCGAACTTGTCAGTTCCCAGGTAGGTCCCGTTCACCATGACTGTGGAAATGCGTTTCTGGCGCATGAGCTTGGTAATGTCCAGGACGAGCGCCCAATTGTCGTATATCCACGACCACGGCCGATAGGCGACGATCAGACCGGGATAGCGCTCCTGCATTGCGGCAGCGTGCAGCGACAGCTCTTCCATCTCGACCATTACCGCCACCGGCGTGACTTCAAACAGAACGGCCGTCGCGATGGTGGCGGGCGATTGCAGCCGGCGCATCTCCGCATTGGACGCCCCCCGGCGCCGGGCGGCTTCGATCCGTGCGTTGACCTTGGCAACCGCGGACGTGATCTTGTTGTAGTAGACCTGCGTGTAGTACGGTCCGAGATCGGCGAATACGCGACTTTCTGGAACGGTGTACTGATCGGTCTCGTGCGCGATCGCACCCGACGGGGCGATAACGATGGTCAGCATACAGACGAGTGCCTTGCGCATGTTGAACACCATATCGATGTGCTCCGCGACCGGCCTAGGCCCAGTTTGCAGTCCCGGCCCTCCCGGCTGGTCATAGGTACGGAGGATGCCGACCCGAAATTCACACCGTGAGAATCAGTCCCGCCTCGCCCCCCTCATCATCCGACCGCCTCGGCGCCATTCGTGCAGTCGTCGATGATCCGCCGTGCCACAACAATCTATACACGGCTCCCCCAGTTCGCAACGTCGGGGATCCCCCGGGGCCGGATCGACGTGAATTGGTGCTCTCGCCTCTGCAAATGTCAGGGCTGCGGCCCGCTCATCTGCTGGGCGAACGCCTCGTAATCGTCCAGATCGATCGTGCCGTCCGCTCCGGTGAGATTGCCACACCGGCAGGTCGGCTCTCCCGACTGCGCGAAGCAAAGCTGAAACGACGCGAAGTCGGCAAGATCGCGGTCGGCGTCGCCATCGCAATCGCCGCTACCATATACGATGCAGGTGGTGCCGGTCGCATCGCACCACTCGTCGCCCGCGCAGGGATTGCTGCCGGCCTGGCAGCCGAGCAAGGCGTCACAGGTTTCCGCGCCGTCGCAGAACACGCCGTTGTCGCAACTGCCGTCGTCGGGCACGTGCTCGCAACTGTCGCTGCCGGCGTTGCACGAGTCGATGGTGCAGTCCACACCGTCATCGCAGGCCGGCGGTGTGCCCGGCTGGCACTGGCCTTGGGCGTCACAAGTTTCGGCGCCATTGCAGAATACGCCGTCACTGCACTCGGCATCGGCGGCGCAGCCCCCGAGCGCGATATCGAGCCGGGCGAGGCCACCGGCGGTCACCACGGCCGTCAACGTACGATCGTTGTAGCCTGCGTACGACGCGGTGACATCGTAAGGCAGGCCCGCCTGCGTGGCCGGAATCATCGTCATCACGTACAGCCCGTTGCCGTCGGTCTGCGCGGATCCGACGCCGGCGACGGTGACGGTGGAGTTGTCGATCGGCTCGTCCGTGGTCAGGTCGTAAACTCGCCCCCAGGCCGTTCCTTCCGTTGCCGTGGCCGGATCGTACCACGGCATCTCCGGCGTCGGCGCCGGCTGCGCGGACACCTGGGCGGCAACATAGGGATACCATGCCGCGTAGTCCGAACTGTCGCTGCGTGTCACCGCGTAGGAATAGGTCACGATCCCGTCCGCGCCCGCGTTCAGTGCGTACTGAATCTGCGAGACGCTGTCGGCCGGAGTGTTCAAATAGACGCCAGGGCCGATGAACATCTGGCGGTTGTGACGCCACCCGATCGCTGCGTCGACCCAATGGCGATACCACGTGGGGTACTGCGTTTCCCGGTAATAGCACATGGGAATGCCTGCATCGAGATACCCCCGCTCGAGCCAGACTTCCCAATCCTGGAACAGGCCGTATGCGCTCGTGCTTGTAAAGCTCACCGGGGCGTCGCCCCACGTGATCAATGCCGCGGAGTGGCGCAGAGGGTGCTGGGGATCGGGATTGGCCGCGGCGATCTCGGCACGGACTCTTCGGATCAGCTCCGTGATCGTGCGGCGGCGAAAGTCATTCCACTGGGCATCACTCGTGGCGGGCACGTCCGTTCGCCCGGTGATGGCCTGAAAGCGGGCAAGGCTGGAGTTGGCGTAGCTCAAGTCGGCCGGATAGCCGGCGTCCGTGGTGACGTACCGGATGTAATCCCAGTGAACGCCGTCCACGTCGTAGTTCGTCACGATTTCGCGCACGATCGACACCAGGTACTCCTGCACGTCCGGCGAACCGGGGTCTAGCACGTAGTAGCCATCGACGGGAGCAATCGTGCCGATCGCGGCCCGCGGCACCATCAGCCATTCCGGCGGCATCCCCGGATGCCCCGCCGGCGGCCACGTGCTCGCCACTCGGAACGCCACCAGCCACGGGTGCAGCTCGATGCCGTTGGCGTGCGCCTGCTGGACCATGTACGCGAGCGGGTCGAGCTGGGCCGTCACGTAGGTCGAGCGGGCGATGGCGTTCGACTGCCAATAGGCCCCGTGCGAGCCCACTTCGTTATCCTGAAAGGCCATCACTTCCGGCAGGATGGCGTTGTAGTTGCCGGTCGCAGCCGCATTGATCATCGCATCGATCTGGCTGCTGGTCTGCATGCCGTCGTGGAATGCATCGGCCCAGAAGCCGCGAAACTGGGGATCGGCCGGACCGAATACCGCGGTCACCGTTTTGTCGAGGTCCATCACCACAGTTGTTGTCGCGGCGCTGGGATTGGCCGCTTGGGCACCGGCCGAGACAGTCCAATACTTGAACTCCAGGTCCGGCCCTGCGACGGCCTGAATGGCGACGACCTCGTACGGGTCTCGCGGATATGGTCCGCCGGCGGCCGGCACGGTGACGCCTCCATCCGCCGGCTCGACCGCCACCGTCAGATTCACCGGCGCGAGCGTGCGGAACCGCACGGCGTCCGCGTTCACGTTGCGGTTCCACTGGGCCTGGCTGGTCAGCGTTACACGTCCAGTCGTTCCCGCGGCGAACGCAAACGTGCCCAGGCTGTTCCACTGTCCCCCGTTCTGCTGCTGATCCACCGCGACCGTGAATGTGCCGCCGTCGTAATGGACCGTGTATTGGGCATTGGCGGGTGGCCGGTTCGCGGATGGATACCATACGGAAACGTCATATTGTCCGCCGCTCGGCAGGTCGGGCCGCCATTCAACTTCGCCGGGAGGGCTGGTCCTGCTGTCTATGTAGCGGTAGTCGCTGCCCCATTGGTTCGTATCCGTTGCCGTCGACCACGACCCCGACAGAACGGTGAACGCGCTGTCGGCGTTGTCCACGATGACCTCGTCCGCGATGGCTCGCGAACACAGGCACGCCGCCAACATTACGGGAAGTATGCGACGGGCGAAGGGTCGGGCCGAGCGGTCCGCTTTCATTGCTTCCTCCTCCGGTGGGCTGCGAGGCTCGCATTCATCGGCGAATTCGGACCGGTCAATGTCGAGCCGATGGCGCGCATTATCTTAGCAGGTCGCACAGCCGGTCCCAAGAGGCCAGATGATGCAGCCCGGCCGACTTATCGGCGGGCGTCTTTGTGGGGGCGACGACGTGGCGGGTCAGCGGATCCGGTCGTTCCATCGATGCGCTGCTTCGACCATCGCCAGGTAGTGCGAAGCTGGCACGTAATCGGGAATCGAGTTGCCGGACCCGCAGGCGTAGCCCCCGCGTCCTTCGAAGTGTCGAAGCACGTCGGTGGTCCTCGCCGCGATCGCCTCCTGCGGTCCGCGCGCCAGCAGGTTCACGTCGATTCCGCCGAGCGTTGCCACGCGACCGGCCCACTGATCCGCAAACCGTTCGACCGGCAGAATCGCATCCTCGAAGCTGTGTTTCGCGTCCAGACCAAGTTCTATGAGGTCATCCATGACCGCGTACATGTCCCCGCAACTGTGCAGCAGAAACGGCCGGCCGTTGGCGTGAGCCAGTTCGGCGAACCGCCGATACCACGGAAACACGTGCTTACGCAACACTTCCGGGCCGATGAGTAATCCGTTCTTGCTGCCCAAATCGTCGCCGAGCCACAACGCGCAAACCGCAGGCCGCCGGCAGTACTCGGCGAACACGGCGTGAATCGTCCGGCCGACCTTGTCGAAAACCGCCGCGACCATATCCGGCGCGTCGTATAAGGCGTACATGAACGCCTCGAGCCCGATCAGGTCCGTCGCGAATTCCAGCACGCCCCCGGCAAAACCGATCAACGCCATCCCGTCCGCGAGTGCCTCGGCTGCCGCATCGACCGGCCGAAAGTCGATGTCTTCGGCCGTCGGCCAGTGGAAGTTGTGGACGTCGGCCACCGAACCGATGACGCCGCGATGCTGGTCCTGCCATTGCCGCGTCGGGAGCGAGTCGGGCGCGGCGGCCTGCCTCCGCGGAACGACGAACGGAATCGGGGCGGAGACCTTCATTACGTCATGGCCGAGCCGGTGCAGGAGGTTCGCCGATTGGCGCACCAGACGCAGCGCCGCCCCGGCGCCGCGGAAGGCAGCGGCGGGCAGGCCGGAGAGCTCTGCGACCACCTGGGCATCGATCGCCAGTTCGATCAGCGGCGTGCGATCCGTTTCTTCACGACGAACGGCCGCGAGAAACCTGCGGTAATCCGGCGCCGGCGCCGGCAGCCTTTCCACACGTGCATCCATCGTCGATACCAACGTCCCTCGCGTCAGCGTCAGCCGCTGCTCCGCGCTTCCGCCGCCAGCCGGTCGAACATCGCCCCGATGCGCGGCAGGTCCGACGTCCTGGCACGTTTGAGCCACGCTTCCGAATACTCGGCGAAAGCGTGTTCGCACTCATCGGCAAAGCTGCGCCGTCGCTCCGCCAGATTCGGATCCGCCGGCGATTGTGCCATAGCGTGGCACAGTAGCAGCTTTTCCGCAAGCAGGGCATTCATCCGTGATGCCACGGCCATATCCCGTGCGTCGTCACCCCACCCGCCCGGTATGTCACCCAAGCCGTCGAAGTACTTCGCGTACTCGAAAGCCTCGGCGCGCCACGCGTACAGCCGCTCGCGCCCGACGCCTTCCGGCAGCTTCGTCTCCGCGAAAGGGGCGTACAGCAGCGGCCACGCCCGCGTCACCTGCATGACCTGGGCAGCTCGCCGCAGCGCCGCGATCGCAGCCTTGCCCCGATCGCCGAACGCCTCGTGCCCCAATGCGGCGTCGAACTCGGCCGCGGACGGCGCATTCGGGTTCCACGCCATCGCCGCCCCCAGCGCAATCGGATGCCAGGCGCAGCCCGGCAGGTTGAAATGACCTTCGTCGCCCCAGTCCGTATTCAAAAGACCGGCGGCCCCGTGCTCGATCCCCGCCGCCGCGAACCGCCGGATGTTCCGCTCCGCGGAGCCGATGTTGTTGACGAGCCTGTTCCAGCCGGACGTGCCCGGGCACACGAACGTCGTGAACCCCGCCTCGCGGAACAGCCGCGTGCCGGCGAAATCGCTGTCCGGTGAATAATCCCAGTCGAGGACGATCAAGTCCTGCGGGATCTGCTCGAGGAGGCGCGGATGGCTCTTTGCCACGTCGCCCCAGAACATCGCCCGCTTGCCGAGTCCCCGGCACAGTCCGTGCAGCCAGTTTAGATGCTCCGCGTACAGCAGGCCGAGCCCATTGCGGTTCGCCCTCGCTTCATTCTTGCCCTTGCCGAGGTCGTAGGTCTCGTCACAGGTGATGTTGGCGAGCCGGGCGCGGAACAACGGCAGGTACTCGCCATACATCCTCGACAACAGATCGCGCGCTCTCTCGTCGCACGGATCGAGCGTCAGCCCGTGCATTCGCTCCAGCCACGACATCTGCTCCCAGCTTTTCGTCGCCTCGATCTCCGCCAGCTCGCGGTATTGCGGAAGGCTGAGAATGCGGCCCATGTGGCCGAACGACGCGAGCGACGGAACCAGCGCGACGCGTCGTAGCGCGCAGTGCTCGTCCAGCTCGCGGATTTCGCCCGCCGTAAGTGGTGAGCACCCGTGTGCGATGTCCGGGTCGAACGCGAAATCGAACGTGTGCTCGACGTACAACTGGAGGTGATTGACCTTCCAGTGTGCCAGCCGGTCCACGAGCTGCTTCAGCGTCGGGAGCGTCGGCACGCGACCGCGTGTCACGTCAAAGGACAAGCCGCGGACGGCGTACGCCGGGCGGTCCTCGATCTCCTGGCAAGCCCACTGCCGGCCGCTCGACTGCGCGATGCCACACAGCGTCTCAAGCCCATACAGAAGCCCGGTCGCCGTCGCTCCGACCAACTCGACGCCGTCCGGGCGGATCGCCAGCCGGTACCCCTGCTGCTGGCAGTCGGAGGGCGGCGGTACCGGTTCGATGCCCAGCGAGATTCCACCATCCGGGGGGAGAGCGCAGGGGGCATGGGTAGGCAGATCTACCCCGGAACTGGCCTTTACCGCCTCGCGCAACCGTTCGACGCCGAGGCGTTCTGGCGGCGCAAAGTCAATAGTAGAAAAGACTTGCAACTGATCCGGGAGCCGGAACAGCCCGCCGGTCGTCCGAAAATGCTGTAGAAACGGCAGTACCTGCATGCGGTGAGCCCTCTTTGGCCTAATCGCGTCGGCTCGTCACTGCCGATGGTACGGTGAGCCGGCGGCCCTGCACAAGCCCCACCGGTTTCCGGTTCACGGCCCGATAAGGCAGTCGGTCAGTCGACGGCCGCGCCCGGTCGGCAACCAGGTGGGAGGCCTGGGCAAGCCACGATCTCCGGGCAGCTACGCGAGGCTGGTGGAACCGCAATCCGCAAAAAAGCTTGCATTTATCCGGCCCGGCTGGTAGGCTATGGATTGGATATATAATGATCATACTGCGACGACGGGCAGTCCGACTTGAGGGCCCGTGTATGTGGGCTCCGCATGCTGCTCCGAGCGTGTTAGAATCTGCGGGGATAGGACAAACCGAATAATCCGTCATCTCAGGAGCGCAGCTGTGACAACGGGATCATCGGGATCGATTGCGAGGGTACGAGCGTCACGCCGCGCCTTTACGCTCGTTGAGCTTCTGGTCGTCATCTCGATCATTGCCCTGCTCATCGCCATTCTGTTGCCTTCGCTGCAGAAGGCGAAGATGCAGGCGGAAATGGTCGTGTGCCTGGCCAATTTGAAGAGCATGGGCACGGCCACGATGACGTACGCCTCCGAGTACGATGGCCGGCTGCCGGGTCCGCTGCACCCGGCGGTGTATCGGATGCTCCTCGCGGACACCAACACCGTTAAAGCAAAAGGACCGGGACCCTTTGCGGCCCTGAGCGACTATGCAAAAGAACGGCAGTTGCTCTGGAAACTTCGTCCCATTATGCAGGAACGCGGGGGAGGTGTCGGCGGCGCCACCGATAAAGTGAGCGTGTGTCCCACGATGGAAAAGATCGTGCCGCTGAGTCAGTTCGAGCAGTACGCGATAGAGTCAAACAAAAGCACATTTCGGCCGCTCCACTACTGCATAAACAACTGGCAGTCCGTCGCGGTCGACGGCCCGGGTGGCGCGCAGGATCCCTATGGCATCATTCCGCACGGGACCAAGCCGGCCAACTACTTCGGTAACAGCTACTGGGACTCAAACGCAACGGAGTACAACACTCCGCCAGTCAGCATCTCTCAGATCAAGCGCGCCGCCGACGAATGGGCTATAGCGGAAGCTTGGTATCGGCCGAATCTCGTGGGCAATCGACTGGCCAAATTCGGCGTACCGACGCAGGAAGGTACGTTCCAAGCCGGTTGGACGGGAATGGCACTGCCCAATTTCGCAGTCCACATGCGCAAGAACCACCACGGATATCACTATTACCTCGACTCGCAGGCTTCACAACGAGACATCGACTCACGGCGCGTCCGCACTACGCGCAGCGACGGCAAAACGGACACGTTCTTTTTCGACGGCCACGCAGCGGGCGTGAGTTCGAAGTCAATCACGCAAGGCGCGCTTCAGCTCTTTTACGGCTTTCCGGGGACGGTGAATCCGCCCATCCCTCTCGATCCAGCGCGATTCGCCTGGGACTGAATCAGCATACCCAACTGGGCGTGGCGGGGGATCGCAGTCGTCCGCCCCCTCACGGCCGCGGCTCTGACGGCGGCCGTGCTGGCACACGGTCATTCAGCGCAGGCACGGCGACGATTCCGAATACTCCTTCAGATCAAGCCATGGGCGTCCGCTCGCCCTCGTGCCCAGAGCCGTGCGATCGCAAGGTCCTCTGGGGGCCCACACGCCGCCACGCATGCTCGGTCGAGATTTATCGGACGCCATAGCCCCCCAGGGAACCGGACGCCCGCACCCGATCGGTCTGCATGATTTCACCGCCGCCCCCCGCAGGCGGGATTTTTGAAAAATAGGTGTTGAATCGACGCTCATCGTTATGCTATGATCGCCGTTTGAGGGGGAAGGGCAAGGCACGTCCTGCTTTCCCTTCCGAGAGAGAGCGAGTTGGTCCAGCCAGGCTTCCATTGGAGGCTTGATGGCGGTCGGCTGAACCCGTTGGGAATCCCGGTAGCGCGGAATTTCGCTCATTGGGAACTCCCAATATCGGTATTCACGAATCGCGGTTCTTTCTCGGAGGATCAGGAGGCAGGCAAAATGAAGAAAATCTTGGCAGTTGGGGCAGTATTGATGATGGCGTCGATGGCCCAGGCCACCGTCACCGTCATCGACGGCTTCGAGGTTGATGAGGGGCAGTTCAACCTCCAGCCGACTTATTCGGGAAGCACATCGGGGATCCTGACCAGCTCCACGGCTGATCGGGACAACACCTACGCCTACGAGGGAGAGTGGTCGCAGAAACTCGTGCTGCTCGACAACACCACGATCGCCGGTGGCTGGAATGTTCGTCACCTGGCGGGCGGTGGCTCCTCGAGCGTCCTTCTCCAGGCCGATGGATGGACGGGGTATTATCTGAAGACCGATACGGCGGACCTTCAGACCTGGCCGGTGATTGACGATCCCACCACCGGCGAGTTCGGCGTGGCCAAGGACGTGATTGCGGACGGCCAGTGGCACCTGTACCAGTGGAACTTCGACAACCCGGACGACTGGACGGCTTGGCTCGGCGTCGGCAATGGTGTCATTGACGGCCCGAACGTGTCGTACGATGCCGTCTGGTTCAAGTCGACGGTCGACCAGGACGCGACGCTCTATTTCGATGCCCTGTCGCATAATGTGGACGGCTTCGTGCCCGAGCCCGCGACGCTCGCTCTCCTGGCCTTGGGTGGGTTGTGCGTTTTGCGCCGTCGGTAAGCTGGACATTCGCGCTGTCCGCGAAGGATGGCACGAGGTTCGATTAATCCTCTGAAAACCCAATACTTCGTTCCGCCATCTCCGATGGCGGGGCGGAGTTTCTTTATACGTACGGTCGACAGGGTCCTGTTCCGGCGCAACCACGGGGCCGGAGCGGGCGGGGTATCTGCGAGACGGCAGGTCGGACCGACTCATCGCCGAGTCCGTCCCGGAGCCAAGGTCCGCTAATCCCCCGGCCACGGGGCGGCAGCGAGAGTACGCGGGACCGTTTGGCGAACCGCGCATTCGCAAAAAACGGGTTGTATAACGATTGCGCTCTCGGTATACTGGGCAACCGGGAGAGTGAGTCGCCGCAGCGATGCTCGTTCTCGAAGCACGCGTGCTTGCGACGGGGAGAGTCGCATCGAGCAGTGGGGCAAGGAGGAAAGGGGCAAACTCCGCGCAGCGTGCCGGGCATCACTTTTGCCAGCCGGCACGCGACAACCCGCCTTTCGTTGCGATGTGCTTCGCTCGTCGCGTCGCTTTTCGCTCGCTGAGTGTGCAGCGACGCAGCGCCCCGGCAAAGGGAAGACGTTGATCGCCATCCCCGGTCGATTCAGGACGAACGGTAGGGCTCCGTCATGCCGTATGCGCGGCAAGGCGGGGCTTGTTTTTTCGTTGTGTGCCGTGATTATATAACATTCTGGCGGTATTTGTGACCGCAGTCGAGGGGGGAAGGGACGTACGTCACCCCCTGTAGTCATTGCCCGCCAATCGAACGTCTCACCACTTACGTGTGAAGGAGGATCGCGATGAGAAAGGCCGTCTGGTTAACAGCGTTGGGCGTAGCACTCGGCCTGGTGTGGCCCGCTACGCTCCATGCACAACCCTACCCCTCGGAGGTCGTGGGGTTTGAAGAGGGCACGGTTGGCAGTCCCTCCGACCAGGAGATCTGGCGCAGCCCGCAGGTTTCCGGCTCCACGTTCGGCATCATGATGAACAGCACTGGCGCGCCGGCGGCCAACGGCGCAAACCGTTCAACGACCTTCGGCGGCGCGTACAACGCCAGCCCTGTGGGCTACTATGTGTTCTGGCAATGGACAGATCCAACCGATCAGAACGCCTGGGTCCGCCTCACGACGTTGGACACCGCCGATCGGCCGAACCCCTCGCTCGACACCACCGGCAAGATCAAGTTCGACATCCTCAACGCCAGCCTGGCGGACTTCACCGAGGTGGGCATGTGCGTCGGTATCCGTGAGACCGG
>JBECKQ010000322.1:0-8234 GCA_040235375.1 Phycisphaerae bacterium | reverse complement strand
GCATCTCCAGTACACTTACTCTCATCGGGTAGCCTCCTTGGATTTTGGTCAGTCTCGACAACCGATCCGATCTCCAAGTGCTACCCGAGTTCCATCAACTGGTACCTATTTCTGCTCCGTTATTTAGCGACTATTCCAGCAATCCCGCGTAAGAGGGAGGTCAAAGATGCCTGATTCGTACCCGTACATCATATCGAACAATAAAATTGAACCGATCCTCTCACGCATTCGGTCTGCAGCGAAGCCCGAGCGATTTAGTCGCGAAACGCTTACCACTTGGGGCTTCACAGCATCAAACGATCGGGCGATGGTTGCCGTCCTGAAGGGGTTGGGCTTCCTTACCGAATCTGGCGTGCCGACCGAACATTATGACCGCCTGCGGGATCCCAACGACTGGCGCTACGTCTTAGCCGAGAGAACTCGCTCCGCGTATTCGGATCTGTTCGCAATCGACTCAAACATGAACGCGGCACCGGAAGCGGAAGTCAAGGGTGCGATGCTTCGGATCACCGGCAAAGACGAGGAGTCAGTCGCACGCTACTATGCCACGTTCAAGACGCTGGCCGCTCTCGGAAAGTTTGATCCTAAACCGACGCGTGTTAGCGTACTTCCGGAGGCGGTCGTTGAATCAGTCAATACGGTGAAGCCAAAGGCCGAAGCTCCAGTCGAGGAGACTGTTCACCGTCGTCGTAGCGAATACCATTACAATATCCAGATTCATCTCCCGGTAACAACCGACATCACTGTCTACAACGCCATCTTCAAGAGCCTTAAGGAACATTTGGGCGTCTAGCCATGATAAAACAGTTCGTGTTCAACGCGATGCTTGCCGAAAACTCATTGTCGCAGTTGAACGAGCAAGGCATTTCTGTTCGTGGCAGCGAAGCAACGCCGCCGACCTTAAATGTCGAGGAGACGGGCTTCAGTCCGCGTGTGGTCTACGACGCCAGGAAGATGGCCTCAGTCTTCATCGCGTTCTTTTGTCTTGAGAACTCGGTCCGCGAGCTGATTACTGAACGTCTGCTTGCGCGAATCGGCATCGACTGGTGGTCGTCTGCTGTACCACAGAGGATCAAGACGGCTGTCGAGAAGATCAAAGAGAAGGAATCGGACGCCCGCTACCACACACCCCGGTCAACCTCCCTAATCGGCTACACCATGTTTGGTAACTTGGCTCAGATTATCATCGCCAATTGGGACAACTTTTCAGACTTATTCCCTGATCAAGCCTGGATAATGTCGCGCTTCAACGATCTTGAGATGTCCCGGAACATCATCATGCATACGGGTACGCTGCCACAGCTTGAGATTGATCGGATTGAAAGCATCGTGCGAGACTGGAGCCGACAAGTTGGGTGAACGCATTGGGATCATTCTGCGTCGATCTATGCCCAAGTCTTGTCTCGAGCTACCGCGGCTACAGCCCCTCCATCGCCACACCGGCTTCAGCCGCGATCCACCCGCAGCGCATCAGTCGATGCTGCTTACATTGTATTCGTGCAATGATGCGGACTGCACTTTCCGCGACTCGACTCAGTTTCTGATTTCGTTATATCGTGGCCTTTTCTGATGGAAATCATTATCGACAATGAAGCAGTCAAGGCTGAGTATGAAAGGTGGCGTGTACACTTCGGCGACCATGATCCATATACAGCAAACAACAATATAGGTATCCGAGATGTGCTACGCGCCCATTTTCTGATCGCAGACTATTTCTACGGTCAAGGTTTCGGCATTGGCGGCATTGGTCCAAGAGACCCCAATCTACTGCACTCGGCCGTTTATCGTCAGTTCACGGGATTCGACGGAACAGATAAGTGGGAGACTTCATTTGAACGCTGTGCAACGCTGCTTTTTGGTCTAATAAAGGACCATCCCTTCCATGACGCGAATAAGCGTACTGCACTTCTCGTGCTTCTGTACTTTCTGTACTTGATCAACAGAACACCCACAATTGGGCAGAAGGAGCTGGAGGACTTCATAGTTGAAATTGCAGAAGACCGGTTAAGGCAGTATCGGAGGTTGCAGTCGTTACAATCGAGAACGGATGACCCAGAGATCTATTTCATAGCGGACTATCTTCGCCGACATTCGCGGATGTTAGACAAACGATATTACACAATAACGTATGCGGAATTAGATTCGCGGCTGCGAGGATTTGGCTACTGTTTGAGCAATCCACACAAAAATCTTATCGATATCTGCCGTATAGAAAAGAGCCGCGGATTTCTCGGATTCGGCAAGGAGACGACTCGTTTTGTTACGGTTGCGCAAATAGGGTTCCCCAGTTGGAAGCGCCAAGTGGGTAAGGGAGCTATAGCGACCGTACGACGGAAGACCGGGCTGACTCCAGAGAAAGGTGTTGATTCGGAATCCTTTTATCGCGGCACAGATCCTCTGTATTCGTTAATTGCTGAGTATGCCGGACCATTGGAACGCTTGGCGCACAGATAAAATGGCTGTGCCGGTTAGACTACAGTGATGGGAAGACTCCTGCTTTAACTGCATTCTGCTGTTACAGCGCCGACTACCGAACTCGAATCCGTAAACCTTCACTCTAACGCTACCGCCCAGCCCTACAAGACACACTGGGATGTCGTATATCCGAAGCGGACGATTGCGAGATTGGGAAATGCCTTCGCTAACGGTCCACGTAATTGCGGGCTTTTCTGTACATGCTGGGATGATGCGGCCACGTCGTCTGCGCGTTCGCTAAGCTCCGTTTAATGGCTGTCTTCTATTCTTCACCTGACACGCGCCCTACAGGCGCAGCACTACCAGTCAGACGAAGGAGACAGACATGAACAATGACAGCCGATCGCTCATGGAGGTATTCGGTCCGGTCGTGTTGATACTGTTCCTCACCGCGAGCGCCATGTTCGTCGCGGTGCCGTATGCGCTGGAACGCCATCCCTTCGACGATGCGCCGCAGCTGTCCGCGGCGGACGGGCGCCACATGACCTGAGGGTGTCGGACAAGATGCCGCGAGGTCCCGGGCCTGGTGGTCGCGGGCGGAAACACCTCACGCTCGAGGGCAATATACGCAAATGAAAAGAGGGGTGGCGGCGTTCTCGATCCGCACCCCTCCTCAGCTCGTTTGATGTAGTGACCGTCGCGCGAGGCGACGGGCGCTCACTTCATCACGGTGCCGCCCTTGTCCATGCACTCCTGCTCGGTGGCGGTGGCCTCCCAGCCCATGCCCTTGCAGGCGTTCTGGCCCTGGCAGGCGTTGTTGCTGGTCTTGCACGCACCCTTGCCCTTGCAGGCGTTGATGCTCATGCAGTGGATCGTGGCCTCCTCCGCGCTGGCGCTGTACACCGGCGCCATTGCGAACAGCATGGCCGCGGTCGTGGCCAGGGCGGCGCCGGAGATATTTTTGGTCGTAACGTTCATGATCTGTCTCCTTCGTACTGAAGAGCAGGGGTTCGGGCGTATATGCATGCGTGCGTCGCCGAACCGTCACGACGCACCCGAGATCCTTCTTGCGGTAGCTTCCCTGCCCACGAGTATAGTCCAGCCCGCCTGAACGACCCGGGGCAGTTCAGGTCATGGACTGGAGAGGACAGCCGGACATTCGCTGCCGGGGGCCCGAAACCCCCGTGAAGGCCGGCGGGATGGCCGGCGCCGGAACCGATGGCGCCGGCGGTCATCCCGCCGGTAGTCTCGTTGCATGGCTACAGGCGACTACCTCAAGCGGCGACGCCCAGATCGACCCTGGGAAAATCGATCTCGGTGCCGGCGACGAGGTTGACGTAGTTGGTCAGCACGTTGAGGGCGACGTGGGCGAGGATCTCGATGATGAGGCCGTCGTCGATGCCCTGCTTCCGCAGCGCCTCGATCTCCGAGGGCGTGACGTGGCCGCGATCGCGCGCCACCCGCTGCGCGAAGGCGAGGATTGCGCCGTCCTTCGCGTTGCCGGCGCTGCCGTGGCGCGCCTTGTTCAGCTCCGCCTCCGTAACGCCCACGCCCTTGCCGATGGCGGTGTGTGCGCTCAGGCAATAGCCGCAGGCGTTCTCCTGCGCGATGGCCACGGCGATGAGCTCGCGCTGCTGCGCGGACAGGCGTCCGCCCGCGAGCGCCTCGCTGAGCTGCAGGTAGCCGTTGAGCGCGGCCGGCGCGTTGGCGAGCGTCGTGAAGAGATTCGGCAGCACGCCGAGCTTGCGCCTGACCTTGGCGAGGGTCTCGGCGGTCCGGGTGTCGGCCTTGGTCGGGTCGAGGGGTTTGATGTTGGGCATGACGGCTCCTTTCATGGTGGTGGACGGTGATACGCCTTGAACAGGTGCGGCCATCTTGACAGGGGGGCGTGCACTGTAGGCATCATTCCGTCTCGATCGTGATACCAGGAGTATCGCCATGCAGGATCGACTGGCCGCCTTGCTGAACCGGTTCGAGCTGCGCGCGCGGGTCTTTCAGACCGGGGCGCTCTGCCAGGCGGTGCGCTTCGATGCCGCCCAGGGTGTCGGGCACATCCACGTGCTTCGCCGCGGCGTGCTGAAGCTCGTCACCGCGGGCGCGCGCCCGCGAACCCTCGCCGAACCCAGCCTCATCTTCTACTCGCGGCCGTTCACGCACCGGCTGCTGCCGCATGGTCCGGAGGGCGTCGATCTCGTCTGCGCGACGGTGGAGTTCGGGGCGCTGATGCACAATCCGCTCACGCAGGCCGTGCCGCCGGTCCTCGTCGTGCCGCTCGCTCAAGACGGCACGTTGTCGGCCGCGCTGGAGCTGCTCTTTCGCGAGGCCGCCTCGATCCACTGCGGCCGCCAGGCCGTGCTCGATCGCCTGAGCGAGGTCGTGATCGTCCTGCTGCTGCGTCACCTGATGGACCAGAACCTGGTGAATTCGGGGCTGCTGGCGGGCCTCGCCGACCCCCGGCTGGCAAAGGCGATCAATGCCATGCATGCGCACCCGGCGCGGCCGTGGACGCTGGATGCGCTCGCGCGCGAGGCGGGGATGTCGCGCGCCCGCTTCGCGCTCCGCTTTCGCAGCACCGTGGGGCAGACCTCCGGCAGATACCTGAGCGACTGGCGCATCAGCCTGGCGCAGGCGCTGCTGCGCAAGGGCAAGCCGGTGAAGGTGGTCGCGAGCGAGGTGGGTTACGAGAGCCCCTCGGCGCTGGCGCGCGCGTTCACCGGCAGGCTGCGGATCTCACCGACCACATGGGCCAAGCGGGAAGCGTCCGACCCCGAGGGTGACGGCCGGCGAGCGATGCGAACCGGACGAGGCGGTGCGGCGGGATCGCGGCGTGCGCCGTCCCTGCGCCGGGGCCTCGGGGCACGCGCGAGCGAGAAATAGGCCCGGCGCGGGTGTATCATGCCTGCGTGGTAAAAAATTACACTGCATCGCAGGGCCCCGGCCGTCGTGAAGGCTGACGACGCCAAGCACCTGGCCGAGACGCCGCCCGCGCTGGTGGCCGCGCTCGCGCGCGTGCTCAGGCCGCTCGTGCGCCTGCTGCTGCGCCACCAGTTCACCTATCCGATGTTCATCCGGCTGCTGAAGTCCGTCTACGTGGAGGTTGCGGCCAACGACTTCGCCCTGCCCGGGAAGGATCAGACCGACAGCCGCATCAGCCTGCTGACCGGCGTGCATCGCAAGGACGTCAAACGCCTGTGGCGCAGCAAGCGGGCGGTGGACATCGTCCCGGCGTCCGTGCCCCTGGGTTCACAACTGGTGGCGGTGTGGACGACCGCACGGCGCTACCTCGACAAGCGCGGCCATCCTCGCCCGCTGCCGAGACTCGCAGCGGGCAAGACCGGCCCGTCCTTCGAGGAGCTGGTCGCCTCGGTCAACACGGACATACGCCCGCGCGTCGTGCTCGACGAGTGGCTGCGGCTGGGCGTGGCCCGCCTCGACGAGGAGGATAACGTCTCGCTGGTCGTCGACGCCTTCGTCCCGGAGAAGGGCTTCGACGAGAAGGCGTTCTACTTCGGTCAGAATCTCCACGATCACATCGCGAGCTGCGCGCACAACCTCTCGGGCTCCGGTCCGGCGATGATCGAGCGCAGCGTCGTCAGCGACGAGCTGAGCGAGCCGTCGGTGGCCGCGCTGGCCGAGCTGGCGCGCGAGCACGGCATGCAGGCATTGCACAGCATCAGCCGGCGCGCCATCGAGCTCGAGCGGGAGGATGCGGAACTGAAGGCGCCGCGGCAGCGCATCAACTTCGGCATCTATTTCTACACCGAGCCGTCGAAACCGGAAGGCGAGTGATTTGAACGCGACGCTGACGGGTCGGCTCCTTCGTGCCGCGTGCTTCGGCCTGCTGCTGGCCTGGCTCGCGCCCGGCGCGCACGCCGTCACGGTCTGCAGCGTCGGCACCGGCGGCACCGGCATCCAGCAGGATACCGGCACGGGCGGAACCGGCATCGAAGGCACCGGCACGGGCGGCACCGGCGTCAGTGCCGACGTCGGCGTCGGCGGCACGGGGATCGGTCGGGACACCGGCACCGGCGGCACGGGCCTGCAGGCCGACGTGGGGATCGGCGGCACCGGGATCGTCGGCGTGATCACCGGTTTCGGCAGCATCTGCGTCAACGGCATCGAGGTGGAATACGACCGCGCCACACCGGTCCTCGAGAACGGATCGCCCGGCCAGGCCGGCGATCTGAAGGTCGGCCAGGTGGTCGAGGTGCTTGCCGCCGGCGGCGGCGAGCGGGTCTTCGCCCGCCACATACACGTGCAGGACGCGCTGCGTGGCCCGGTCACCCGCGTGGATCGCGCGACGCGGCGGCTGGAGGTCATGCATCGGCCCGTGCGCTGGGACGCCGGGACCGTCGCCGGCGACCGCGGCAGCTCGGCGCTCGCGCTGGATCAGGTGCGCCCGGGCGAGTTCCTGCGCGTGAGCGGATTCCAGACCCCCGCGGGCGAGATCGTCGCCAGCCGGATCGATGCCGCGGCGCCGGGACCGGTGCAGGCGGTCGGTCCGGTCAGCGAGGTGCGCAACCGGCAGATACGCCTGCAGGATCTGCCCGTGGAGCTTGGTGAGGCGGCACGACTGTCGCCGCGGCAGGAGGTGATCGTGACCGGCCGCTGGCAGGGCGACCGCATCATGGATGCGCGCGTGGAGGAGCGGCCGGGCGTGCCGTTCGGCGGCCGGGCGGAGAGAGTGAGCCTGCAGGGTGCCCTGGGCGAGCGTCTCGCCGACGGCAGCTTCCGCTTCGGAAGCTCGCGCCTGACCGTGGGCGCGGAGGCGCAGGTGGAGGGTCGCGGCCGCGATCAGCTGCGCACCGGCGATATCGTCCAGATCGACGGACGCCTCTCCCGCGACAATTCGTTGCGCGCCGAGCGTGTGCTGGCCGGCGAGCGCCTGCCACGCCCCGATCGCTCGCGCCGCGAGGAACGAGGGGAACGACAGCAGCCGGAGGACGACGCGGGCGGCGCCGGGGAATCCGCCGGGAAGTCGGACGGCGACCGCGACGGCGGTTCGGACTCCGGCGCCGAGCGCAAGGAGGACGCGGGTGAGGGCGACGGCGAGCGGGATCGGTCCGAAACGGAGAGGGTGGAGCAGGACGGCGGCGACCGCGGCGGGGAGGGCGCACGCGAGAACATCGAGAAGATCGAGCGCATCGATGGCGAGAAGCCCGAGAAGCCGGAGGCGATCGAAAAGATCGAGAAGGTGGAAAAGGTCGAGAAGATCGAGAAGATCGAACGGGAGCGCCCCGAGAAGATCGAGAAGGTCGAAAAGATCGAGAGGGAGCGCGTCGAGAAGGTCGAGAAGCCGGAGCGCAGCGATCGCGATCGCTGAGCCATGCACCGCGTCGGGCCGCGCGGAACCGCCGCCGGTTAGAACGGCGAATTGAATCCGTAGATGATCGACAGCCCGCCCACGAGCTCCGCGCTGCCGTTCGTGAAGCCGGTGCCCAGCGTCCCGGTCAGCGACAATCCCTCGGTCGAACGCCAGTTCAGATAGCCCGTCAGGTCCCAGGCGTCCTCGGAGAACTCGGAGGAGGCCTGCGTGTAGTCCAGCGAGACCCCCGACAGCCACGCCCTCGTCAACCGGTATTCCGCGCCGAGGGATCCGAGGATGATGTCATCCAGCACCAGGCCGGCGCTGTCCCCGCTGGGCTCGATGTCGCCCTTGAAGGTGTAGCCGACGCCGCCCAGCAGGGCGAATTTCCCGATCGGCTCGTAGAGGTCGACGCGCAGGGTGTAGTCGTAGGCGCCGGTGCCGAGCCCGTCGTCCTCGTCGGCAGTGGGAAACTTGATCTTGGCCCCCACGTCGACATAGGGCATGCCAGGGG
>JBECKQ010000283.1:0-5351 GCA_040235375.1 Phycisphaerae bacterium | reverse complement strand
CGGCTCGAGGTCCTCGACGCAGCCGAAAAAGTTCGGCTGCTGCACCACGACCGCCGACACGCGCTCGTCCAGCCGGGCGCGCAGCTCGCCGGCCTTGGTCACGCCCGCCCCGGCGGGCACGGCTTGCAGCTCGATGTCCTGCCGCTGGACGTACGTCCGCAGCGTCTCAACGTATTCCGGGTGACACGCGTTGGACACCACGACGCGCGACCGGCCGTTGATCGACCGGGCCATCAGCATCGCCTCGGCCAGCGCGGACGCCCCCTCGTAAAGCGAGGCGTTGGCGATGTCCATCCCGGTGATCTGGCAGATCATCGTCTGGAACTCGTAGAACGCCTGGAGCGTCCCTTGCGAAGCCTCCGCCTGGTAGGGCGTGTACGCCGTCAGGAACTCGCCGCGCATCGCCAGGTCGCTGACCACCGTGGGAACGAAATGGTCGTAGGCGCCGCAGCCGAGAAAGCAGGCCAGGTCGTCGGCCGCCGAGTTGCGGCCGGCCAGCGCGCTCAGCTCATCGAGCAACTCCGGTTCCGAGCACCCGGCCGGTATCTCGAGTGCCCGCTGCAATCGCTGCGAGGCGGGGATGGATGCGAACAGGTCCTCGACGCGCTTCGCGCCGATCGTTTCGAGCATACGGTGTTTCTGGTCGTCGGATATCTGCGTGAAGTCCATCGTGATGCTTCTCACGCCGGGCAGCTTGATTGCGGGAGATGCTCAGGACGAGGGTTTGTCGGGGTCCACGAAGCTGACCTTGTACACCTTCGTTCCCAGCAGATGATTGTAGTTGGTCCAGACGCTTTTTTCATCGCGGTCGGCCTTGATCGCGTCGAAGTAGCTGCCCAGCTTGGCGTCCAGATTGTCGATGTAGTGAACGGCTACCGCTTCGGGCATGCCGGGGATTCGCGGGCTGCCGAACTCATACTGGCCGTGATGACTGAGGATAATGTGCTGGAGCGCCCACTTGAGCTTGTCCGGTATCGGCTTGCCGGTGGCGGCTTCCACCTTGGCGCACTTTTCGGCCAGCCACAGCGAGGCGATCGAGATGTGCCCGACAAGCTGGCCTTCCTCGCTGTAGGTGAAGTTCGTATCGCAGGTCAGCTCGGCCGTCTTGCCAATGTCGTGCAGAAAGAGCCCGGCCAGCACGAGGTCGAGGCTCAGGTCGCGGTATCGCGGGACCACGGCCAGGGCGATCTCGAGCACGTTCAACGTGTGCTCGCACAGGCCGCCGATGTAGGCGTGGTGCAGGGTGGCCGCCGCGGGCGACCTCTTGTATGCCGTCACCAGTCGCTCGTCGCTGACGAACTCCTTGATGATGTTGCGGACGTGGGGATTCTTGATCTGCCGGAGGATCTCCAGCGTCCGCTCCCACATCTCGTTGACGTCCTTGCTGGTGGCGGGCAGGAAATTCGCCAGGTCGACCTTGTTCTGATCCACCGGCCGGATGGCATCGATGATGAACTGAAGGTTGCCCTTGTAGCTCTCCGTGCGCCCCTTGAGCTCGATGAAGCCGCCCTCCGGAAGGGCGTTGTAAAGCACCTCCGACGCCTGCCACATGCGCGCGGGCATCTGCCCGGTGCGATCGGCCAGAACGGCGTGGATATAGAGCGCCCCCTGGGTGGTCGTACGAAGGTCCTTCGAGGCGACGAGAAATACCTGCGATTCAATCTGCTCGCCGGCCGCGAGGTCGGCAATAAAACGCTGCGCCATCGGGTTCTCCTTGCTGGACCGGGCAACTTTATGCGGCATGGGAATGGCGATCAAGGGACGCGGGTTGGGCGTTCGACGGTGGTATCAGAACCGGGGCGCGGCATCGCGTCGCCGCGAATAGGTCCACCTGTCAAGGTTCGTAACACAACCGGCACGGGCTATGTCGAGCTGCCGCCCGCCTGCTACAATCGTCATTCGACGGCCTGCCAGGACCTTGAGGGCCTCCAGTCGGGGCCAGAGAGCGGAACTTGCTATGATGCCGTCGTCGCAGTTGTGCCGCCCGTGATGCGGCACGTAATCGCTGTCTGAGTATCACCCTGTGCGGTTGCCTGCATCGGTCCCACGCACGCGATCTCGAAATCGCTCGATCTGCAGGGCCCCCGGCAGACGCGGTACGGCTTCAGATGGGTGCGGGCTGACGAGCCGGGCGGGATGCTCCACGAGGCCGGTCTCGGGCCGGAACTCCGTAACGAAGCGGTTTTTTTCTGTAGCTCTCGAGGGCGGCGCGCCGACCATTGGAAATGGTTAAGTTCAAAATTGGCATAGGATTAGATCAATCATTGCACGTCTCGCCGGCTGTGGCGCGGGTATTGCTAGCGAGGCAAAAAAACACTGCAACCTTGTTGAATCCAAAGCGAACCCTATCCTTGTGAGCTTGTTTTTCGACCTTGGCGCGGTCGCAAAATGAGCGTGGAGATGGGTAACGCTATCGTTTGGAGCGACCTGACCCATGACAAGTACGGCACAAGCAGAGGCGCCAGCCTCCGCCGCAGCGAGTGCGAACAGCTATCTCGAATTCGAGAAGCCCCTCCATCGAATTCAATGCGAGATCGAACAGTTGGAAGCGCGCCAGCGCGAGGATGGCCGCGACTTCTCCAGCGACATCCGGCAACTACGCAATCGCCTCAAGCAGATGACCAAGCGGCTCTACACACATCTGACGGCCTGGGAGACGGTGCTCGTCGCCCGTCACCCTCGCCGGCCGCTCCTGCCGGACTACATCGAGCGGATCGTCCGTGACTTCGTCGAGATTCACGGCGACCGGCTGTTTCGTGACGATCGGGCCATCGTCACCGGCTTCGGCCGCATCGGCCCGCACAAGGTGATGCTGATCGGACATAACAAGGGCCGCGACACCCGCGAACGCATCGCCTGCAACTTCGGCTGCGCGCACCCGGAAGGCTACCGAAAGGCCCTGCGCGCCATGAACTTGGCCGAGAAGTTCGGCCTGCCCGTCGTCTGCCTGATCGACACCCAGGGCGCCTACCCAGGCATCGGCGCGGAGGAACGCGGTATCAGCTCTGCTATCGCCGTGAACCTGCGGGAGATGTCGCGGCTCGGCACCCCGGTCGTCAACGTCGTGATCGGCGAAGGCGGAAGCGGCGGCGCCCTCGGCATCGGTGTCGGCGACCGCGTCGCCATGTTCGAGCACTCCTTCTACTCGGTCATCTCGCCGGAAGGGTGCGCGGCGATCCTCTGGCGGACCGGCGAACAGCGGAAGCTCGCCGCCGAGTCGCTGAAGCTGACCGCCAAGGACCTGCTGAAGCTCGGCCTCGTCGACCAGGTGCTCAAGGAGCCGATGGGCGGCGCCCACCGCAACCCGGACGAGGCAGCCGCAACGCTCGAGAAGTACGTCACCGACACCCTTCGGGAACTCAAGCGGTACAAGCATGACACGCTGCTTCGAAAGCGGTACGAACGTATCCGCACCAGCGCCGGCTACTTCATGAATGCCTCGGCCAGGGCCAAGAGTGCCCTGCAATCGGCCCGGCCGACGGCGGACGCAGCCCGCCGGGCATCCGCAGCGGGGCCGATCAAGCGAGCTGCCAACGTCCCCGTGTAGGGTTACCCACCGATCCCGATGAACGATCCTGCCGGCCGGTCTTTCTGGTCAAGTGCTCCCGAGCAGATCGGCTGGAGCGTGGAAAACCGACCGATTGAGTCAGTTTATTTCGGGCGGCGCGAGCCGCAAGCGGTCATCGTGCTGGCGACCATTCACGGCGACGAGCCGAAGGCCAAATACGTCGCGGATCAGCTTGTCGAGACGGTGACGCACATCGGGCCGGAGGCGACGGATAACCCGCTTTGCATCGTTCCGCTGGTGAACCCCGACGGCTACGCCCGCCGCCGGCGTAAGAACGCCCGGGGCGTCGACCTGAACCGTAACTTCCCGACTGCCAACTGGGAGCCGTCCAACCCGCGACGGCGATATTACGGCGGCCCCGCTCCGGCCAGCGAGCCGGAAGCGCAGGCCCTGATCGAGCTGATCGACCGGCTCGATCCCATCCGCGTGATCTCCATCCACGCCATCTCCAAGGGCCTGGAGTGCAACAACTTCGACGGCCCGGCCGCAGACCTGGCCGAACGCATGGCCCGCCACAATGGCTACCCGGTCCAGCCGCACATCGGTTATCCGACGCCCGGCAGCTTTGGCACCTGGATCGGCATCGACCGCGGCATCCCTTCGGTCACGCTCGAACTGCCTACGCGCACCTCCCGCCAACGCGACTGGAAAACCAACCGCGAGGCCCTGCTCGACGTCATCGCACGTTGACAGTCCGCTTCAGGGTCGGCGTGCAACACGCTTACAGGAAATAATCCGGCACGTCGTCGGTTACCTCTTCCAACGTGTCCAGCAGGTGCGGGTTGGCAATGAGGTGCTCGATCGTCCAGTTGGCCGTGTTGTACAGGCAGGTCACTTCGCTGCACTCGTGCGTGGCGTCGAAGCCGGCGATCAGGCGGCCCGTGCTGCGGCGCATCTCCTGAAAGCCCGGCTCATCCGCGTAGGCATCCTTCGGGCCGAGCCGGCCGTGCGGTTGATTGCGGTACACGGGGCAGTTGAAAACGCCGAAGGGGCTCAGCACCTGACGGAAGAACTGCATGTGGCATTGATGCGGCTGGCGCGTGAACGACTCGACACCACCGGCCAGGAATGCCTTCAAATTCGTCGTTCGGTAAATGCGGAACGCCGGCGTCTCGAAGGGCTCGGCTTGGGCGAGTTGCTCGCGGATGCGCGCCTTGACCGCATCGAGCTGCGCCGCACGGGCGTCGATTACTTCGGCGTTGTTCCCCTCCGCACGCGTCAGGAACGGCTTGAATGCGATGTAGCTGAACGCGTGATCGCGCGCCCGCCGGGCGGCGTCGGCCATCTCGTGCAGGTTCTCGACGATCTTCGAATCGTTGATCGTCGTGCCCTTCCACGTGATGATGAACGAGAAGCCGAGTGTGAGCTTCGGATTGCGTGTCCGGATCTTCGGCACGCCCGCGCAGATCTCGTCGAGGCTGATCGGCCGCTTCGGCTTGTGCATCGCCTGAAAAACCTTGTCCGAGCCGGAGTCGAGCGACAGGCGAACCCAGTCCGACTCTTCCAGGCAGTCGGCGATCTCCTCGATCCGGTGGTTGTACGAACCGTTGCTGACGATCGACACCTGAAGGCCGAGCCGCTTCATGAAGCGGATCGTGTCGGCGAACTTCGGATACACCGTCGGCTCGCCGCCGCCGATGACAATCACCGACTTGAGGCCCGTCGCCGCCATCTTCTCGAGCGAAGCGAGCAGCCGTTCGTGGTCGTACTTGATCGGCTTGTTCAGGATGTCCATGTCCACGCAGTGATCGCATGCGAAGTTGCACGCCGTGGTGAGATCGAG
>JBECKQ010000282.1:0-12876 GCA_040235375.1 Phycisphaerae bacterium | reverse complement strand
GCGACGGCGGCGGAATGCGCGCGCGTGCTCAAGCGGGCCGGTGCGAAGTCCGTGTGTGTCGCCGTGCTCGCGAGGGCCGGAGACGATCACGCCACGTTGATGGCCGTGTAGCGCAAATCGGCCCGCGGTTCTAACTTACTTGTTGCACGCCTGCTGGGCCTTCTGGTAGTCGGCCTGCGCTTGCTGCAGTTCCTGCGTCAGGTCACCGTCGTCTTGAGCAATGCGTATGGCCTCCTGGAGATTTCGCACGGAGCGGCGGAAAGACTTGGCCGCTTCGCACGGATTGCCCTCGTCGAGTCGGCTGCGGCCCTCGACCAGCGAAGCGCTGCCGCAACCGCGGTAGACTTCGAGCATTGTGACCAACTGCTGTCGAAACTCGTCCTGAAGCTCCGAGGTCGGAGTCGCTTCGAGCGCCTTGTTATAGGCGAGGATGGCGTCGTCGCAGTATCGGGAGGCCGGGCAGTACTGCTTTCGTCGCAGATACATGACGACCCTCTTCATGTTCTCGACGCCTGCCTTGCGAAAGTTGTTCGCCGCGCGCTGCTTGTCGCCGGATTTCATGGCGAATCCGGCGGCGTTGTAATAATACTTCGTCAAATGCGGGAAACGCCTTGCCGCCGCTTCCGCATCGGCGAGCCCCGCCTTCCAGTCGTGCTGCTCCTGGCGAACGCCAAGCAGCCGATCGAAAGGCTGCGAAATCAGCTTGTTGATCTCCGCGACGCGCTCATAACGCTTTGCGGCGTCCTCGAGCAGCGCTTCCTTCGGGTGCGGGTTGTCAGTGAGGTCCCACTCCGCCAGCACGTCGCGCAACTCGGTCTTCAGTCTGCCCAGTCGAGCCGTGAGCGACTTCTTATCCTGCGGGTCCGGCGCCTGCGCGATCTGCTGCGAGACGCTCGCCATGCTCTTTTGCAGCTTGCCGATCTCACCGTAAGCGCGGAGGCGCGCATTCGCCGTGTTGTAGTACGCCGGCCAGCAGTCGGGATTGACCTCAATCGTGCGCCCCCAGAACGACTCGGGGGTCTGCCAGACGTTGCAGTATCGCGCCGTCAGCATTCCCAGCACGACGGCGACGGCGATCACGCCGCCGGTCATGAACTGCGTGCCCAGCCGCTCCGACGGGAACCGGCGGACGAGCCACTGTGCGGCCAGGGCCACGATGACGAACAGCCCCACCGCACCGTGATAGAAGTAGTGGTCGGCGACAAAGGAGAACTGGAAGTAGTTGATGTTCTTGAAGCCCATCATGGGCAGCGTGAACACCACGTACAAAAGCATCGCCCACCTGAAATGCGGACTCAGCCGGTCCCGGTAAATGATGGTCAAAAGCCCGACGATCACGGCGGCCAGAACCGGTATGTACCAGCGCAGCGGAACCGGATCGCTCTGCACCTCGAGCCTCGGCGAGCCGGGGATCTGCATCTCTTTGACGTCCGGGGCCGGATCCCACAGGCGATAGACGGGCGACTGGTCCACCGGCGCGATCATCTTGGCCGGGTAGAACCAGGTAACGGCGCCGGCGACGAACGGCCGCTCCTTGTCCTCGATGGGGATGGTCCGCTGCCGGTCCTCGACGTGGATCGTCGTCCAGGCGGCGATGCACGAGAGCACGACGAACGGGACGATTCGGGCGGTGCTCGCCAGAACGAGCCGCGGCGGCCACATCAAAAAGAAGCAGGCGACGACAACGCCGCCGATGAGAATGCAAAGCAGAACGAACATCGCTGCCTGGGAACCGAACTTGTCGAAATCCGGCTTGTTCGGCACGATGAAGAACAGCGTCATGGCGATCAGAAGAAACGCGACGACGCCGAACGGGACGATGCCTTTGCGGCTCCGCCGTTCCAGCAGCCGATCGGTCAAGAACAGCATCACGGGCAGGGTCAGCGCCACGGTCTTGCTGAACAACGCCGCCTGGAACAGCGCCAGGCACAGCAGCAGCCGCAGGGCAAAGCCGCCCCACCGCTTTTCGCCGCGCTCGAGGACCGCGGCGTGCCAGCGCCGCAGGTGGATGTAGGCGCGCAGTGACAGCAGGTAGAACATGAGCGAGACGATGTTCTTGCGCTCCGCGGCCCAGGCCACGGTGGCCACCTGCATCGGGTGCAGGCAGAATAAGAGCGCCGCCACCCACGCGACCCAGTTGGAAAATCCCAGCGCACGCAGGACGGAGATGATCAGGAAGGCGTTGATGGCGTGCATGACCACGCTGACGACGTGGAAGCTCGAGGCCGTCATCTTGCCGTCTGCGATGTTCTGCTGGATGGTCTTGTTCGGATCGGCGCCGTTGAACCACTCGTGGAAGCGGAACTCGATCCAGTAGATGGTGAAGACCAGCGGGTAGTACTGGTGAGAGACGCGGCCCTGGTCCGCGGCGCTGCGGACGAACTTCTCGTCGCTATGATGGAATACGTCGAACCAGATGCTCTTGATGCCGTCGGTGTAGTGCACCTGGTGGTTGTCGAAGATGTAGTGGTCGTCGTCCCAGCTCACGAAGCCGTTGTCGAAGCTGGGGATATAGAAGAGCACGACGAGCGCGGCGATAAACAGGCCCGGGAGCCACTTCTGGGCGACGCCGGCGGGGCGCGTCGGCGGCAGAAGCTCGAGCGGCGCCGGTTTGGACGCCGCCGGCTCGGGCGGCCGTCTTCGCGGGGCTGCGGCGGAACGTTTGCGATTGCGAATCGTCCTGGCCATACGGGAGGAGACTATAGCAGATCAGCGCAGACGTAACAGCACGGCGAACGCGGCTTAAAGCGGGTGCGGCGCCGCGTTCCGGACGCCGCCGACGAGCTCGGACACGCCGGCCGCCCGGCTCAGAAAAGCGTCCACAACAGACCTCGAAAAACCCAGAAAAGGAAGGCCACGATGGCGATAATTCCGCCGATGGTCACCCACCAGGGCATGCGCTGACCGGCATTCCGCGGCGTCACCCATTCGCCGCAGTAGGGGCACTTCTCGGTTTCCTCGTAAATCATTGCCCCGCATGAAGGGCAGGGCAACAGCTCGCTGTCATCGTCGGCCGGTTCGCCGTCCACATCGGGCGAGTTGAAGTCGAGGTCGTCTTCGTCGTAAGGCACGGCGGACTCCGGCGGCGATTACTGGCGCGCTTCGTCAAAACTCTTTACGAGCTTCAGCAGCTCCTTGAACTCAGGTGTGCCAGAGATGTTACAAAGCTCGAAGAGAACGGCCTCCACCGTGGTGATAACGGCCCCGGCCGCCTGCATCCGGTTCAGCGACACGTCCAGGTCAAGCCCGTAGCGGGACGAGACGGCGTCCACGCAGACGAAGGGCTGCACGCCGGAAGCCAGCAGGTCGAGAACCGTCTGCTCGACGCAGACGTGCGCCTCGATGCCGGCGACGATAGCCTGCGAGCGGTTCATCTCGGCGAGACGCAGCCGAATGGGGCCGTCACAGCAGACGCTGAAGGCGGCCTTCTCGATCTGCTCGATGCCCTGCTGCTGGAGCAGGTCGGCCAAACGATCCTCCGTCGGGCCGAGCCCTTTGACGTACTGGACGGTGGCCATCACCGGAACGCCGAGGATAGGCGCGGCTTGAAGCAGCGTGGCGATGGCCGCGACCGTCTGCTCGTGATCCTCGACGTGGGGAAGGAGCTTGGTCTGCACGTCGATGACGAGCAGCATGGCCTGGTCGCGATTCAGCTTTGCCGCAGCCCCCATGATTACCCTCCTCGAGATTTTCGCCAACAGGATCAAAAGACGCCGCGCGGCGCTCGAGGCCGCTCGATGCGGTCATGCTCACGGAGGGCGATGGCAATGTCAACTTGCAGACCGGCACACGTGCGCGCTGATCACAGGCGCGGGTCGACGGGGTCGCTTTCCAGGGCGAGGACGGCGAAGACGCATTCGTGGACGCGGCGAAGCGGCTCGGCGCGGACGAAACGCTCCAGCGACTCGATGCCCAGGGCGAACTCGCGAAGGGCGAGCGAGCGCTTGCGACCCAGGCCGCGGGTGCGAAGACGGTCGAGATGCTCGGGCATCGTGTACTCCGGGCCGTAGATGATGCGGAGGTACTCGCGCCCGCGGCACTTGACGGCCGGCTGAATCAGGCCGCGGCGACCGCGGGCGACGAAGTCGTACGGCTTGACCACCATGCCCTCGCCGCCGCGCTCGGTGAGATCGACCCACCAGGCGACGCCTTGTTCCTCACTGGCCGGATCGGTGAGATCGACGATTCGGTACGGCGTTGCGAGAAGGATCTCCCGGTCGGCGGCGCAGACGCTGGCGAGCGTTTCCATGTGCCAGACATGGTCGCGGTCGGCGTGGACTGTGCCCTCCGTCGCGAGAAGGTGGAAGGGAGCGAGCTTCAAGTCGGCGATCGACTCGACCGGCCAGCAGTATTCCTGATACGCGCGCACGTAGTCATCGATCATGGCGGCGCGGTCGCGGAAGCGGTCGAGCAAGGCGGCGGTGTCGCGGCCGTCGCGGGCGGCTTGCTCGAGGACGGCGGCGACCTCGGCGAGCGCGGCGCGGGCGGATGCGCCGACGGCGGCGTACTGGTCCTGCAAGAGCGCTTGCGCCTTGGCCGACCAGGGCATGAGCTCGCAGTCGAGGCAGGCCCAGTCGGTATCGAGCGCGTCCCAGAAGCCGGACGCGGTGAGAGCGGCGTGGATGCGTTGGAGCAGTTCGGCCTCGCGCGGGCGGTCTTCGAAGAAGCGCCGGCCGGTGCGCGTGTAGATGACGCCGATGCCGTCGTCGACGATGCCGAAGCTGCGGCGGACCACGTCTTCATCGCGACACACAATAACCACGGCCCGCGAGCCCATGTGCTTCTGCTGGCAGATGACGCGGGGCTGGGCCTGCTTGCGGTAGTAGGCGAACGCTTCGCGCGGGTGCTCGAGCCAGCCGTCTTCCGACGAGGTTTCACTCGGCGACATGGTCGGCGGCAGGTAGATCAGCCACTTGGGGTTGGCGGCGAAGCGGCTGAGCGTCTCGAGCGCGGCGGCGCCCTGCTCGGCGCTGACGGTGACGTTGTGCTGCAAGCGCGTGGAGATGATGCGCTTGCCGAGCAGGTCGGCGATGTCGAGGACGTCGTCGTGGGCCTGCTGCGCGGAGAGCGCGGGCTCGCCGTCGCGATCCTCCGCAGGGGCGAAGGGCTTTTTCGACTGCGCGTAGACTCGCTTGGCGGGCACGGAGACGAACTCGCGCTCGGGATAGCGCAGGGCGGTGAGGGCGCCGCCGAAGACGCAGCCGGTATCGATGTTGACGGTGCGGTTGAGCCAGTCGGGGTCGGGTACGGGCGTGTGGCCGTACACGACGGTGGCCCGGCCGCGGTACTCGGCGGCCCAGTTGCAGCGGACGGGCAGGCCGAATTCGTCGGTTTCGCCGGTGGTTTCGCCGTAGAGAGCGAACTCGCGGACCTTGCCGGAGCCGCGGCCCTGCATGTCGGCCTTCATGCCGGCGTGGGCGACGACGAGCTTGCCGTCGTCGAGGACGTAGTGGCTGATGAGGCCGTCGAGGAAGGCGGCGACCTGCTCGCGGAATTCCGGCGGCTCGGCGTCGAGCTGCTCGACGCTTTCGGCGAGGCCGTGGGTGATCTGCACGTTCTTGCCGCGGAGCTTACGCATGAGCTTCATGTCGTGGTTGCCGGGGACGCAGAGGGCGGCCCCGTCCGCGATCATGGCCATGACGAGGCGGAGAACGTGGGGGATTTTCGGGCCGCGGTCGACGAGGTCGCCGAGGAAGATGGCCTTGCGGCCGGCGGGCGGAGTGACGGTGTACCCCAGGCCGTCGGGGCGGTCGGATTCGTCGATGCGGTAGCCGAGCTCACCGAGCAGTTCGGCGAGCTCGTCGAAGCAGCCATGCACGTCGCCGATGATGTCGAACGGGCCGTGCTCGTGCTTCTTGTTGTTCCACAGCGGCGTGCGCTCGACGGTGGCGGCGTCGACTTCGTCGGGCGTTTTCAAGATGTAGACGTGGCGGAAGCCTTCCTTGCAGAGGAAACGGAGGCCGCGGCGCAGGGCGCTCTGCTGGGCGCGGATGATCTCGCCGCTGAAGTTGCGGTCGGTGCGGGCGGCGTTGCGCTGGCGGCAGATGCTCGCGGGCAGGTCGAAGACGATGGCGGCAGGAAGGCAGTGGTACTGCCGCGCGAGCTCGACGAGCTTTTTGCGGTCTTCGGGCTTGACGTTGGTGGCGTCGATGACGGTCAGGCGGCCGGCGGCGAGCCGCTTGGCGGCGATGAAGTGGAGGATTTCGAAGGCCTCCGCCGTAACGGTCTGATCGTTCTCGTCGTCAGCGACGAGCGCGCGGCAGTAGTCGCTGTTAAGGACTTCGGTGGGCTTGAAGTGCCTGCGCGCAAAGCTGGACTTGCCGGAGCCGGAAGGTCCAACGAGGGCGACGAGAGCGAGTTCGGGGATGGTGATGGTCACGGAGCAGTGCACTCCCGACGGAATTACGTGGACCGGCGCCACTTGTCTATTAGGTTTCGTAAGGGATTTCCGCTCCCTTTGATGATGGCCGTTTCCCAGCCGTCGTACTCTCCACCACAATCTGCGGCAAGTTGAAGGAGCCAGGCAGTCAGTTGGGAGATATCGGCGAACTTCACCGAATCGACGCGGGCGACGCGTAGTGACCAGCGTCGCGGCTCAGGTGCGTCAGCGTGGCGATTGAGAATATCAAATCCGTACTCACGCAGCGTTTGTTCGGCTCGGTCGCATCCGGCGGAATCACTGAAGTACAACCAATGGTCGATCTGGCGGCGCTTGCGGAGATCGTCACCGTGCTTACGCATGTTCTCGAGGACCATGAGGTCTTTCACGGCTTGCACTTCCAGAACGGTCGGGCAAAGCGAGCCGTGGTAGACTGACCAATCCGGGTCCGGACGGACTTCGACTCGCGGATCGCGATTAGTGAGGTGGCTCGTCAGGCGGTGGAGTAGCTTCGTCGTTTCGTCGGGCTCGCACGTGTAGATGTGCACGAGGAATCCATCCTTGCCCGCGATCCTGCCGACATGACGGGCGCGTTGCGGTGGCAGCTCGTCGTCGATCCGGTTTGTCGTCTCGTTTATAAAGTCGAATTCTTCGCGGGAGGGGCTGCCGTCCTTTCGGAAGGCAAGCGCACAAAGCCGCAACGTCACGAGGCTGGGCAAGCGCGACTGGTCGCAATCCGCGGCCCCCAGATCCACGTTGATGGAAATCCGACCGGCGTCGGTGTCGCGCATGAAGGGAATCCAGTTGTCGCTCATTGAGTAGACTCCTTCTCAATCACTGAAGTCCCGAAAAAGGCGATCGAGAGCCCCAACCCCTTCGATGTTGCCGTCGCTGCAAAAGATCTCCACTTCCACTGATTCGTCAGCAAAAAACTCGACTTCCCACCGTTCGCCGGGCACGGCGATCTCGACCATGATAGCTTCGTTTCTCGCGCGAAACAGGCGCCAGTGGATTTTCCGCGCATCCAGGTCATCCAGAAAGCCAAGTAACTTCTTCATGGGATTGCTCGCTTTCGGAACGTGCCCAATCAAAAAAAGGGTATTACGGCTTCGCGAACACTACTATCTGCGTCAAGGCGCTGAAGGCGAGGTGCTCGGGGCCGCTGAGCTCCGCGGCGACGGGGTATGCACACCGCCCGTCGACGGGCGGGAGTTCGGCGAACTGAAAAGGTCACTCAAGCACCGCTCCGAATGTTCAGCGGGCGACCCTGATACGTGACGCGCCACGCGCCGAGCACCTCGAAGCCTGTCTCCGCGGCAATCGCACTCAAGATTCGCGCCACCTGCCGATCGGAATACGACTTGTGGAAGCGGACCTCGAATGCACCTGGGCGAACCATCGCGGCGAGGGCGTTGCCCGCGTAGTCATCTTCATAGGAAATGCCTTCGCGCTTCATCGTGCGATGTTCTACGGAGCGAGGAAAGACGACGATACCATGCTCGTTGAACACCGCCTTGGCTTCAAGCGTCCGTTCAGCCGCTACATCTGCAAGCACTCGCGCGCCTTCAAGGATCATACGTCCGCGTCCATCTTGAAAACCGCCATCTGCGTCGGCGCTCCACGTTCGGGATCCTCGGGGCCGATGGGCAGGTGGCGGACGGTGTACCCATACCGGTCGGCGACGGTGCGGGACCAAGTTTCGAACTCGGCGCGGGTCCATTCGAAACGGTGGTCGCGGTGGCGCAGGCGCCCGGCCGGCAACGTTTCGAAGTTCACATTGTACTCGCGGTTCGGCGTGGTGATGACCACCGTCCGCGGGCGGGCGAACTCGAAGAGCAGGCGCTCGAAGGCCGCCAGACGCGGCGGGTCGAGGTGCTCGATGACCTCGACGCAGGCGGCCGCGTCGAAGCCGGCCAGGCGGGCGTCGCGGTACGTCAGCGAGCCGTGCAGCAGGTCGATCCGCCGGCGCTTGGCCGCCGGCAGGCGGTCCAGCCTCAGGCGCTCGGCGGCGAATTTCAGCGAGCGCAGCGAAACATCCATGCCGACGACGCGCTCGAACCGCTTGTCATCCAGCAGGAGGCGCAGCAGCTTACCCTCGCCGCAGCCGAGATCGACGACGGAGCTTGCCCCGCCGGCGCGCAGGGCGGCCAGGACGGTGGCGAGGCGCTCGGCATTCAGCGTCAGGGCGTCGTCGTCCGGTAGAGCCTTGTCGTCCGTCGAGAGGGTAGCGAGTTCGGCGGCATCCGTCGGGGCGGGCGTGGCCGCAGCGCGATCGGCAACGATGACGGTCGCTTCCAGGGCGGCCTCTTCCTCGGCGTGAGCGACCTGCTCGGCGTCGGGATCGGGATGGTCCTCCTCGGCCAGGCGAGCGAGCGCCTCGCGCGCGAGGCGGCGCTGATGCTTGAGATAACGCGTGGTGATGGCCTCGCGCTCGGGATGTGCGCCGAGCCAGCCTTCGCCGCGGCGCAGGAGCTTCTCGAGCTCGTCCTCGCCGACCCAATAGTGCTTGTCGTTGTCGAGCACGGGGATGAGGACATACAAATGCGTGAGCAAATCCTGCAAGCGCTGCCGGCTACGGAGCGTGACGGTGAAGTAGCTGCTGTCGCCCCAGTCGGGGAACTTGGTGTCGAGCGGGTGGCGCTCGGTGGAGACTTCGTAGCCGAGCGGCTCGAAGAGACGCCGAAGCAGCGCTTCGCCGCCGCGGCAAGGCATGACGACCAGGCGGGCCTCGAGCGGCAGTACCTCGTCGACAAGCTCCGGGCGGTCCTTGCACCGCCCGCCAAGGGCGGAGCCGTACACCCGGGCGATGGCGACGCTGAGGAAGCTGCTGGCGACGTAGGGGCGGTCGTTGACGTAGTGCTGGAGAGAGAAAGAGTCGCCCGCGGGGCCTCGGCGGCGGCGGACGAGGCCGACCGGGTCGATGTCGAGCACGAGAGCGGCGGTGCAGCGGTGGTCGGTCGCTTCGGGGTAGAAAACATGGGCGCAGCCGAAGGCGAGGTCGAAGGTCTGCACCTTCTGTGGATGCTTGTGGAGGAGCCAGCCAAGGTCAGTGGCCGGCGGGCGGGTTGTGGTGATGGTCAGGAGCATTTCGGTTGTGCCGTCAACGTGCGTGAAAATGCGGCGGGTCGCGCATAGCCTTTTCTTAGATCGCGCGTAGTCACCATCACCGATAGAAGATGGCATGATAGCAGAAAGACGGTCTTTAGGTACGTACGCCGTTGGAAATGCAGTCAGTCGGCCGGTATGCAGTGGGCCTTCAGGAGGCGCAAGAACTGCTCGTCGAACTGCGATCGCGGCAGGACGTAGTCGGCACCGGCGGCCTTGGCCGACTGCTTCAAGTCGGCGCGCACGTGCGGGTAGAACGCGAGCACGGCCGGGGCGGGTTTGTGGGCGGTGGCGGTTTGCAGTGCATCAAGAGCCTCCTCGCCCGGCAACTCCATGTCGATGATGGCCAGGCGGACGCCGCCGGCCGCCAATGCCTGTGCGAGCTGAGTGGCCGAGCGCACGCACCGGACGGTGACGCCAAGCGCGCGACCCGTCGAGAGAATCCGCGAAGAGAAGACGAGGTCGGTGACAACGGCCACGGCAGCGGGAATCTCGTTGGTTTCCATCATCGCGCAAGGGCTCAGGATTCAACCAGCCGCACGGCCGGCGCGGCGCGGGTTTGACTCCGGCCGGACGTGCAGATAGCGTATCGCCGTCTCATAGAAAAGGAACACTTAATGGACACGCTCACATATCTGATCGCACTGATCATCGGCGGACCGTTCGCCTTGATAAAGATCGTCCTCTTCGCGTTCGCCGCGGTCTTCGGATAAGCACCCCCACGATCGACGGGCACAGCAGCACGCCGGCCGCGCGGAAATGCGCGCTCCTGCGCAGACCTGTTGGACCACTCGCTGCAGGCAACGACTTCGCCATGAGACGACAACAGCGCCCCCCGGCCTGCAACCGGACGGCATAGGCCGACGGACTGTACGGCACGAGTGGCAACGCAGCGTCGAATCGTTATACGGGCACGAGTTCGTTGATGTAATGCTTGATGAAGCGGCGGATCTTCGGCGAGTCCACGGGAAGGCCGCGGCGCTCGCCGGCCGCCAGGACCTCGTCGCCGGTGAGATCCTGCTCGGCGGCGACGTGCATCATGACGAATGCGGCGGCGCGCCGGCCGGTCCCCGAGTGGACGTAAACCGGGGCCGGCAGGACGTCGAGCGCCTGGCGGAACATGTCCACCTGCTCGGCGGCCATCTCCTTTCGCGATACCTGGATGTTGCGGTAGGCGAGGCCGATGTCTTCGGCCAGCCGCGCCTCCGTTTCCGGAGATATCGCCTGGCCGTGCTCGCCGAAGGTGCGGAGGTTTACGACGGCGCGAAAGCCCTCGTCGTGGAGCCGAGTCAGGCCCGGCTCCGACGGCTGCGGACCCACGGCGATGTCGCTATTGATCCTGATTTGCCTTCGCATAGACGCTCCTCCCGGTCGGTTTGACGTGAATGCACGCTCGGCCCTTCTATCTCGATCCTGCGGAGGCGAGATTAGAATGGGCTAAATTCCCGATAAGAGCGATGTTATGCACTTTCGGCGGATTGGCAAGCGCCGGTCAACGCTCCATGTACGGCGGCCGCATGTAACGCGGGCGCCTCGCCGAACCAGCAGTGCACCGGGCTGGTGGTGAGTCCCGCGGCGCGCCGGGCTGCCCGGCCGGCGTGAACGGGCGACGTATCGGAGATGATGATCGCGTCGGCGTCGTGCACGGCGGCCACGCTCAGGGGGACGATCGGTACGCCGCGGTACGACCGCCCGGGGCCGGCGAACTGGTCGTCGCCGATACACAGGACGTCCAACCCGCACGCCTGCGCCGCCGCAAAAAACGGATAAACGTTCTTGCCCAGTCCGGCGAACACCACGCGGGACGCCCCGGTGCGCGCCAGCGACTCGATTCGCCGGCGTAGCTCATCGAATCGAAAGAGCTGTTCGAACGCGCCGGCCGTCAGTCGCCACGTTGCGTAGGCGAGGCGCTCTTTGTTCCAGACCGCCAGCGCCTCAGTCCGGCCGCGCTCGTGCGTTTCGAGCTGGCCGTTGCGTTCGGCCAGCCAGCGGTATCGCTGCGTCCAGTCGTCGCGAAGATTGCCGGCGTGGTCATCGGGCAGATAGCGGGCGGCGACGAGCAGGTTGTTGCGCGTGTCGTAATAAATGGTGCGATCGCTGATCCTTGCCTGCCGGGTCTTGAGATGATCGACATGCAAACCGGGCAGCGTCTCGACGGACCAGCCGGCAGCCACGAGCCGGAAACTCAGGTCGTACTCTTCCGCCTGCATGAAGAAGGAGCGATCGAGGCCGCCGACCTCGGCGAGGGCGTCGGCGCGGAGTCCGACGCCGCAGCCGACGAAGACGTTAGGCAGCGCGCTGCACTCGCGCCGGCCGTCGGGCAGGTGAACGATGAAGCCGGCGGCGCCCAAACGGTGGTCGGCTTCGAACGCATCGATCATCTGCTCGATGCTGCCGGGGCGCGGATACGAGTCGTCGTCGAGGAAGAGAATGAGCCGGCCCTGCGCGGCGTCGACGCCGAGCGCCTTGGCGCAGCTTCCGAGGTTCTCGTTCAATTCAATCACACGGACGTTGGAGAAGCGGCGCGACGCGGAGTCGGCCGTACCGTCCGCGGAAGCGTTGTCGACAACGATCGTCTCCGCCAGGCCGGGGGCCAGCCTCAGGCTTGCAAGTCGGTGCAACGTGCCGACCAGCACGTCGCGCCGGTTGTGCGTCGCGATGACGATGGATACTTGCGGGCGGTCGGCCAATTCAATCGCTCCGTCGCGGGCGCCGGGTACAAAGTGAATATCGGACGCCGGGCCGTCTGGCCGTAGCGTCAGGTTCACACAGGGCCGACAAGGCATCGTTGCGTGCGCTCTGCCGGCGGGCTAGGATCGACGCCGATCGTCGGCGGCATGCAGGTTCTGCGGCGGTACGTCGGTATTCCGGGTGGTACAGGCCGAGACTCACAACGTTATGGCTGGGAAAACGGCACTTTTCGGTGGCAGCTTCGACCCGATCCATCACGGGCACCTCATCATTGCCCGGGCGATCGCCGAGCATCTCAGCATTGACAGGGTGGTTCTGTTGCCCAGTCGCACGCCGCCGCACAAGCCCGACAGGGGGCTGGCGCCCAGCGAGCATAGGGCCGCGATGGTCCGCGTGGCGATCGAGGGGGATCCGCTGTTCGAATTCAGCGATCACGATCTGACGTGCGCGGGGCCGAGCTACACGGTTCGAACGGTCGAGCACTTTCGCCGGCAGCTCGGACCTGACGCGGAACTCTTCTGGATCATCGGAGCGGACTCGCTGCTCGAGTTGCACACCTGGTACGACCCCGCGGGCATCGTCCGCCGGTGCCGAGTGATCACCGCGGCGCGGCCGGGGTCACAGTGCCGCGACGTGCCCGAGCTTCGCAAGTTGCTCGGCGACGATGCCGTGCAGCAGCTTCTGGCGGACGCGATCGAGAC